>JBEBCJ010000188.1:0-7218 GCA_041157865.1 Bacteroidota bacterium
ATAATGCCAGCGCGTTTAGGCAGAACCTGGTAACTGTAACATCATTAATCTTCGGCAATGACTACGGTGACTACTACTACAATACCGGGCTAACACTGGAATCATCCTACAGTTGGGGACAACTGCGTTTCCTTGGTCGTGAACAGTTCATTCGACCCAGCAGCTTTTCCCTACGGTATGCTTCAGCTGATCAACAAAGCGCCGTCACATCAAACTATTTTCATCTTTTTCCGCGCAGAGATACACAACGCATTAACCCTACTATCAAATCGGGTCGTATGAACTCGTTAACGGGGGAACTGCTGCTGGATTATTCTCCACTGCGGCGTATTTCACGTCGGGGATTGCAACTGGTATACGAGATAGCAGACAGTGGCATACTTGGGGGCGACTTCTCATTTGGACTTCTCAGTTGGCAGGGATTTGTCCGCATGCCTACACTGCCACTGTGGACACTCGACCTTTCTGTGGCTGGCACATGGTCTTGGGGAGCCGTTCCACCGCAGCGTTTCATGAGCACAGAGACCAGCCTCAATGGGATAGCCGTTGGCAATGCCTTTCGTGGCATGAGAGTAAAGGAATTCTACGGAGACCGGTCCTTCGTCATGACGCTAAGTCACAACTTCGGCGAAGTTGTGCCGGGCGTCCTACGAATACCCAACGTAGCCTCTTTTGGATTAGAGCTCATACTGTTTGGCGGCATCGCGTGGACCACCTTTTCGGAAGCCACATTGCAGGCATACAAGCCAGTTCTGAAGACCACTGCTGAAACGGCAGATAAATTCTATTACGATGTGGGGCTCAGTATCAACCGTGTTCTGATCTTTCTGCGCGTAGACGTGATTGCTCGCCTATCACAACGCGACATACCTGAGATTAGGTTCGCAGTCTCTAATGCCTTGTTCTAATTACCATGAGCCCCTTGCATCCATATCGACAGTTAATCGTACATCACGATGAGCATGACTAGCGTAATATTGGTTCAGTAACGTGCGCAAGTAGCCTCTACAAATCTGACCTGAGGGATCATGAATCCTATCGTTTTTGATCACGATGATCCTTCGATAAATATTTCGCAAGCGAGCAACGGCAGGGGGCACAGGTGGATATGAACAAAGAGATTTATCATCTTTTGGCAGCATGGCCCAGACAATCTCAGCATGGTGCTGAACTACGTCTTCTGCGAATGACTGCAGCTCAATGGTAATAAATCGTGCATACGGCGGATATTGTGTCTCAGACCGACTGGCGCGTTCTTCTGCGTACCACTCCGCTAGTTGACTCTGATGTGATTCACCCAACAAACACATACGCATAGTTGAGTGTTCAGGGGTTGATGTTTGCAACAACACTAGTCCAGGACTACCAGCTCTGCGACCTGCTCTACCGCTCACTTGCAGCATGAGCTGCAGTGTACGTTCGCTGGCTCTGAAATCGCCCTGGTAAAGCGACTGATCTGCATTCACGACAACAACGAGAGTACACCGGTCAATGTCAAGTCCCTTGGCAATCATCTGCGTACCAACCAGCACATCAATCGTTCCATCACTAAACTGTTGAAGAAGCTTCCTGTGTTGTCCCTTGCGGGATGTAGTGTCGGCATCCATGCGAGCAACATGAATAGGCCGGTCGATGTATGATGTTAGGCTGCTGACAAGCTCCTCCTCAATTCGCTGTGTACCGGATCCAAGCTCTGCTAACTCTGTACCACCGCATGTTGTACAGGCACTGTAAAAGGGCGAGCCATAACCACAGTAGTGGCACTTCATGACACCGGGATACTTATGATAGGTGAGCGCAACATCACAATTACTGCACATCGGAACACTGCCACAATCACTGCATTGGATCTGTGAAGCAAAACCTCGTCGGTTTAGAAAAACGAGAACGCCTTGATGAACCTTCAGTCGTTCGGCAATCTCCGCTAGCGTTTCAACTGCAAACGAGCCGCTTAACTGCCTCATCTTTCGCGCTTGACGCATATCGATAAGGCGCACATTAGGGAAAGAGGCCCCATCTGCACGTTCCGGCATAAGATGACGCGTATAACGGCCAAGATTGGCATGGTGGAACGTCTCCAGCGACGGTGTTGCCGATCCCAATACTATAGGACATTTTGAGATTTGTGCCCGCATGATCGCGACGTCGCGTCCGTTGTATCTGGGTGCAGGATCATCTTGCTTATACGATGGCTCATGTTCTTCGTCTACGATGATGATACCAAGATTGGGTATATCTACGAAGACAGCAGACCGTGGTCCGATAACAACATGTACCTCTCCGCGAGAGACACGATTCCAGATTTGCACACGTTCGCCCATTGATAGACGGGAATGCAGCACAGCAACGTCGTCTCCGTACAATGATCGAAATCTGTCGCCCAATTGTGGAGTCAATGATATCTCTGGAACAAGTATCAATGAGCCCCTTCCCATCTGCTTTGCCTGGTCTATAAGACGCTGATATACGAGTGTCTTGCCAGAACCGGTTACTCCCTGCAGAAGATGCACATGGAACGTGCCCTCTGACATGTTGTCCATAACAGCATCAACCGCCGAGCTTTGTTGCGTTGATAACACGAGATCACGTTCATTGCGCTGTGTCAGCTGCTGATGTTCGTTCCCGTAGATATAATCTCTTATAACTTCTTCGAGAAGTCCCTTTTCGATGAGCGTATCAATAGATGCAGCAGCAACACCGGTGTTATGGCTAACAGAGGAAACCGTCACAGGGCCCTTGTCACGGTGCAGGTATATATAAGCCAGAGCTAGTGATTGTTTTGGTGCTCTTCTATCTAACTCATCCAAGGTAGATCGAAGAATTGCCTCATTATCGAGAAGCTGATTGCTGACGGTTACACAGCGAACTGTTCGCGATGAGGTCTGACGTTGTAGGTCATACACGATGCTAATCCAACCATCACGCAACAATGCATGGAGTTGATCTGCTACAGAGCTGGACTTCATCAACTTCTGCAGGTAAGCAAGTGTTAGCTCGCCCGATGCCTCGTCGAGTATACTCAACAATCGCGCACGTTTTGGCGCCTTACGCTTAATGGCCTCATACTCGGATGTTGATAGAGGACGCTCTATCCGGATCCGCATCACTGCATTGGGCTGCATTCCGCCGGGCATTGCGGCATGAAGAACTTCACCCCAAGAGCAGAGATAATATTCAGCTACGCGTTTTGTTAGCTCGAGAAGTTCGGCTGAGAACGTTGGGCATTCGTCCAGAATCTCGACAACAGACTTAACATTGTCAACCGATGCTACACCTACTTCAACTATCGTTCCGGTTACCATCCTCTTGCCAAGAGGTACCACCACGCGGTAACCGATACCGGCCGGAGCATCGATATCGAGCTGATAGGTCAGCGGTTCGAGACGGGGGACAGGAAGTGCAACGCGGATGAACATCAGGACGAAGATACCTCGAGAGAAGGCAATATTTTTGTCCTCAAATCGACGATGGTGCTTATGAGACGATTCCTTCGACATCCATATATCGCATCGGTTCTGCTTGCGCTTGCCTGGCATCCCATGAGCATAGTTGCAAATACAGTACAGACGTACAATCACTCGCCAATGGCAGATGATATAGGCAGTAGCCGCAAGAATGCCATTACGCGTGCTGTACAGCGCTGCTCACCTGCTATTGTAGGGATAAACGTTACAGAGACCCGTTCTCAGTTGTATCGCGACCCGATAGACGATTTCTTTCGAGACCCGTTTCTAGAAAAATTCTTTGGTCGTCGCTCGAGAACCTATAAACAGGACTACGAAGTGCGCTCGTTGGGCTCGGGGTTTCTGATAAGTGCAGATGGTTACATTCTTACGAACGACCACGTAGCCGGGAACGCATCGAAAATAGTGGTCACCCTTACGAACGGGACCAAGCATGATGCGAAGATCATCGGCACGGACCCGACAACGGACATCACACTCTTAAAGATCAATGGCTCGGGTTTCCCATATCTCAAGATGGTCAGCAGCTCAGAGGTTGAAGTTGGAGAATGGGCGATTGCCTTTGGTAATCCGTTTGGCCTGTTTGACAACAATGCAAAGCCCACCGTAACAGTGGGAGTCGTGTCCAACACAGGTGTGAGTTTCTCGCAGAACGATGCGCCTGATGTTGAGCGTATTTATCGAAACATGATCCAGACCGATGCAGCGATCTCATCGGGGAACTCCGGTGGTCCGCTTGTCAATGCACTTGGTGAAGTGATCGGTATGAATACAGTCATCTATTCCACAGCAACAAGTTCGCGCGGGGCAGGCAGCATCGGCATCGGGTTTGCAATCCCCAGCGATCGCATCATGAACATTGCCGAGAAGTTAAAGTCCAGAGGAAGTATCGATCGGGATTTTTGGACGGGCATGAAGGTAACCGGAATCACCGACGAAGTCCGCGAATATTACCGGCTTCCCACAGAACAGGGCATACTTGTCAATCAAGTCCTTGCCGACAGCCCTGCCGAAACTGCAGGAATTGAACCAGGAGATGTTATCATTGCTGTTGACGGAGTGCCAACTCTTCGGGATGACGATCTCAACATCGCGATTCTGGATGCTGAAACAAATCAGACACTGAAGGTAACGGTTCTTCGTGACGGCAAGGAAAAGACCCTTTCCCTGCAACTCAAGAAACGAGCACGGAGTGGTGGTGTCCGATACTGATCACAAGAGTATTCTTCGAGCAGAAGGCCTTCGCAAGGTCTATAAAAAGCGCGTCGTAGTGCAAGGCAGCACACTCTATGTACGGCAGGGAGAATGTGTGGGCCTTCTTGGGCCAAATGGCGCAGGAAAGACCACGACGTTCTACATGATCACTGGTATGGTGCCCCCGGAAGCGGGGAAGGTCTACCTTGATGATGAAGAGATTACAACCATGGCCATGTACAGGCGCGCTAGACGCGGATTGGCATACTTGCCTCAAGAAGCGTCGGTGTTCCGCCGGATGTCCGTTGAAGAAAACATCATGGCAATTCTCGAACTCCGGGACTTGTCGGCCGATGAACGGAAGCAACGATTAGAACAACTTCTTGTTGACTTCCGAATCACGCATATCCGCAAAAGCAAGGGCTACATGCTCTCAGGGGGCGAGCGCCGCAGATGCGAGATTGCCAGGGCAATTGCAACAGACCCAAAGTTCATTCTCTTGGATGAGCCCTTTGCCGGAATCGACCCGATTGCTGTGGAGGACATCATGGAGATAGTCCAAGAACTAAAGCACAAAGGCATTGGTGTGCTGATTACGGACCACAATGTTCACGAGACACTGAGCATAACAGATCGGGCCTATATACTTATCGACGGCGCCATATACGTAAGCGGTAGCGCCCAAGAAATAGCAGATAACGAAGAGGTACGCCGCAGGTACCTGGGTGAGAGTTTCTCACTTCAACGTTACTAGGGTGCGCGAACTCAGCGATATTCCAGCTGCAGCATCACAGAGCGTGTAGGTCCGAGGTTACCGACGGCTTCCACGTAAGCATAGTTGGTAATGTTGCGTCCTATCAGGCCCAACCGCCACGATTGATCGATCTTGGCGAACACACGCGCATCGAGCACATGAACTGGTACACGAACATCAGCATCTGTGATAAAGAGTGCCAGTCGATCGTTGATCTGGGATATGCGATCTTGATATCGGTATTCCGCTTGAAATTCAAGCCACGGTAACAGGGTCCATGAAGCTCTGGAAAACCAGAGCATTTTATTTCGGAAGATCAGCGTTGTACCTAGTGTCATATCTCGTGGATCCATGAGAGTGAGACCCGTTTCGGCCAGAAGCCCAGCTCCCAGTGCCATCCTTGCAGTGATCTCCGTTCCGATGATTCGTGCCCGAGTCAGATTTGTGAAGATTATTGGAATCTCAGGTGAGGAGAGATCGAACGTGGGCTCGATCAGACTAAAGAGCTCGTTGTCAAAAACCGCTATATCGATTTCGATCGGCAAAACATCACGAGATTTCCAGTTGACTCCAATCTCGCTCGACCAAGAGTACTCAGCCTGAACGCTGGGGTTGGGTTTCACCTTGAATGGACCATACTGTACGTTTGCATACCGCTCTGCAACTGTCGGAGCCCGGAAGCCACGACCTGTGGAGGCACGTAGAGTAAGATCATCGGAAATGGGCCACGACATACCCAGCTTAGGAGAGAGGACAACATGCGGCGACAAGGTCGATGTCTCTTCTCTGTCGAGTCGCATGCCAACGGTAAAAACTGGACCCAACTCAGACTTGTATTCAGCCTGTGAAAACAAACTCACGATGTGCTGCATTGTCTGCCCATAGATCGCACTGCGAACAGTATTGAGTCTTGCAGACAATCCTGAGGTTAGCAGAATGTCGCTCGATAGCGAACTGTTGTGCTGAAGATCAACAGTATGCGCATTCGCTATCGAATAGTCTGGCGGAGCCGAGTTACTGCTGTAGATATACCCTAGACCAGTCCGAAAGAACCCATAACGCGCGATCAGCGTGTTCTGGTCATCAAAGGTGTTATTGT
Source organism: Bacteroidota bacterium (assembly GCA_041157865.1). GTDB lineage: Bacteria > Bacteroidota > Ignavibacteria > Kapaibacteriales > Kapaibacteriaceae > UBA10438. The sequence goes on from JBEBCJ010000188.1 coordinate 6,512, forward strand.
ATTCAATGCCTGCTGCTGTCTTGTTTGTAAGCAGATACTCATCCAAGATCTGGTTGGCAGATGGTAATGTGGCGTTCTTGAGGTCTTTCCAATACAAATAATTCTGCCGTTGGTCCTCTGCATGGAAGAGACTGAGCTTTAGACTTTGCTGCTTATCGATCTCATACGTCGCTTTTGCGAAACCGAACCCCCGGAGCGCTCCGTCATATGCTCTAAAACCTTGGTCATTGCGGACTCCAGCGCTAACGGAGTACTCAACATCGCCCACCCGCTGTGATATGCGAACATCAGCACCTGAAAGTGATGTATAACCACTGCTGAGGTAGTTCCATCGTTGATAGGGGGCGCCGGTATAAATGCCTCCGTAGCTACGTGCTACCACTGTTAAATCCTTGGTAGGACGCTTAGTTTGAATACTGACAACACCGCCCAATGCGCCCGTGCCGTATAACGCCGAACCAGCCCCCTTGATGATCTCCACACGCTCAATGTCCATAACAGGAAGTATGTCAAACTTGATATCCCCGTTATCGCCGGACAGAAGCGAGAACCCATCGAGAAGCACCGCTGTGCGAGACCCAACGCCGAGAGCAAAGCCGGAGGCGCCACGGATGTTAACCTGGTCCTTGACAACAGTGATGCCACTAACGTACCTCAGTGCATCGTCGAGTCTTACCACACCACGCTGTTGGATATCTTCAGATTTC
>JBEBCJ010000189.1:0-7907 GCA_041157865.1 Bacteroidota bacterium
AAGCATTTGCAAGCAGGAACGCTGCGCCAATGATGACCAACATGAATCTCATTTGCGACCTCCACGCAGTCGTTTTACCCGAGCGGCCGCAGTCTTGCCGTAATCATCATCTGGACGCAATTCGGCAACCGTCATATAAGCATCAAGGGCGTCTTTCTTCTGCAGCAACTGTTCGAAACATTCTCCCAGTGCAAGCATACTGAGCGTGTACCAGTCTTCTATGCCGGCATACTCCTCGCGAACACGTATGAATGACTCTGATGCCTTAGCGTAATTCTTCTCTCGGAAATACGTTGTGCCCAGATCATACAACACGTTAGCAACAACAGATGGCTGATCTGTCCGTTGCGCAAGCAGCTGCAGGTGATATCGGGCACTGTCCATCGTATGAGCTTTTCGGTATAGCTGCGCCAACTTATAGCGGGCCTGCGCACCGTTTACTGCCGTTGGATACCTATCGGCAGTGGACCTGTAGAGCTCAATGGCTGACGCCGTATCGCCTCGCATGCGCGCATGTTCGGCCATTTCGTAGCCTGCTGTGGAGGCAGCAGCAGTGTCAAACGCATGTTTGACTCGCACAATGGCATAAATACTGTCTGAGGCCGACATATTGGCATTAGAGGCATAGTAATACGCCAGATCCAATCTGCTTGTCTGCACATAAGCGCTCGCGGCGTAACTGCTTTCGAGCTCACGGAATGATGCCACAGCCTGTGGCACATCATTCATACCGAGATAGGTTTTGCCCAGAAGGTAGAGGGCTTCATCCTTACGTTGCGCTGAGGGATACTTTTTCAGGTAGGCAGACAGCTCAGTGGCTGCGGTAGAGTAATTTCTGCCCGAATAGAATATCTGCGCTTTGCTCCACGTGAAATCTTCTGCGGCTACTGACTCTGGATTCAATCCGATCAACGTATCGAGCACGGCAAGTGCTTCATCAGTTCTGCCCTGACCAACAAGAACTTCTTGCAAACTCTTGGCCGACTCCATTGCCAGTGGATGACTTGGGTACTGCGCCATCACCCGCCGATAGGTTTGGATGGACGTTTCATAACTGCCCGTGTTGAAGTGTGCATCGGCAATGGTATACAACGCCTTCACCGCATGGTCTGCATCAGGATAGGCCTGCAGCAGTCGCTCAAACTCACGTATCGCGCCGGCATCATCCTGCTGCTGAAATGCGATCCACCCGATGAGATATAATGCATCATCTGCAAGTCTACTGTTTGGATGGCGCTGGACGAAGGAGCGCATGAACTGCCGGGCGCGATCGAAATCTCCATCCCGATAGGCCGCATTTCCAGCCTGGAAGCCCGCATATTGGGCCTCTTCCGAACCACCGCCACGCTGAAACGCCTGCTCATATTGTGTTGCCGCAGCTCGAAACTGATGCGATATGTAAAGGCCGTCTGCGCGGCGCACCATGGCCTCGATAACGTACCGTGACTGTGGAAACGAGGTGATCAGGTCCTCAAATGCCTTCGACGATTTGGTAAAATCACGCCGTCGAAAAAATGTCCAAGCCAGTCCATACATGGCCTCCTCTCGCCGCGGGCTTGCCGTAAACCGCTTTACAATCTCTTCGTAGAGTTCCTGTGCGTTCTTTAGCAAGTTCTCCCGATACATTGCTTCTGCAAGCCAAAATGTTGCTTCATCGCGCCGATGATCCTTCGGGTGATTCCCAAGAAAGTCCGTTAAGGCAGCAATAGCTGCCGACTCTTGGTTTGTCTGCGCTAAACTGATGCCACGGTGCAGGCGCGCAACGGCAAGGTATTCATCTCTTTGGAGGACACGCTGCGGGTCTGAAGATTCTGCTAGGCGCTCTGCACGTTCGAACACAACGGCAGCTTTTGCCCATTGCTGACGCTGAAGCAGACAACTGCCAGACATAATCTGGGCACGCAGGATCACGGATGCGTCCTGCGCCTCACGTTCTGCGCGATCAAAACTCTTCTGCGCTCGTTCATATTCCTCTCGCTCATACAGCGCCTGACCAACTTCTATAAGCGCATGGGGCTTATAAGGATACCCAGCCTGCACAGAAAGCGAGGTAAACAACTGCTCTGCCTCGTTGCCCCGTGCCAGACGTAGAAGCGACACACCACGATACAACAAGGCTTGGTGCCGAATCTCCGAATCCTCAGGAACATTCGATGATATCACAGCGTCATACTGCAAAAGCGCAGAGTCTGGCCTATTTGTATTGAGAAAGCCAAAACCCATGGCAAGCCGTACAAGTCCGTCATTGTCTGACTTCGGATATCGGGCCAGATACAACTTCGCACTGTCAAGTGACTGGGCAAAGAGCCGCTGCATCGAGAGCGCCTGAATTCTTACGATGGTCACATATTGACGCACCAATTCGCAACGTGCACTATCACCGATCTGCATAAAATGAACTAAATCAAGATCGATTCCCTGTAACTCATCAAGTGCACGCACAGGGCTGCGCTTGCGCAGCATGATCACTGCTCTGCGTAATTGGGACTCTGCCGAATATTCCGACCTAGGGAATCCATCCATTACGGATTGGTAAGCGCTCAAGGCAGAGCTATCATTGCCGTTGAGTTCGTGAGTTTGAGCAATCGCATAAAGTGCACGAGCTGCCATGATATCGGTAGACTTCAGCCGCGCACATGCTGTCCACTGCGAGCAGGCGTCTTCGAAGCGGCCAGCTTGCGCATAACAAGCCCCTAGCCAGTAGTACGACAATAGTGCGAGATGCTGATACGCCGTATCAGGCCGTAGACTCACATCACGCGCAGCGATGTCAGTGGCAACCTCCAGGTGTGATATCGCGGAGACGAGGTCATTGCCTTCGAGACTCACAAAGCCAGCCTCTATCGCTGCCGTTAAGGCATACGGAGATCGTGGGTGAACCTTGTAGACTGACTCGTACGAGCTAATAGCACGATCCGGAAGCCCCCTCCCGTTGTGCACCGCTGCCCTATCGAGCTGGTAACGTTCAAATCCGGCATTGCTTCGGTAGGAAAGTACAAGACTTCGCAGAACCGCGCGCGAGCGCGATAGCACGTTCTGGTTTACGTACTCGTGTGATGCGTAGACCTTCAATAGGGGCGGCTCCGGCAACGACTGCCCCTGCACTTGCGTAGCTAGTGCACACAAGGCGACCACCACTGATACGAACATCGCGGGCTGCAACAGTTTACCTACCTCTTAAATGCTTGACAAATCTACGAATTGGAGACGACCATATGCGTGATGGCCGTAGATTTGTACTCCGTTTTGTAGGACGTTACCAGGGAGTTATCCGTGTATCATGTTCTTCTCTACTATCAATTCGTAGCAATTGAGGACCCTGAACAGTTTGCCGACCAACATCGGGCATTATGCAGCGAACTTGATCTGCGCGGCAGAATATTGGTTGCCCCAGAAGGTCTCAACGGCACAGTTTCTGGCACAATCGAATCCTGCGATGCATATCGACTTGCCTTAACACAAGACCCGCGCTTTGCCAATATGGTGTTCAAAGTAGACGAGGCCTCTGGACATGCTTTTCGAAAGATGTTCGTACGTGTCAAGAAGGAGCTTGTGACCTTCCGTGCAGATCTACCGTCGAACCCCCTTGATGTTACCGGTAAGCGACTATCCCCTAGCCAGTGGAAAGAGATGCTCGAGTCGAAGGATGTCATTGTGATTGACGGCAGAACGGACTACGAGTTCGACATAGGTCACTTTCGTGGGGCTATTCGACCAGACTGTGAGTCGTTCCGGGAGTTTCCGGAGTGGATACGAAACAACTTCGGAGACAAAAAAGACAAGACCTTCCTCACCTATTGCACAGGTGGAATCCGTTGTGAGAAACTCACAGCATTCATGATTCATGAGGGATTCAACGACGTTTATCAACTGGACGGCGGCATCGTTAGCTATGGCAAAGACGAGCATACGAAGGGGGCTTTGTGGGACGGACTTTGCTACGTGTTTGATGAACGCGTGACCGTTCCTATAAATCACACAGACGATCGCAAGATCACCGGCACATGCCATCACTGCGGAGTTCCTACTGAGAGGTATGTGAATTGTCGCAACTACTGCTGCCATCTGCAGCACTTGGCGTGCGAACCCTGTGAGACGCTGTTTAACAGCGCATGCTCAATGCAATGTATGGTTGCTCCAGACCGACCCGTGTACGCTTAGCATACAGCATACTCAAGGGCTATACCCGCCCATCGTCCAACCGGAATAGAAAAAGCCCGATACTCTTTGCGAGTATCGGGCTTTGTTTTTGCCTTAGACGTGGGGCTTACTTGCGGATAACCATTGACGTGGTTAGACGCATCTCCCCTGCTACGATAACAACCGTATATGTACCGTTAGCAAGTGCTGATACCGGCAGTGCAACTGTCTGCGAGCCAGACTGAATCGCTACGTTGCTGATAACGTCGACTACCTGACCGAGATTGTTTACGATCTCGATGTTGGCTACAACACTCTCAGACAGCGACACATTCAATGTTGCCTCTGCACCTGCAGGCTGCGGTGTTACCGATGCCATTGAACCAGCCTGACCACCGATCTCCACTTCAACCGAGGCTGTGCTGCCGCGGGTACCATCGCGATCGACTGTGGTGAGACGATACAAATAGCGGCCCGCTGGTACGTTAGCGTCGCGGTAGTAGTAGTCGCGAGCTGCCTGTGATGAGCCTGCAGCAGCCATCGAACCGACTGTGCTAAAGGTGTTGTCATCACCAGCCAATACATCACTGCGCTCGATCTCAAAGCGATCTGCGTTTGCCTCAGTGGCTGTTGTCCACGAAACGTCTACACCATTACCACGTGCCTTTGCATCGAACGATGCCAACTGCACAGGAACAGCAATTCCTCCGTTGGTCTCGAAGAAGTCTACGATACCACGAATGATTCGCTCTGTACCTGCACGAACGCCTGTTGTCTGCCAGTGACGCCAATCGACGCCCAGATAGACAGAGTTGAAGTTCAATGATGCAGTCGCTGTGCCCATTACAGAGTCTGAGGAAACAGTACGATCTCCAACTGGATACACGTAAGCACGCTGCACAACTCCCGATGTCGTTGGGTCGCTATACGTGCGTACAAGCGCAGGAGCTGGTTCTGGGTCGTTTGTTACACCAGTGCGAGATACCGTTTCAACAGAACCGCGAGCAAGGGCTTCGCCGCGAACACGCTTGCCGCTGTACGACGTGGCAGTAGGTGTGTTCGGTGTCGCACTCGAAACACGCAGGATGCTCTGAATGAAGCTCTGATCGTTGATCACGTTAAGACCAATGTGCTGTCGTGGGTAATTCTGTCCAGCGATGGCAAGGTTCTTCTTGTTGTTTGCCTTACCAGCACCAACGAAGAAACGCAGATCACGGCGCTCGTAACGTGTGAGTGCATCGTCGCTTGAAGACCACCACACTGTCTTGTATGTCGTGTAATCGATTGCGCGCTCTTCAAAGGCATCACGGTCGATCACGTCGAAGCTGATGTTGTCACCGATTGGATCAACAACATAGCCAACCTTCTCGATGGTCGCCATCAAGCTGTCGCCGTTAAGACGCGAAGCAATCTGATTCGGGGTTGCAGCCGGGTCTGTTACTGTAACAGCACCACCACGCAGCGAAACGAGCATTCGCTTGTTCGAGCGCACCATGAAGAACCGCACAACCTTTGATGTTACGTTGTTGCTTGCGTTTTCATCAGATGCAACTGAGATCTCGATCATGTAACGAGGTGTCATGTTGTTCGACATGGCAGACTTGGCCATTGGGACATTGTAGCCAAGACCGGAGAGCTGCTGGTATGACTGCGGCTCCCAAGCAGTTGCGAACAGCACATTTACTTCTTGTCCGCTGTTGACGTTTGAATTCACAGTGCGGTCAATGATTGGAGCCGAGCTGAACTGTGGCGTCGCTAGCATAGCGTTGTTCGACGCTGGTGTCTCAATGAAGATGCGACAGCGAATCGGTGAATTCGTCTGTGGCAGACCACCATTGTTGCGGATAAGGCCAGTCACACTTACAGGTGCAACAGTCATGATATACTCAGCATCTGCGTTCGGGCCTGATGTCGCGCGATATGCTGTCGGCTTAAGCACGCTTACAGCCTCAAGATCCTTTACGTATTGACGCCCGTCAAACTCGTCTGCGCCGATGTCGTAAGGCTGTCCAGCAGCACCGCGTACAGAGCCGTCGATATCTGTTGGAACCGTCGCAAAACGCTCACCGCGGTTGTTCAACAGCGAACCAATAGGTGCAGGATTCGTCTTTACACGAAGACGCTGGTTTGGAGCTACTCCTTCAAACACCATGTCTGCAGAGATCGCACCTACAACAGAGTTGTTGTCGCGACGTGTCCATGAACGCCATTGTGTGATCGTACGGAATTCATCATCACTGCCTGCACTGATGAGGTCAGAGTTAGCATTGATTTCGATAAAGCGCACATGTGCCGCCTTGTTGGCTTCAAAAGCATTACGATCAGAAACCAGTGCCATCGGATCGTTGCCGTCCGTCATCTGGACACCTTGATGCAGGAGTGCAGTATGCGTCACTGCTGCTGCATCTGCTGCACCTTGCATAACGATAGCGTTATTCTTGACAACTGCCCCGTTGGCATGCTGTACGCCAATGCCGACGACGGCTCCAGTTCCAACGACGTTATCGTTCTGCATCATGACCGTGTTGTTCACGATCATGTCCTTGCGCGTGAAGTAACCATTGTTGTTCTCGGAAGGCGTTAGAAGCTTTGCTACGCCTGTGGCAGACACGCTACGCTGCGTAAGCATGTGGATACCTGCCATGTTTGCAGCAGGTGCTGCACGGCGGATGCCCCATACAATGTTATTCGCCACGAGTGATGATTCCGAATCCTTCGGATAATACTCCGTGCCACCTACGCCAAGTGCTGGGTATGCATTGCGCACCTGCTCGACGACGATACCACGAGCCCAAAGGTCGGCCGCAACTGAGGAAATCTCGTTGCGATCAACTGTCGTGTTGATGTTGTGATAACGGTTGATACCACCAGCCACGATGCCAGCAGCTTCTACACCAGAGCCACCAGTTGCTTGCGTACCAACATTGTAAATACGGTTGCCCGTGACCAGTGCTTTGTCCTCGTATCCGAGGAAGATACCTGCAGCACGAACTCCATAGATCGTGTTGTTAACGATCTGGCTGTTCGTTGAGTAGTATGGACGAAACTCGTTAACACCGCCCTTGATCAGGGTTCCGATACCAAGCGAAACGATACCGTAGCCGAAGCCAGTGATCTCGTTGTTCATGTATACGTTGTTGCGACCTGGTATCGTGTCAAGCCTGTCGGCATTGTTTCCGTCACGACCGGTTGGCACCTTCTGACGGCTGACGATGCCTGCAGAGTACGTCACGTTGCCCGTGCGCACATCGGCATCGTACTTGAACTGATTGAAGGCATAGTTGATCGATGGCAACGACGTTGCATAGCTCGCAGGGCTTGATGCTGAATTACGAATCGTAAGATTCTTGATTTGGATATCCGTTGAACCATCGCCAAGGTAGAATGGAGCACGGAAGGGGCTCGCAGTCGCGATCTCAAAAGCAATAGACTTTTGCGAACCACCGTCAAAACGGATAAAACCGTTAGAGTTGGCAAGCGTCGGATCCTTTTGGAATTCAAACTGGACTGCATTTGGGTTCGACGTCAGAACTGCCTGACCAAACAATACCCCGATACCGTTGCCGCTGTTTAGCGTAACAGTAATGCTGTTCTTGCTGACCGAGCGAGCTACAGACGGCTTGAACGTTATCGTGTTAGTGGAAGAAACACCGATAATCTGTCCGCTCAGGTCAAGAGCTGGGGTGCCAATAAGATTGTTTCCAACGGTATAGGCCGCGTCTGTTAGTTCGAATTCAACCGCTCCAGAGACACCCTTGCGATAGAGG
>JBEBCJ010000190.1:0-5183 GCA_041157865.1 Bacteroidota bacterium
ACACATGGGGCCAGCATTTCTCCCATGGCATCGGGTATACCTGCGTGTCTTCGAGGAAGCCCTGCGTGATGTGAGTGGTAAGGACATAACAGTGCCATATTGGGATTGGACAGATGCAGCGAGTACTTCAGCAGTGTTTGCTGATGACTTCATGGGAGGCTCCGGGGATGCAGCAAATAGGTATGCAGTGATGACAGGTCCGTTTCGCAAAGGAGAGTGGACCATCGATTTTTCAGATGACGATGATGTTGATTCCATTTTTGTTGACATAGAAACCGACCCAAACCCTGTGCCGTATCTTACGCGGGCAATCGGTATAAATCCCGTTTGGCCAACACTGCTGCCTACGGCTCAGGATGTAGCAACAACGTTGTCAGTGTCTGCATACGATGCAGCGCCTTGGGGCCCATCGGTTGATACAACAAAGAGTTTTCGCAATTCGTTAGAGGGATGGCGTGGTAAGTCTGGCATTTTCTGCGATTCCACCACCAAGAACATGGACGCGAGAGCTGATGGTTCTGGATTGCGAAGCAAGATGCATAACATCGTGCACGTATACGTAGGAGGGATCTTTACACCAGATCCCGCAAATCCAGCACAGCGTCATGCGGGAAGCATGGCTCAGAATACCTCGCCAAACGATCCTGTGTTCTGGATACATCATGCCAACATCGACCGGATCTGGACAGCATGGATGATGCGCCATGGTAGGTCGTATCTACCGGTGACTGGTGCTCCAAAAGGTAACAACTTGAATGACGTCATGGAGCCATGGTCGTATCGTAAAGATGGCAAGAACACGCCAGCTTCAGTGCTTGACGAGGACGCTATGGGTTTTGAATACGAGGCTCTACCGTAACGTGTTCGTTTGATTACGGATTTGCATTCGCATAGAACACTGCACGTCGCAACGCAAGCTGCTCTGGTGACGGCTTTGGATCAATCTCGATAAAGTGATACTCTTTGACGTCTAACGTTACAGCTGCGCCCTTGAGCTCTAGCTCTTTTCCATCACGCAGTACAGTCATCGTCATTTCATCACCAAGTTTAGGATTACGAAACTTGGAAAGTTTCTGGCGTCCTTCGGCAGACTGCATGGCTTCTTGCATAGGCATGCCTTCAACGCTCACCACGACGTCGCCATCTACGACCTTCATGGGGTTTTCTGTTGATGTTGGACGCAGCACAAGAGAAGGCTTACCGTCACTCATGGTGAAGTCTCCTTTGAAACCAAAGCCCGGTTCTTTCTTGGTTTTCTCTGCCGTATAGTTCCACCCGATCTTGGCGAACATCTCTGCAGCAGGGATGCGTGAAGTTCCCTTGACGTATGTATCAAGGTATGCACGCACCTTTGGCGAGGTGATCTTCTCGATGTGATCGAATAACTCGTCGTCTCTGAACGGAGTGTTAGGACCAAACTTCTTCATGAGCGTGAGAACAACATCTACAAGACCCTGCTTGCCCCCGGACGCATCGCGAATTGCAATGTCGAGGAGAAATGCATTTACAGCGCAATAGGTATAGACCTTATCATAGTATTCGTGATACTCATCGGTAAGTACGTTCTTCGAAAACGTTGTCATTGAGAACTGTTTGGGCAGGTCTTCGTCATCGCGGAGCTTTTGTTGAATCTCGCGCTTGAACGATTCTTCCTTGACGGTGCTGTCATGCAAGGGGGCCAGTGTGGCAAAGTACTCCGTGGTACCTTCATATAGCCAGAGATGCTGCGACATTTTTGGCGTCCGGAAATCAAAGGCGTCGATCTCCTCACTATGAAGATTGAGCGGCACGAGAATGTGGAAGAACTCGTGAATAGCGATGTCACGCAATCCAAGTGGACGCTTCTGGAACCCCAAGAAGTAGAACGAACTTTGATTGTGCTCAAGTGCGCCCATGCCGAATGGCTTTGAGACCTTGGACCGATCGCCTTTCCACAAGTAAAACAAAAACGCGTACCTGTTTACAGGCATCGTGGGCAAGAACTTCGCAATCGTTGTCGTGAGCTTGCTAAGCTCTTTAGCATACGCCTGTGCAACCGTATCTGTGCCTGCGTGTGCGCAGTGCACGAGTACATCGACGCCCTCGATACTGTAGGTTGCAGTATCAGGCAGAGAATAGAGCACAGGAGAGTCTACAAGTTCGTCGTACGACTTGGCCTGATAGACATCCAGATTTGCACTAATGCGTTGAATAGGTAGTGCGGATCCGCCCCACAGATGTGCTGGTTTGTGAATTGCAACCTTGTATTCGCGCTTCTGTAAGCCGTCGATGTATGGAATTGCCCCCCCATGATTGAGCACAAAAATGCTGTCGGCCTCCCAACCAGTACCGGCGGGTGCAAAGATGTCTACCTTGCCTGTTGTATCGTCGAATGAGTCTTCCAGTTCATAGCTGATGTAGCGGAGTGTGCGCGCATTACGGACAACAAACTGTGAGTCAGCGCTGCGCCCGACATCCATGAGTTTATGATTGATATCGTAGGCTCTGAAATTCTCCACCAAGCGCCACCAGAAGTGCTCCTCATAGGTCCCCGGAACTGTGACAGGGAAGACAAACGTCGCTGTGTCGCTGTTTATGGATGGTGGCCAAACCATTACCGTGATACGATCATTGACGACCTTCTGCAGGTCGATATCAACGCGGTAGCGATCTGACTGTGCGTTTAGACTAACGTAGCTGCTGCAAGCAATGAGCAAAAGCGCAAGGGCGCGAAGTTTGGTATTCATGGTGTGTTGGACAGACTATTCAAGTGGTGAGTTTCAAGTGTTACTGTAATCGCGGCCACAGAGCGCATTGCACGCCCCATGCTTCAATCATTGCCTCCACGGACAGGCGCCAGCGCTCTGTTGCATCGTCTGTTGATTTTCTCTCAGCCCTGAGCAAGACGTTCTTTTGCGTGTGTTCGAGTGAGATGAATTCTTCGAGGTGTGCATCGTAGCCCTTCCAGCGCAGGATATCTCGTCGCATGGTGTCTGTTAGAAGGTCTCCGAGACGTTCCTTCGTAATGCCGTCATCGAGAAGCGGACGTGCCCAGCTGGGCACACGCTCCTTCGAAAGCTGTTTCTGAACCTCGTGATGACAGCATGGAGCAACGAGCATAGTCTTTGCAGAAAGCTTGAGGCCAAGCTCCAGAGCATCATCCGTTGCTGTGTTGCAGGCGTGAAGAGCGATGAGCATATCGCAGTGTGGAAGTGTTAGCCCCTTGCCAACCTCACTGATCCCGCCCTGATGAAACTCTGCGCCTGCAAAGCCCATCTCTTGTGCAACCTGACGGCAGTGTTCAATGACCTTTGGGTTTGAGTCGATCCCGATGAGCCGGACCTTACGTCCCATACGCTCCATGACGTACACCAATGAAAGCGAAAGGTATGCCTTACCGCAACCCGCATCTACGACAACGAACTCGCGTGAATCGTCGCCCCCGCGATGTTGAATGTCACCCCCGCGAAAGCGGGGGGCCAGGACTGGATTCCCGCTTTCGCGGGAATGACGAAAAAGATCGCGGGAATGACGAAAAAGATCGCGGGAATGACGATTGAGTTCGCTGCTCGCTGCTCGCTGTTCGCTGTTCGCTATTCGCCCCAGCATATGATTTACCTGACGAAACTTGTCAGCCATTGGAGCTTTGATGCGTCCGTCTGCAGTTGCCAGATCCATTATGTGCAGGAACGACGCATCCTGTTGGGGCGTCAGCAGTTGTTGTTTGCTCCGATCTTGCGTTACACTATTCCAGTGTGTGCGGGTTGCAGCGCCATGCGTTACGGATACTCGTGCACCACTGCTCTTGAACGACCTCAACACGTGATGATCCCGGGCTGGGGTCTGCACAAGAATCTGCCGGAATGATTCATCCAGGAGGTGCGTAAGGGCTCGGTCAAGGTCGCCTACTGGCTCAGATGCCGGCTCTGTGAAGGCCTGGCGGTCGGTAAAGCACTCGATTCGCAGGCGCCAGAGGCCGGATGTGCACTCGCCCTTGACAACGGCCTTGGTCCAGCGGCAATTCTTGAGCGGACGCGAAAACGTGGCCACAAAAACATCGGCCGTGGAGAGCAATTCGGTGAGCATCCCACAAAACTACGCCCTTCGTACTTTTGTGGTTTGTTTTCAGCCCCATACAGGTTCAATGACTTCACGCCAGATCAGACAGACGTTCCTTGAGTTTTTTGCCGCTCGCGGACATCGCATCGTACCCTCGGCTCCCGTGATACCTCACGGAGATCCAACACTCTTGTTCACAAACGCCGGGATGAACCAGTTCAAGGATGTATTCCTTGGAACAGGCAGGCGCGATTTTACCCGTGCAGCAGACACACAGAAATGTGTGCGCGTGTCGGGCAAGCACAACGACCTCGAAGAAGTTGGCTACGATACGTATCATCATACGTTCTTCGAAATGCTCGGAAACTGGAGCTTCGGCGATTACTTCAAGGAAGAGGCCATCGCATGGTCGTGGGAGCTGTTAACGGACGTCTACAAGCTGCCGAAAGACCGCTTGCACGCAACGGTCTATCGCACCGATGATGAGTCGTTTGAGATCTGGAAGAAGTACCTGCCCGAAACCCACATCCATCGCTTTGATGAAAAGGACAACTTTTGGGAGATGGGTGATACCGGACCATGCGGTCCGTGCACAGAAATCCATTTCGACCGTACACCGGATCTGTCGGGCGGACCACTCGTGAATGCTGGCGTGCCCGAAGTAATGGAGATCTGGAACAATGTGTTCATTCAGTATAACCGCAATGCCGATGGCAGTCTCTCGGCACTACCGGCCACGCACGTAGACACCGGCATGGGCTTTGAACGTCTCTGCGCTGTGATGCAGGGTAGAAATTCCAATTACGACACTGACGTCTTCCAACCGATCATAGCCTATACAGAAGACCTCTGTGGACGGGGCTATCGAACCGAGCTCGACAACCCCGACGGAGTTGCCATGCGCGTAATTGCAGACCACATTCGCACGCTGTCGTTTGCCATCGCCGATGGTGCTATACCGGGCAATGAAGGTCGCGGCTATGTGCTGCGTCGCATCCTGCGTAGGGCCGCACGATATGCACGCAACCTTGGTATGACAGAACCCGTGCTCTGGAAGCACGTGCACATTCTCTGCGAAACCATGGGTGATGTATTCCCGGAACTCATCGAACGTCAGGATCTGATCGAGCGTATTATCCGTGCAG
>JBEBCJ010000191.1:0-21844 GCA_041157865.1 Bacteroidota bacterium
TGCCATTCAGGCATTTGTTCGCGATAACACGCGTCTGGTCTTTGGCTATTACATCTTTACGCTTCTGCTTACAGCAGTGCTGGCTATGCTGCATGCCGGATATAAGGCAACGGCATTCTCAGGAATGGTCACGGTAGGGGGCTTTGCAAACTACTTTGATGTACTCTTCTGCGGGGCTGGTGTGATGTCGATGCTGGCAGCAAGACCATACCTGCAGCGCGAGGGAATCGAGCTGGACGAATATTATACGTTGCTGGTTTCGGCCGTTGCCGGCATGATGCTTATCGCACATTCAGCAAACCTGATCTCACTGTTTGTTGGTGTGGAATTGATGTCGATCTCGTTCTACGTCATGACGGGATTCCTCCGAACCAACATTCGCAGCATAGAAGGTGCGCTGAAGTATTTCCTTCTTGGGGCATTCGCCTCCGGCTTCTTGGTCTATGGGATGTCGCTTATTTACGGTGCAACTGGGTCGCTCTACTACAGCGAGATCGCCCTGGCTGTTGCTTCAGGTAAGGTATACTTCCCTGTGCTGCTTGCAATCGGGAGTGTCTTGATGGCAGTTGCGCTCGGATTCAAGGTTGCAGCATTTCCGTTTCACCAGTGGGCGCCGGACGTATACGAAGGAGCCCCTTCGGTGGTAACGGCTTTTATGAGCACGGCAGGCAAGGCTGCGGCATTCAGCGCATTCGTAACCGTCTTTACAGCATTGATGCCAGCAGGTTCGGCGCTGACCCCTCAGCTGCAGCAGATCATCGCCATCATGTCAGCTGTGACAATGCTTGTCGGCAACATCACTGCTCTTGCTCAGACCAACGTGAAGCGCATGCTCGCCTACTCATCTGTGGCGCATGCAGGGTATCTGCTGATGGGTATTGTCGCTAACTCGCAGGATGGACGCGAGGCGATCTATTTCTACGTTACATCGTATGTGTTTATGCAGCTCGGTGCCTTCGTCGTTGTAGGACTGCTTGAACGTGGCAACGAAGAACATCTGCAGATCAGCGACTACGCTGGACTTGCAAAGCGTGAACCAGTGTTGGCGTTCATCATGTCGGTGTTTATGTTCTCGCTGGCAGGTATCCCACCGATGGCAGGCTTCTTTGGTAAGTATTTGCTGTTTGTCTCGGTGGTTGAAACACACCTGTGGCTTACACTTGTTGCAGTTCTATCATCGTTGGTAAGTGCATACTTCTACTTGGGACTTATCGTCAAGATGTACTTCACAGAGCCTGAAGGTAACCACCAGCCTGTGACGTCCGGAATCGCAGGAATCACACTCGCTATCACGACCGCAGCAAGTATTGTGTTGGGTCTGTTCACAACGCAGTTCCTCTCGATCTTCGGTTCGTGGTAGAATGCCCACTGGGCCATTCTCCATGATCGCACGAATTCTTTTAGCCGTTGTTGTATTGATGTTCATCGGTGGACCCGTTGGGTTTGCCCAGATCGAGGTGTATTTCGAGCAGTCCAATACCGCAGACACCAACGTGTCCTTTGGTGCTACCCGTCCGTTCATTCAGGTGAATCGTACAATTTGGATTCGCAACAATAGCTCGATCGATATTCGCATAAAGCCTTCGTTCACAGATCTCAGTGGACAGCAGAGCCCCGTTGTGAGTGAGTTTGGCGGGTTGCTGAGCAATCAAGTTATTCTTGCGGGGCAGTCAAAGGACTACCAAGTAGTTTACAAGGCCGACCACTCTCCGTTCCCCGTAGATGTAGTTGCCTCGGTTCGATTTGTGATCGATGTCGAGAATGCTGCTGCACAAAAATCAATCCTTCGGCAGTCTTTTGTCTTAACCGGACTTAAGACCAATAAGCTGTTGGGTACAGATATCACGACGATAGATTTTGATTCAGTGTACGTCGAACAGAGTTGTGCTGATACGCTGCCCGTAACGGTGTACAGTGTAACTGATGCTACAGTCCCGATCGTGGATCAGCGATTGACTGCAGGTTCAGTACCTGGCTCTGATGGTTTTTCGTTTCGGGCTTACACAGATCCAGTATTTGTCGGCGTATCTGCTATAGTTTGGAAGTGCATCTTCCGGCCAGCGAAGGTCGGACCTGATTCAGCTGTATTCTCGTTGTTGTACAAGGATGTTCAGAATAGGAACGACAGCGTTGCGGTCAAACTTCGCGGAACTGGCGTTATGCAGCAGTTCATTGCGCGCCAGGTTTACGCCGTCAACCCAGCAGCGTCCAGTCCAACGCTGCGCGGAGACACAATTGATCTTGGCGACCTATCGCATTTGTATGATTCGGTTACAGTTGCAATAGTTGTCGAAAACTCCGGCAGTATTGATGTTGGACTCGATTCGATAGCACTGCAGGATGCCGCACAAAGCAGGGGCGTTTGCAACGTTGTCTCGGTCCTGAGACAACGACTGCAGGCCAACGCGCGAGACACAATACTTGTGAAGTTTGTGCCGCAGGATGCCGACGGGACAACGATCTACCGCTTACGTCTGCATACAGATCTTGGCCGGCGCAGAATCTCGTGTGTGCCGCAATGGCGTATTGTTCGAGAGTTCGTATTGCGGGGTCGGCGCAAGCCCCCTGCGCTGCAAGCAGACACTGCCGAGCTCAAGTTTGGTACTGTCATGAAACCCCTCAATTGTGACGTAAGAACATCAAGGACCCTGACATTACGAAACAACAGCGTTGATCTCTGCAGGATTGATTCGATAAGCATTGATCCCATCGGATCGGGGCTAACGCTTCGGCAGCGAGGTCCATTCCTGCTATTGCGCGACGGCTCTCTTATCATTGATTGCGACTATGAGCCTTTGCGCACGGGCAACGAGTCTGGAACGATAACGTTGTGGCTCTCCAGCGCACAACGAAAACTCGTTGTGCCATTTTCAGCCTCGGTCATTGATGCAGACACTATAAATCTGTCGATGTCCTCAGAAATGCGCGCTGCTCCGGGCCGCAAAGTTGTTATGCCACTTACGACAAATGGATATGCACTCGGACGGTCTCAGCGAATTGTCTGCCGTATGGAGTTCAATACTACACTTCTGCGTTTGACTGATGCGCGAACTGCCGGCGCTGCGGCAGAAGGCGCTTTGGTAACACTGACAGAAACTCCTGTAGGGGCTGTTGTATCGTTTGAACTCCAATCTGGGTTCGCGGCTCGCGATACATTGGCTATGCTGCAGTTCTCCACGTTCTTGGGCGACAGCTCGCTGAGCAACATCGTTCTGCTGCCGACAACAACTGCTGGTACAACCTCCTGCGAATCAGCCTTTCCGATTCGGGCCCAGCACGGTAGGTTCGTGCTCGACTCGCTGTGCGGCCTTTCGTATAAGACTATTCATGCTGCTGCAGGGCTGCGCGGTGGGATCTTTCCTAACCCTGCGAGGTCGGCTGCCACGGCAGCGATCATGTTCAATAAGACTGCTCCGGCAATCATCACGATCACAGACAGTTTTGGACGTGTTATCGGTCTAACGACTGTCTATCTCGACAATGGTCTATCAACATTCCCATTGGACATCATTGACTGCTCAGCTGGACACTACAACGTTGTTGTTGAGTGTGATGGATTCATTCTACGACTTCCACTGTTGGTGCAGCCATGAGGTGTATTGTTACGACCATTGTGCTCATCCTTAGTAGCGGTCTTGCGCACACACAGCAACTGCCGTGGAATCCGTCGCTACGACATCCATACACAGCGCCGAGTACCTTCATGGGAATTGACGCCAGTATAGGGTATTCGATGCATTCGGCGAGTCTGCCATACCTGGATCAGGTATACTCAATCCCATGTTGCACGTATGAACAAGGTAGCGGCGCCCCTTTTGCTGTATCTGCAGTGATTGAAAAATGGGTCATGCCCAGCATAACCGTCTCAGCGAGTTTGGGAATCAGCAGCGAATCTCTTGCCTTTACTACCGACCCCATCACGATACCACGGGTTGGCAAACCCGATCTGCAGACGAGATATGTCTTTGAACACCGTCAAAGTTGGATGAGCTTTGCTCTGGGATCGAGAATGCGGATACATGCCAGCCCCCTAACAGTTGGCTTTAGACTATCAGGTAACGTATTGGTCGGATCAGCCAGCCAGCACAAAGAAGAGGTTGTAGGCCCCGAAGATTATTTCTTTTTGACCGATCCACCCTCGAAGGAATATATCCTTCCGGAGACCAGGCTAACAGACGTCTCAGCGGTGGTGCTGCGTCCGGCATTTGTTGTTACCTATGACATGCCCCTTACATACGGATATTATGCCTCGCCACAACTGCGCATAGAGCAGAGCCTTGGGAGTCTGTCGAGTAAGCATTCATGGTCTGCCACCACCATTTCTCTTGGTCTTACCATCTACAAGGGGCTGTAACGGCGCCGTACATACTATATTTGTACCTCATTCGTCAATCTGACGGTTCACCATGTTCTATCAGGAGTTTACGTTCATGCTACAACGACTAGTTGCAACGCTTGCGGTGGTAATAGTTGCCGCGGCAACAGCACTTGCCCAGCCAAAACTTGAAATTGTTGGCGGGGAAACGTATGACTGGGGCAAGACACGCGCCCCGAAGGAAGGCTATCTTGAGGCCGAAATCAAGATGAAGAATGTTGGAGATAAGGGGCTGCGCATCACAGATGTTCGCCCTGGGTGTGGTTGCACAAAAACCGACCCCGACAAGTATGACCTAAAGCCTGGTGAGGTGAGCACCATGAAGGTCAAGCTCAACATCAGTCCATCACAAGCAGGTGCAATCACAAAGAACATCACTGTCTCATGGGCAGATCTCAAAGGCAATGATGCATATAAGGCGTATAAGTCAGCATCAAACACACCCCTTCCAGAAGGGGTTGATACGACAATTCGCTCTCAGTATATCTGGCTGAAGGCAGATATACAGCGTGCGCTTATGTTCCAACCTTCGATGTATTTCTCATTTCAAGATCTCAAGGTTGGACAAGAACAGTCCGCCAAGGTTGAGGTGACGAATAACTCTGAAGAGGCAGTCACGCTTTCGGACTGGACAACTGATGGCGGTCTTGTGATCAATCAAACATCGCGTGTTACACTCAAGCCTAAGGAGCGCCTTGAAATTGTAGCAAAGGTCGTTCCAATGGCTAAGGGTAATTACGCCGGTGGTGTGCGCTTTAAGACGTCACACAGTGATCATGCAGAGGTGGATCTGCGTGCATATGGATTTGTACAGGAGCCTCAAAGCCCAGTCTTCCAAGGCAATCAGCCGAAGTGATCGTTAGCCGATACAACAGCAATGGTTCTCAATGGGCAGCTTCGGCTGCCCATGTTCGTTATTGAACACTGATCACACTCTGGCAAAGCTCGATCTCACGCGGATCATTTGTTGCCAGCACAATGATAGCGCCGCGCTCAGCAGATCGCCGAATCTCTGACGCAAGCATAGACCTGCCGCCTTCGTCGAGAGTGCTTGATGGTTCATCGAGCACAAGCAGTGGCGGCTCGGTCGATAACGCAATTGCCAGTGACAAGCGCTGTTTCATGCCACTCGAAAACGTCTTTACACGGGAATCGCCTCGCATGCCAAGCCCGACCCGCTGTAACAGATCCCCGACAAGTTCAGGCGCAAGGCGCGCGCCGTGAAGCGCCCCGTGCAAACTCATCAACTCAACTGGTGTGAATTCTTCATAGAGCGTCAGGTAGGGGGCTACGTATCCACAATACGATGGAATCTCGGTGCGCTCGACAGCCGACCCGTTGACAACAAACTCTACCGTACCTTGATCGGGACGCAGCAGGCCAGAGAGGATCTTTGCCAGTGTTGACTTCCCACTGCCGTTTGCGCCAACTATGGCAGTAATGCTGCCCGATGAAAGATCACAAGAGATGCAATCCAGCACCACTCTGCTGGCAAATGCCTTGGATACATCTACTGCTCGCAGGGAATTCATCGCTCGATAACGATCTTGTGAATGACAGGGTTGTTTTGGCTGTGTTCAACCACGAGCAGATACACGCCGGGTAACATACTGACATCGATAGGAAATTGGGCCACAAGTCTGTTGTCGTGAATATCAATTCGCGACTCGAGCGATCGCCCAAGGGGCCGCAGCGCAAGATCACAGAGTTGTACAGACACCTTTGTTCCGGCACCAACGCCGGGTACAGGCACGTTCATGATCGTATGTGCCGACAATCTGAACGGCTGTGGATAGGGCGTCTGTGTAGAGAGCAACTGCGTTCCATTTGAATAGACACATAGCGACCGTGCCGGAGAGTGCCTTGCCCCCCAAACGGATCCGGGAATCAAGTAGTCATCAGCAGACGGATCTGGAGTATAGAGCAGAGAATACTCCAATGCAGAGTCTTGCCGATACAGTATGCCGGCATCAGCAGTCCACGAAATGATCTGTCCCAGACTGATGGGTTCTGCAGCGAGCGAAGGGATGTTGGCACGTATAGCCCTGATCTCAAACGGACGTATGCTTCCTGTTATGCGTTCTGCAACAGACTGCGCTGTTACGTCGGAGAAGAACTTGATCTCTGGAAGTAACTCAGCCTGGGGCAGATACAGGTTCTCACCTGAGCGTTTGCCAGTTTGATACAGACTACCCATGGCATTGCAAAAGACATCCTGCAGCGACGTCCCGGCCTCGGCACAAGCAGTGGTGAGCGCAACAAAGGGGTCTGTGCCCTTGGCAACAATGTTCCATGTTGATCTAAGAAGATCGCTCGGTTGTGCCGTGAGCACATTGCCGAACCATCCCCAGCAGTATCCGTTGAGTGGATTGGTTTTGGAGAAGGGCCAGAGTTCTGGTCTTGTCAGAAGAAACGAGGTCCAGACGGCCCAATCGCGCACTTCCGGATATGCGCGCATCTCCATCCAGGTCGACGTCAACTCATAGATCATGCGATGCTGTATGCTATACCCGTAGGACCCGTTTTGTATAACGTGGTGTAGCTCGTGAGCGCATGTCACACGTAGAGCATCAACGCCGAATGTCGCGTATGATTGCTTCCCCGACCAGGTCGAGTCTGTTGGACTGAAGTTGTTATCGATCTCCATCCACGTTGTGTATCGCTCAGATGGAGTTAGTGCAAGTAGCCTGTCCAGGTTCGTAACGCCGTAGTAGCCGTCTCTTCCGAGGTCTCGCAGGTAAACGTCAATGGCACTGCTCCCGCCCGTTGTATCATCATTAGGGGGCGCCGCATAGTTCAGTGTGTCTACCTCTAAGCGCCATGAACGCTCAAGAGCAGAAAGGCATTCCTGCACATAATCCGGCACGCCGTCGCCATTGGCATCAGCGCTGTCTACTGCATCCGGACCCTTGAGCGAGTAATGCACGCGGAACCGTCCATCAGCAGATTCAGCATACTTCGGCAATACAGGGCGGGTTCCGAGGATGCGTATGTCGTTGTCTATTCGAACGCGGTTGCGTGCTGCATGGTCGTCAAAGCCACAACGATTTGCTGGCAGGTCGTCGGAGGCAAAGCCTGTGACGTATAAAAACAAAAGCGCGAACAGGTACGATCCTATTCGCGCTGGAAGTTTACAATGCTTCATGTCCACGATAACGGTTACCGGAACATTTCCTTGATCATACCCCAAGTGCGTTTGATGCCGCTAACATTATGCACAACACCAACGGAGTTGGAATACGATGTATTCTTGTCTTGGTTTACGACCTTGAGGCGATAGGTAAAATAGTTTGCCGTGATGTTCTTATCAGACTCACCTTTGCCGAATGCCTCGTCATCTTTGTAAGAATATGACTGGTTGCTGCCTTTTGCCGTGACTGTGGCCACGTAGCGAAACTGTTTGTCTGCGCCGGCTCGCTCGATCTCGTAATGTGCAACGTCCGACTCACTTGCAGACTTCCACTCGACAACAATCGAATTGCCGTTCGACTTTGCTTGGAAAAACTGCAGAGTGAACTGTACCGCCTGGGCTCCTGCCACCGTGGCAAGTAGGATTGCGCATATGATGATCAGCCTGTTCATAACGGGTCAAATATACTAACGAGAGCCTATTTCCGTATTATTGTGCGATGCCTACGTGTCTGATTTTTGTCCACCTCATTGCCGCAATTGTTACGACAGCCGTAGCGACTGCACAGCAGGTGCCTTCTGGAGTCCTTTCCGACACGCTTCAGGGGGTGGTCCTCTCAACAGCCGATGGGGTAAGCCCCATTCAAGGGGCACAAATACAATGGAAGGGGACAAAAACCGGTGTCTATTCTAATAAGGCTGGACGATTCGAGATCGCACGGCAGCCACGGGCCGATACGCTGATATGTCGTGCAGTGGGTTTTCAGGTTGCTGTATTGTGGGTGTCCAATGAAACGGAAGTTCGCATACTCATGCGCCCAGACACACTTGCGGCTCTTGAAGTCGAGGCAGACGCGGGTCCAACCATCACGAAATCGGTGATCAAGACCGAGACGATAACAAAGAAGGACCTCACAAAGGCCGCATGCTGTTCGCTGGCCGAGTCGTTTGAGAAGAACCCATCAGTCGAGGTCTCCTTCTCTGATGCCGTAAGCGGTGCACGCCAGATACAGTTGCTTGGTCTGCGCGGCACGTATACGCAGTTCCTGATCGAAGCTGTTCCGCTCGTTCGTTCAATGGAGATTCCATTCGGACTTGATCATATACCAGGTCCGTTCATGGAGTCGATCAGTATCTCGAAGGGTGCATCTTCGGTTACGACCGGTTATGAGGCGATGACCGGACAGATCAACGTCTGCATGCACAATCCGCGCACTGCACCTAAACTTTACGTCAACGCTTATGCCAACGCCATGGAGCGTTACGAGTTGAATCTCTATGGAGCCCAGCAGATATCGGACGAGCTCTCCACCATGACGATGGCCCATGTGCGGAAGATGGATATGGGGCAGGATAATAATGGTGACGGTTTCGCAGATATACCGACGTTTCGACAGGCAAATCTTGTGCACCGATGGTGGTATAACGATGATGAGATTGAATGGCAGGTTTTTGTGCGAGGTTACCTCGACAGATACAAATCCGGACAGAGCGTAGCGCACTCAATCAGGCAACACCATGAAGGTGATACTGCTCGGCCGTACGACATGACGACAGATATCCAGCGCCTCGAGGCGTTCGTGAAGTTTGGTTTGCTTGACCCATTTGAATCGCTTGAAGAGGGTAGTGGAGTATCTCTAGTGGCTTCTGCTGCGGTGCATGAGCAATCCTCGGCGTTTGGACTGCGCGCCAGCTCGGGAGATCAGCAGACGTTTCAGCTGCGCGGTGTCGCAGCATTGCCGTTTACCGAGGCCTTTAAAATTGTAACGGGATTTTCGTATCTGTACGACAATGTTCGCGAGTCTTTAACAACCCCTGAGGCACAGGTGTATGGTCAAGGCTACGACCGCATTGAACATGTTCCGGGTGTATACGCCGAGGCAACGCTTGAGCCTTCGAAGGATCTAACTATGCTCTTTGGACTGCGCAACGACTGGCACAACATGTTCGGATCGCGACTAGTACCAAGGGCTCACCTAAAATGGACCATCAGCCAGTATCTGAACCTTCGTACGTCGATCGGAAGGGGCTGGCGGGTTCCAGCTGTGATCACGGAAAATGTTTCATCATTCATCAACTCCCGTCAGGTGTTTTTTGATCCTGCATTCCGTCCCGAAGATTCATGGAATTTGGGGGTCTCGCTTACATCTTCTGTTACGATCGCCGAGCGGCCGCTCACGATCGACGCCGAGGTATACCACACCCGGTTTCACAACCAGCTTGTTGTAGATTATGATCGCTCGGTACGAGAGGTCTGGCTTACAAATCTCCGGGGCGAAAGCTTTGCGACGAATGTTCTGCTGCAAGCCCTCTTTTCGCCATTGCCTGCGCTTGATGTGTTGGCAGCAGTGCGCTGGGTAGACGTGCAAGCCCCATACAACGGAGTAATGCAGCAGCGCCCAATGATGAGTCGGGTGCGCATGCTGAGCACGGTTTCGTACGAACAGCCCGGTTGGCAAGTTGATGCGACCATTTCATGGAACGGCCCCGGTAGACTGCCAACAACAGAGGGCAATCTCACACGATACCGTCTCGAAACAGAGTTCCCCGGTTATTGGAGGATTAATGGACAGGTCACGAAGAAATTCGGCGACCTCGAGTTATACTTGGGTGTTGAGAATGCAAACAACTTCATTCAAGCCAACCCGATCCTCGGTACAGAGAGCCCATTCGGAACGTACTTCGATGCATCATTGGCATGGGGCCCAACAGATCCGCAAATGATATACCTTGGCCTGCGCTACACAATCAATCAATAGCGATAGGATTTGCCAGTACAGGTGGCTTGGGCATATCACCCTCGAGTGGACGCACCTCCACGTCTTCGATCAAGATGTCGGGCGTAATGATGGAGGCTTGCACATAGGCGGCACCTCCGCTGATGAACGACGGTACAACGCTGGGAGCCAGGAAATTGTGCACATGTTTGTGCTTCGATACAGCAAGAATGTCCTTGAAAATCGAAGGAGCAAGTCCAGCTGCCTCGACACCGCGTATCAACTCTTCTCGTCCGTCGGGATATACACGATATGCGCGCAGCAGACCAAGCTTGCCCTCTCCTTGCGATATCGGCAGATCGGTGCCTGTCTGACGAAACACGCCCGTAAATAGAAGGTTCTGATCCATGCCCAAACGTGCGATGATGCCGTATGGCAATGCTCTGTCCTTTACGAGTCTAAGAAGCTGCTTCTTAAGGTCTACGCTTGATTTGCTCTTTTTTGCATCAACACTATTGAACGAGATCACACTGAACATCGATCCACCACCGCGCTGATGTCCGTTGCTTGAGTCGATGCGCTTGGTAGGTACTCGCGACGAAAGCAGCGTCTGCAGATAGCCCTTCTTTACAAGCTCAACATGTTGAGCAGGAACGCCTTCATCGTCGACCTTGTAATGCCCAGTGAGTGATATCCCGTTGAATGACTTTGTAAGCGGTTCGGCAGAGACTGAAATGAATTCGGGTAAAACGCGGGCTCCGATCTTATTCTGAAAGGCCATGGTTCGCTCGTTTGTCGAGAAGCCCCCTTCTGAAAGAGGCTGACGCTGAGCAACGAGATTGGGTGCAAAGAACTGTCCAACGAGACAACCAGCTGCCTGGCCTTCAAACAAGACAGGGCCGGAGTAGGCCTCAATCGTTTCGGCATCCACAAGCTGAGTTAAAACGCTCGCAACACTTGATACAGCTCGTGTAAGTGAGTCTTCATTCGGGAACTCAACTGGCGTGCGAGCATACGCTGCATAGGTCTGTGCAAGAGGCATGCCATCTATTGCCTGCGTAGTCGCAATAACTTCGATACCCGCACTGCATTCAATCTTGTGACTGCGTGCTCCACTCGAATTGATATAAAAGGTCTCTTTTGGTATCACTTCAATACCAACTCGCGAGGCCTGGATCTTTGGATAGGAGCGAAAGACTGAACTAAGCGATTGGGCGCGCGCTATCAACTGTTCGACATCTGGACGATATACATTGCTGCCTGCGTCGTTGCGCGTGTACTGCTGTGCAATGCGATAATCCCAGGTTGTGTCTTTGCGTGTTCGATTCTTGAGGGTTGACTCCTTCTTCGAATAGATCTCTACTGCCTGCTTGTAACAGGCATCCGATGCAAGCCATAGTTCGCGGCGCAATAACTCTGGGCGCAGCTCAAATGGGACAAGGCGATTCTTGTATCCCTCTTCGTCGTCGCTTGAGCCAAAGAAGCCAAGGCTCACATCAAAGAAGTTGGTATTGTCAAACTTTGGAGTGCCTACATGCATGCGAACAGTGAGAACTGCACGTGTGCCTGTATCGAGATCCTCGAGAGCACCCTGCACCGCATGAAGCGAAACAGTATGCCTGATCTGCAGGATGTATTCTATCTGGTAGGGGGCTGGTAGTTCGCCAATTCGCAGATCGCGCATCGACCGCTGCATCTCAAGCTGCATTGCATCAAAGATCTCCTGCTCGCTCATCTGCTGAGCAGATGATGTTGCAGCAAGACAGGCTGCGAGTAAAAGTGTACGCATCATGGCTGACCTCCCGCGGTGCTTACAGTCGGATCGGTGAGCAATGGAGGTTTAGCTTGCGACTTCTGCTTCTTTTGCACTTCGATGGTCGATACAAACAGACTGGGCGAGCTGGCGCTCACAGGAACGCCACCAGACTCTGCGCCGCAGACGCCATTGAAGATGCCGATGTCGTCGGCAGCAGCTACGATGTTGTTGAATGTCGTAAGTGGAGTGCCGATCAGATCTACGCCACGAACAAGTTCATCTGGACGGCTGTCAGCAAAGATCTTGTAGACAACGAGCGGTTGAACATTGAATGCATTTGGCACTGTACGCCCGGTGAACGTGAATCCTCCTTGAATATCTTCGAAGAGCAGACCGAACTCTTTGTTCTGCTTGATGCACTCAGAGCGCAGCATTGCCTTTAGTGAGTCGTATGGGACACGCGAACGGGCCTCGACGATCAAATTCGACTGGCGTGCAACGGTCTTCAGTCCTGCCTGACGTCTGCCATGACCATTGGAGTGGGGGAAGTTCTCGATCGGGGATCTGTTCGTGAGAAAACTCTTGAACACCCCGCTGTCCACTGCCACAACGCGTTTGCCGGGCATGCCTTCGTCGTCGAATAAAAAGGCACCCACAATATCCTTACCGCCTAGCTGCTTGATCGTCGGATCAAACACAACGCTGATGAAATCTGGTAAGATCTTCTTGTTGAGAAATGGCTTGAAGGTTTGGCTTGAGTTGACATCTTTTTGACGATGCCCCTCTACACGGTGACCGAAGATCTCATGAAAGAATACGCCTGCGCTTCGTCCAGACAAGATCGCAGGGCCGGTGTATGTCTCCATCAAGGGGGCTGTACGGAGTTTTGTGCAGAGGTTTAGAAGCCGTTGAACGTCTGCCTCCAACTCATTCATAGACGGCAGCCGGTCGGCTGAATAAGCAGAGTAGCTCTCATACAGCGGAAGGCTCATGCCATCATCTGCCTTGCTCTTGACAATAACAAACATTTTTACGATCGGCTCCGAGGTCTGAATGCGCGAACCGTCGGTATTGACAAAGTACTTGACAAGATTTTCTGCTTGGAATGTTACACGTCCTGTCAAAATGTGTTCCCTGCCGGCGCACATCCCGGAGAGCCTGCGCGCGCGCTCACGCCAAACCGTAGTGTCAAACCATAGCGGGCGTATCTGTTCTATGTAGGTATATGCCTGCTCTTGCGAGAGATCTGCCGATGAGTCTTCTTCTTTGACCTTAACCTGCAGATTTGTGATAACCTTCCCGTAGCGCTCGGCTGCAGAGCGGTAGGCCTTATCGGTGGCAGACCAAATAACGGTGCGCAACGCGCGCTCATCGTCTGTCAAGGGCACTTCGACGCCTCGTGTGCCCCTTCCCATCTCGAATGCTACGCCACGAATGCTGCGAGTATTGTCCAGCTTATGCCCACCGACACGAAGGTCGATATCTAACACGCGCCTCTTGGTTGTAACATCTGCGTCTAATGATCCCATCGAAGCAGAGATTAGCGTCGATGAAACTTCCGTTATCGAGTATGCAATGAAATAGGGTGCAGGCTTTGCGGTCCCAAGACCCTGCATCGAGCGTGTCAGTTCCGCTTCCATAGCGCGGAGAACTGGCAAAGGTTCTTCGGCAGCAGAATATGCCTGTTGCCAACACAGAGCAAAAGCAATCAGGACCTTAGGAGCTCTTGTGAAGTACTGTCTTACTAACAACGTCCAGGTTCGCGTCAAGTTCATAGGTGATTGGTTCGCCTGTAGCGATCTCTGTCTTCAGGATCTCATCAGGCGAGAGGTGTTCAACAAACATGATGAGTGATCGAAGTGAGTTCCCGTGCGCGACAACAAGCACATTCTTTCCCTGCTGCAAGAGCGGCACGATGGTAGCTCGGTAATATGGCTCAACACGAGCCTGAGTATCCTTGAGTGATTCTCCGTTCGGCGGCGGAACATCATATGATCTGCGCCAAATGTGCACCTGATCGTTGCCGTACTTCAGTGCGGTCTCCGCTTTATTCAATCCTTGCAGGTCGCCGTAGTGTCGCTCGTTAAGCGCTTCGGCTCGATGCGTGGTAACATCCTGTAAGCCGGCTTCGCCGCATGCAATCTCAGCCGTACGAATTGCTCGTTTCAGAACAGACGTAAAGAGCACATCTACGGGGACGTCTTTCAGGAGCTGACCAGCGCGGCGAGCCTCTGCCTCGCCATCGGCAGTGAGATCAACATCTACCCAGCCCGTAAAACGGTTCTCGAGGTTCCATTGCGATTGTCCGTGACGGACCAGTGTGAGTCTGCTCATGTCTGTGGCTTCGGCGAGCAGAGTTCAAACATGACCCCACCCGTAGATTTTGGATGAAGGAACGCAACAAGCATATCGTGCGCACCTGGCTTCGGTTCGTCGTTGATCAGTTGGATCTGCTGATTCTTCATGTGCTGCAGGTCGCCAGAGATGTCCGATGACCGGAAAGCGACGTGATGGATCCCTTCTCCGCTCTTTGCAAGAAACTTCCCAATCGGTGTCTCGTCGCCCAAGGGAGCCGTGAGTTCAATGCGTACACCATTGAGCATGAACGAGGCGATACAGACGCCGAACTCCTCTACTATTTCCTCGTGGAAGGATTCAACTCCAAAGATCTTGCTGTACAGCGTTTTGCTAGCCTCGATATCACGGACGGCAATGCCAATGTGGTCGATAGCCTGAATCATGACGAGCCCCTTTCCGAGAGAATCGCTGAAGCACGCTCGAGGTCGGCCAGGGTATTGATTCCATGCAGCTCCTCCCAAGACGGTGCTAGCCACGCAGACACAGCCTTGCCGCGAGATTGGAGAATGCCAATGATATCAGTAAGGTAATACTCGCCTTGTGCATTGTTGTTCGACAGACCGTCGAGAGCTGAGAATAGGTCTGAACTATGCACGATGTAGATGCCTGAGTTGATCTCTGCTACCATGCGCTCCTCGTCTGTAGCATCCTTGTGTTCTACGATACGCTGCAGTGTGCCGTCGGTATCGCGAATGATGCGACCATATCCTGTGGGGTCGGGCACATTCGCTGTGAGCACAGAAACTACTGAGCCCGCACTCCAATGATGTTCGGCAAATGACCTCAGCGTCTCTTGTGTGAGCAGTGGAACGTCTCCACTGAGGATCAGAACATCGCAGTTGGCCTGTGCCAATGCACTGTGCGTTTGCTGCACTGCATGGCCTGTGCCAAGCTGTTGTTCCTGAACAACGCATAGTGCTGATGGCATCGTTGAGGTAACAAACTCGATCACGGATTCACGTTGATGTCCGACGATCACCACAACATGCGATGGATCGAGCGTGGCTGCTTGTTCGAGGACGTATCCGAGTAGGGGGCGACCCTTGAGCGGGTTAAGTACCTTGGCAAGGTTCGGATTGCCCATGCGCTTGCCCTGTCCGGCGGCAAGGATGGCAACGGCTAATGAGTTCGGCATGGGAAACTGTCAGTTATTGCGGGGCATTTTCGTGTATGCCTCAACGCTCTTGTCTACCGAAACAGGATTGTTTTCTTCATTGACCAGCACCACGGTTGGCTGCCAGGTCTGAGCTTCTTCGTCGGCAAGGGATGTATAGCTGATGATGATGACCTCATCACCAACCTGGCCTTTGCGGGCGGCAGCGCCATTAAGACAGATGTCCCGACTGCCGGCGTTGCCAGGAATGACATATGTTTCGAAGCGCTCGCCATTGTTGATATTAACAACAGAGACCTTCTCGTAGGCAACAAGATCTGCCAGCTTCGTGAGTTCGACATCGATCGTCAAGCTACCCTCATAGTAGAGGTCGGCCTGCGTTATGCGGGCTCTGTGAAGTTTTGACTTGAACATGATTCGGTTCATGGATTCCTCCGCCGCGAATTTACCGCTTTTTCGTCTGTTACGACGTACCATTCGAGGACTTCGTATTTTGCACGCATGAAAGTTAAACTCTCACAAATTGCCCATGCACGCAGCGGCGATAAAGGTGACGCGGCAAACTGCGGCGTGATCGCCTACAGGCCGGAGTGGTACCCCATACTGCAGCAGTATCTGACAAAAGAACGCGTTCAGGAGTATTTCGCTGGACTTTGTTTGGGCGAGGTAGAACGCTACGAGCTGCCAAACCTTTGGGCTGTCAACTTCGTGCTCAACAACATTTTAGGCGGCGGGGGTACCGTTTCACTGAAGCTTGATGCTCAGGGCAAAACGGTTGCTTCAGCAATGCTGATGATGGAGCTTGATCTGCCAGACGGATCAATAACGCTATAATGCAGGTTAGGGTCGGCCAAGTGGCGTTGCCCCACCGCAAGATGATTCGAGGGACGAAAGGATGGGGCGCATCCACGCCTTTACGGATTCTCCAGCCCACTTTTTGTCCCACGTTTGTGTGACATCGCTGCCGTCAAGACGTGTTGAGACAGAGTAGACATCGACAAACAGGGAATCTCCTGTGTGGTGAATTCGCCAGGTCCGAACAAGAGCAGTATAGCGATACTCAAGTTCTTCTATAGAGTCCTGAGCAACGATAACGCCTTCGGCATCATTTCGCTCAACGACAGCATAGCCATGTTGATCGAAGATTGTTGAAGCCGTGGTTAGAAATTGAGCCGTTGGACGCCTGCAGGACAAAGCCATGGTGCGTTTTCTGTCCATAAAGTGGATAGCATCGCAGCCAACTAATGCAACCGTCATCAATAGTATGGCGTTTCTGACCAGGACTGCGAGCCCCATGCTCAACTCCGTGTGCGAAAAAGAAAGTGCAAATTAGTAACTCATGACCAACAATAACGACGTAATACGATGATGAACGTTACAGAAGAGCAGGCTCAGATCTGGAAGTCCAGAGCTCTCGAGCTGGATGCACAGGACGTCTTGGCGCGATTTCGCGAAAAGTTCTACTTCCCAAAGCATAGAGATGGGCAGGCGCTATACTTCTGCGGTAACTCCCTCGGACTGCAGCCGAAGTCGGTTGAGACCTACATAAAAGAGGAGCTGGATGACTGGCGAGATTTTGGTGTCGAAGGCCATTTTCTGTCTCGCAGGCCATGGTACTCCTACCATCAATGGTTTGGCGAGCCGTTAGCTGCGATCGTCGGGGCAAAGCCTGATGAGGTTGTGCCGATGAACACCCTTACGGTGAACCTGCACCTGATGATGGCATCGTTTTACATACCAACGCCAGAGAGGCACAAGATATTGATCGTAGCAAAAGAGTTTCCCTCAGATCGCTACGCTGTCGAAACGCATCTGCGGTTCCGCGGTTTCGATCCCGACGAGGCTATGGTCGAGGTTGGGCCCTCAAGCGGTGAGTTTGCCTCCCCAGAAGATATCATTGCAGCGATTCATGAAACTGGTCCTTCGCTGGCTCTTGTTATTGTGAGCGGGGTACATTTTTATAATGGATCCCGTGCAGACATCGAGGCCATCACGCGCGCAGCTCATGAGGTTGGAGCAAAGGCTGGCTTTGATCTTGCTCATGCAGTGGGCAATGTGGAACTCAAGTTGCATGATTGGAACGTAGACTTTGCCGTATGGTGCTCCTACAAGTATCTAAATGCAGGGCCCGGCTCTGTAGGTGGAGTGTTTGTGCACGAGAAGTTCGCAGATACGCCAACACTGAACAGGCTTGCAGGCTGGTGGGGGAATGAAGAGTCTACGCGATTCGACCTTGCGCAGAAATTTCGTCCAACTTACGGCACCGCCGGTTGGCAGCTCTCCAACGCACAGGTCCTCCCGCTGGCCGCAATGCGCGCCTCGCTCGAGATCTTTATGGAAGCCAGCATGGAGAGTATCTTTCACAAGCGTGATGTATTGACGGGCTTCCTTGAGCAGGTTGTGCACGATGTGATCGATACGCACGATTGGATAAGCATTATCACTCCATCGGACAAGAAGCTGCGCGGTGCTCAACTCAGCATCCGATTTACACGACACGGTAGGGAGATCTACAATGACCTGATTGCTCGCGGGTGCATTGTAGACTGGCGATCACCAGATGTTATCCGTGTATCTCCGGCCCCGTTGTATAACTCATTTACGGATGTGGCTGAGTTTGGATGTGAATTTTCTGATGTATTGGCAAGGTATCAATGAGCTCTTCATCGCACGACATATCACAATACGTAGCCGGACGCCGAGCAGTGTACGAAGCCATGGCATCGGGATCAATGATCGAGAAGATCCTCATCGCTTATGGTGCCGAGGGAGGGCCGATCGTTGCTATTCGTTCCGAAGCCCAGCAACGCGGCATCGTATGCTCTACGATGGATAGGCGCAAGTTCAATGACCTTGAACGCTCGCTTGGTCTGGCGCAAAATGACAGTCAAGGCGTGATAGCATTACGAGCGTCAAAACCCGCAATCTCACTCGATGAAATGCTCGGTGGTGCAATGGCATCATGTTCAGACCCTATACTTCTTGTGCTGGATGGCATCACCGACCCACACAACCTTGGTGCAATTGCCCGCAGTGCTGATGGGGCAGGTGTCTATGGTTGCATCATGCCGGCAAAGTACAGTGCTCCGATTACGCCTGTGGCCATCAAGGCATCGGCTGGTGCGCTCGAAACACTCCCGATCTGCAAGATCCCGCGCGTCTCCGAGGCACTGAAGTACTGTAAACAAAATGGGTGGAACATTGTTGGTACGGCAGTTCCGGCAACTGCCTCGTACACACAGGCCGTATACGGCGGCCCTACCATCATCGTGATCGGTAACGAGGGTGAAGGTCTGCATCCAAGCGTACAGGCCCAGTGCGACGTGCTTGTTGAAATCCCGATGTGCGGTTCTGTTTCCTCGCTGAATGCCTCGGTGGCTGCGGGTATTGTCTTATATCAAGCCCGCGCTCAACGGCTATCTTTGCACCAATCATAACATCTGTACATCAGGGAAATCTTCAATGTCAACTGTACAACGCAACGAGCAGGAGCTCATCAAGATCGAGAAGCTCCATGAACTTCGTTCGTTAGGAATCAATCCTTATCCTGTGTCGTATGATCGCACCCATCATGCCGCTGAAATCGTATCGACCTTCAGCGACGAACAGCCAGATTCCATGAGCTCTGTGCGTGTTGCCGGACGCATCATGGCAATCAGAAAAATGGGGAAAGCATCATTCTGCCACATCCAAGACGTTACGGGGCGAATTCAGATCTACCTCAAAAAGGACGACCTGGGCGATGCATATGACATGCTGCGACTTTTCGACATCGGCGATATCGTTGGTGTAGAAGGCTATGTGTTCCGAACGCGCATGGGTGAGATCAGCGTGCATGCCCGCGAGTTTACGATGCTCACAAAGAGCGTTACCGTAATCCCTGTTGGCAAAGAAGAGGTCAACGAAGACGGCACAATAACACGATATGATGCTATTGCCGATAAAGAGCAGCGCTATCGCAAACGGTATCTCGATTTGATAGCAAATCCTGACATCAAGGAAACATTCATCAAGAGATCGCAGATCATCCGTACAATGCGGAACTTTTTTGATGAGCGCGGCTGGATAGAAGTTGAAACACCAATCCTACAGCCTATATATGGCGGTGCAACTGCCCGCCCCTTCGTTACTCATCACAATGCACTTGATGTTGATCTGTATCTGCGTATTGCAGACGAACTTTATCTCAAGCGACTTATTGTAGGGGGCTTCGAGGGCGTCTATGAGATCTCCAAGAACTTCCGCAACGAGGGAATGGACAAGACGCACAATCCCGAGTTTACAGCCCTTGAGATCTATGTGGCATACAAAGACTACATATGGATGATGGAGATGGTCGAAGATCTCTTTCATACCATAGCTACAACAGCTTGTGGCGCCGAAACAGTCAGTTTCCAGGGTACAGAGATTTCATTTGCAAAGCCGTTTGCAAAAAAGAAGATGTTCGATCTGTTTGAAGAATACGCTGGACTTAACCTGCGGGGTCAGTCTCGTGAGCAACTGCTTGCATCTGCAAAGTCTGTTCATGTCGACATAGATCCTGCAGCCAGTGCGATGAAGATCCTGGATGAAATCTTCAGCGTCAAGGTGCAGCCGCATCTGATTCAACCAACGTTCGTTATGGACTATCCTGTTGAAATGTCGCCGCTTGCAAAGGCGCATCCAACGGAGGAAGGCCTTGTAGAACGGTTTGAGCTCTTCATCATGGGCAAAGAGGTTGCAAATGCTTTCAGTGAGTTGAACGATCCACTTGATCAGCGCGCCCGGCTCGAAGAGCAAGCCACAATTCGCGCAGCAGGCGATGATGAGGCTATGGTCGTCGATGAAGACTTCCTTCATGCAATCGAAGTTGGATTACCGCCAACGGCAGGCTTGGGCGTTGGAATCGATCGCCTCGTAATGCTTCTGACGAATAACGATTCGATTCGTGATGTACTGTTCTTTCCGCAGATGCGACCTGAACGCAATCAGCAAGAAGGAGAATAAGCGTGGGCTACCAACGGTTCGATCCGTCTGCTCCGGTTTCACTAATTGCTCGTTGGACGCCGCCGTCCCTGCGTGAGATACTCATACATCTTCTTCTTGTGCTGGCCACGTTTGCAACATGTGCAATGGCCGGGGCACAATGGGTTGGCGTCAATCCTCTAGAGGTCTCAAATTGGGGAGCAGGAGTGTCGTATGCTGTGCTGACGATGACCTTTTTGCTGTCGCACGAATACGGGCACTACATCGCAGCCTATCGGCACAAGCTCCCATCATCACTGCCATACGTTATCCCTGTTCCGCCAACGATCATGCCTTTTGGCACGTTCGGTGCAGTCATTCGCACGCGCACGCCGATGATGTCCAAGGAACAGCTTTTCGACATCGGCGTTGCCGGCCCCATAGCCGGTTTTGTGGTATGCCTGATAATCCTGCTGGTAGGCTTTTTAACGCTGCCAGGACCAGAGTATCTCTATGCAATCCACCCCGAGATACTTGTGCGTGGATTTAGCAACACGGGCTTGACCTTTGGCGACACACTTTTGTTCTCGATCTTTCGCTGGGCATTCGAGGGGCATACGTTTGTGCCCCCGATGAACGAGATCTACCACTATCCGTTTCTCTGTGTAGGATGGTTCGGCATGTTCGTAACGGCGCTTAACCTGCTGCCATTCGGACAACTCGATGGGGGACACGTACTCTACGCACTTATTGGCAAGAAGCAGCATACGGTAGGTCGTATCCTCTGGTGGACAATGTTCGCGCTTGCTTTACTGTGGTTACTGGGTATGATTCACGATCTGTTCACGATAGATTTTAATCCTGCCGCGTATTCACCATGGGTGCTCTGGCTTCGCAACAGTATCGACCCCACCTTGAGTAACATGATCACACAAGCGCCGTGGCTGTTTTCTCTTGGCGAGGTGTGGACATTTTGGTTGATCATGGTTCGACTGTTCATTAAGATCGAACATCCCGTTATACACGACGAAACTCCGCTGTCTCGTGGACGCATCATAACTGGGTGGCTGGCTGTAGCGATCCTGATCCTTAGCATTGCGCCGAAGTCGATCTTCCAGGCAACATGACCACACGTCAGCACACGGTGATTGCAGCTATACTGCTCATCACAGGGGCATACATTATTCGTATGTCTGCAGTCGAAGTGCAGCCCTCTCCAGAGGGATTCGTTGCCCAGGCCGGTGCAGCCATGAACGAACATGGTCTGTTGTTTGATGTTGCGCCGCTCTCCTCTGGTGGACTGACAACGGGACTTATACCACCGGCCGTCCCAACAATGATTGCTACTGGAATGCGCATCTCTGGCCCAAGTCAGGGAGCACTCCGATGGTATTCGATCATCTGTCTTGCATCGAGCATGTGGCTGTTGTATCTGTTGGGTTCTCGCATTC
>JBEBCJ010000192.1:0-6778 GCA_041157865.1 Bacteroidota bacterium
CAGGATGAGAAAACCCCAGAATATCCCTGCATGAATAGGGCCAGCGACTTTATCGCGAAGGATCTTGCTTTGTCCGATGCCAACAACGAGGGTCGTCTTCAGCCGCTCGCCAAGACGATCAAACCTGTTATCAGGCTTGCCAACATTAAGCCAAGCAATCAACCGCATAGCACTGCGGGAGAAAATGCCGAAGGCTACGGCCAACATGATCACAAAAACGACGTTCTTCAATTCCATGCAAGGGGCTCCAAATGGTCGTGCAAAAATACCAAAGAGTAACTTTGTGTCAGGAGTTATAGAACGGGAGAATTGATGGGCATTATCGTCCAAGCATCTGAGGCTATCTCGGCCATTACGTCGGGACACAGTCTCTACATCCACAGTGTGGCGGCAGCACCACAAACTCTTATCCACGAGTTGGTGCATCAGGCCGGCAGACTTCGAGACGTGCGCATCATTCACCTGCACACTGAAGGTCCTGCACCATATGCAGACCCTATCTATGCCGATAGTTTTCGTGTAACATGCTTGTTCATCGGTGGCAACATGCGAAAGGCCGTCCAGGAAGGCAGAGCAGATTATGCGCCCGTGTTTCTGTCGGAGATACCGCACCTATTCCGCTCCGGAACCATCCCGGTAGATGTTGCCCTCATCAATGTTTCACCCCCTGACAAACATGGATTCTGCTCGCTTGGCGTTACGGTAGAGGCCGCACACGAGGCCCTTCATTCTGCCTCTATCGTAATAGCACAGATCAATCCACAGATGCCCCGCACACATGGAGATGCACTGATCCACACAAGCAAGCTCACCTACATGGTAGAGGTAAACGAACCCATCTTTGAAGTTCAACCTCCTGATCTGGGTGCTGTTGAGGTCGCCATTGGCAAACATGTGGCCTCACTTGTCGATGATGGCGCAACATTGCAAATGGGCATTGGTGCAATTCCTGATGCCGTGCTTCACCAGCTAACATCGCATAAGGACCTTGGGATTCATACAGAGATGTTCAGCGATGGGCTTATCCCTCTGGTCGAGCGTGGTGTGGTGAATGGATCTCAGAAGAGTATTCATCCTCACAAGATCGTGGCAACCTTTGTGATGGGCACACGGAAGGTCTATGACTTTATCGATGACAATCCAATGGTCTCAATGCTCGATGTTGCCTATGTGAATGATCCGGCTACGATTCAACGGAACCCAAAGATGACGGCCATTAACAGCGCAATCGAAGTTGATGTTACGGGTCAGGTTTGTGCCGATTCCATTGGGCCAGCCCCCTATTCAGGCGTGGGTGGTCAGGTAGATTTTATGCGTGGTGCAGCGCGCTCTGCCGGCGGCAAACCCATCATTGCCCTTCCCTCGCGCACGTCGTCAGGAATCAGTCGTATCACACCATTGCTGAAGTCCGGGGCGGGAGTTGTCTCAACCCGGGCACACGTCCGTTATATTGTGACTGAGTACGGTGTTGCTCAGCTATGGGGCGCTTCTCTTCGTGAGCGCGCAGAACGCCTGGTTAGCATTGCACACCCCGACGAGCGAGAACGTCTTGCCAGAGAAACGCGTGATGTATGGAAACTTCAGGTCAACGTCTAAGAGCACATAGGTTATGATCGTACCCATCACTGTTGGCATCGCTGAACTTGCGTCGGCCATGCATAGCCCCTTACCAATAGTAAGGGCATGCAATGAAGCATCCGATGGAGTAATCAAGATAGATGTGGTGTCCTTCAAGGGTAAGGGGCCAGCAGCCAACCCCATGGTGGATCTCTATGTTGCCATGCCATATGAGCACTTGCAGTTTGCCTCGCACGATGGCTCGTTTGTTGGTGAATACAGCATGGTAATCGAGATACGCGACACCAGCGGACGAACAGTCGTAGATACTGTTATCAGTAGAACTATTGTTGAATCGAGTTACACTGTAACCCGCGGCAAGACTGGGAAATCCGACAACGTGCAGCAACGTTTCATGCTTGCACCAAACACCTACATCATTGAAATCGGGATAACGGACGAGTTTGGGATGCGCACATTTACAGCGCAGCGTACCTGTCGGGTTAGAGACTATGCATCTGAACATGAATCGCTGAGCTCGATCCTCTATCTGAGTGATATCGAACAGCGTGGCAATAGATACACGATCGTTCCCTATATCGGCGAATACATCTGGTCGAATGAGCAGCGTTTGTTCGCGTTCTTTGAGTTCTACTCGCAATCGATCGGCAGTCGAGTCGGATTCACATGGGACATCACAACTCCCGACATGCGCACACTGGCAACGGGTTCATCCGAGATCATGTCAGTAACAGACCGCACAATGCAGTCGTTTGTGCCGCTCACATTGTCCACACGTCTGATACCGGGCGACTACATACTTTCCATTCGTGCCCATTCGGTCAGTGCCGAAGGAGTTATTGACACAACGAACACACTTGCGTTATCGCAGCGTCCGTACAGAGTGCCGCAATCAATGGCCGGAGACCTGTTGAAAGACATCCGCAAAGCCATCAAACAGCTTATGTATGTTGCAGGTCAAGACACCATTGATTCAATGCTTGCAGCGAAGACTGATGGAGAGCGGCTTACGATGTTCGAGAACTTTTGGAAGAGCATCGACCCCTCGCCGTCTACAGCAAAGAATGAAGCTCTTGAAGAGTATTATGCACGCATTCAGGTAGCCAACGAGAGATTTAAATCGTACAACGAAGGATGGCTCACAGATATGGGGCGCGTCTACAT
The DNA here is from genome assembly GCA_041157865.1 of Bacteroidota bacterium. Taxonomy (GTDB): domain Bacteria; phylum Bacteroidota; class Ignavibacteria; order Kapaibacteriales; family Kapaibacteriaceae; genus UBA10438. The sequence goes on from JBEBCJ010000192.1 coordinate 2,743, forward strand.
CATCTATGGCGAACCAATCACCGTAGAAAAGATGCTCGGACCTAATCGACTCACAGTCTACTCACGCTGGACCTATCCGAATGGCGTTGTCGTGACCTTCGAGGATCCATCAGGATTTGGAGATTTCCGCCTACGCTCTCCGTTGCCTGGAAATCCGAAATACGAGTTTCGAAGGTCCACCAGATAGCAGACAAACAAAAAAGGCGTCCCGGCAGAACCAGGACGCCTTTTATGCGAATTTCTGTCTCGTTCCTGTGCTCGCTTAGCGAACGACAACGATCGAGAGCACTGCGCGGTCTGTTCCGTTTGAAGCGACCACATTGTATGTGCCCGCTGCAACGTTGAGTGCGCCGAGAGAAACTGTTTCTGTGCCGCTTACAACACCGTTGAAGATCGTAGCAACTGTCTCGCCAGCTGCATTGATGACCGTCAGTGTCACGTTGTCGTTTGCACGTACGCGGATAGCTGTCGAAGCCGTTACTGGGTTCGAACCGGCAAGTGTCATGCCGATTGCACCTGTCTCGCTCACTACATCTGTCTCAACGCTAGTAGCAACGCTTGTGCCCTTCATAGAGATCATCTTATCGCCAGCGTTGCTAGCAATTGTGATCGATGCTGAAGAAGCCTTCTCTGCAGACGGCCAGAACTGTGCGCGTACTGTATGCTTGCCGCCAGGAGCAACTGTTACCTTGTTGTTGGCATCTGCACGACCTTCTGTGATGTCGAAGTCTGTCGCATCGGCACCTGCAAGGTCGATCAGGTTGATCACGAGGTCTGCCTTACCCGTGTTTGTGATAACAAAGGCCATTTCCTTCTTTGCATCCTTGGCAACGTAACCGAAGTCAAGCGACGCAGCATTGATGGAGATTTCTGGGCGATTGCCAGCAGGCATAAGATACTTGATGATACGCTCCATCAGGCCCTTGCGAGCGTTTTGATCGTTGCTGTGCTCAACACCGAATGAAGAGTACACAACGCGTCCATCGCCCGGGTTTGCACAACGGATACCGACAATGTTGTCCTTGTTTCCGTCTGCATATGCCCAGCTGATAGCATTCGATCCGTTGTTGATCGACATGATGTCAGTAATCTGAACATAGAACGGCCAGTTGTTCGTTGGACGATTACAGTTCCATGTACCACCCATACCAACTTCATCACCAGTAACGCCGTTGACGGCAAATGGTGTGAGTGTGTTGCCTGAGTAACGCTGTGAAGAGCTCTTCAAGCTAAGACCAAGCTTTTGTGTAAGCCATGCGTTTGCTTCTGGATAGCCAGGCTGTGACTGATTGTCTGGGTATGTGGCAACACCCAGACCCATCGGTGCACTCACGAACACACCCTTACCAACCTTCGTCATCATTTGTGCCAACTGGGCGATACCTGGGATCGCAAAGCGACCGTCGATGCTCAGCGAGAAGATACCTACATCAAACGATGTTGGGTTGTATGCTTCGAGACATTCGTTTGTTGCAGGAATGTAGACCACGTCTGGTCCGTAGGTCGTTTCCATTGCTGGGATGTAGTTACCAATGTTACCATTAGAAATACCCGCCCAAACAACAACCTTCGCACCTTCTGTGAGGTAACCAAACGATGCTTTGCCTTCTTTGGCAATACCTGCAACATTCTGTGGCGTGGCAGCAAAGTCAATGCCTGCGAAGTATGCGCGAGATCCGCTTGTAGTTGTTACCGTAACAGTTGTTGATGTACCTGGCTTGAGTGATACGATATCCTTGTCCATTGAAACAGACCAGCCAGCCGATGCAAGAGCATCTGCGTTTGTGATCGTGAATGCAACTGGAAGTTCGCTTTCTGTTGGATTCGTAACCTTGATCGTCTGTGTCTTCGATCCAGACTTTGCGATATAATCAAACTTTGTTCCTTCAACTTCAACAACTGGCTGGAACACAACAAGGTTTGTACCCGCGTTGAGAACTTCCTTTGTTGAATTTGCCTGAACATAGGCAACAACGTACTGCATGCCCTCTGGCCATGTTGGAGCAGACTTGCTGTTGTATGAGAATGTGAATGTCTTCTCTTCGTTGGCAGACATCGACATCGACGTACCACCAGCATTCGGAAGCATCTTGTTCATTGCATCGTAGAATTCTGTTTCTCCGTTGCTATTGGCAAGAGTTTGCGGCAGGTCTGGCATTGCTGCGAAGTACGAAACAACAGCAACATGAAGCTTGTGGGCCTTGAGGTCTACGTTGGTCTTGATCTTGACCGTTACGTTACCGCCTGTCGTTGTCTTGGCATCTGTGACTGTGATCTCGATAGGACTCTTCTTGGCATTGTCGGCATTGATCGCTGCGATCAACGTCGGGGCAGCACCAAGAGAAACCTTCTTACCGTTCAAATAACCGTCTGGGATACCGCTAACAGCATAGAAATTGCGACGGCTGTCGTTGTCTGTCGGGTTATCCAAATTCCATGGGTCGTTCGGAGCTGGCCAGTTCATATGGAAGCGAACCGACACAACGTTATTCGATGGCATGATCACATCTTTGAGCATTTCACCAACTGGCGCACATGGCGGGCATGTGGCGCTGGTAAACTCTTCGAGGATCGACAAACGCTTGTACGTGTTCTGTGCGTTGGCACCGACCACGAACAAGAGAGCAAAGAGGCTTAAAGCCGCTGTGCGAATGAGTGCACGTGTGTTCATACACGTCTCCTGATGTAGTGAAAATTTGATGATGTTCGGCTCACATTTTGTGTAGTGAAAATACAACATGACAACTGTTTAACGTGCTGTGTTCCAGCAAAAAACTGTCCACATGGTTCGACTACTTCTTACCAGGCTTTGAGGGCTTCGAAGGGCGGGCAGAGGGCTGTCCAGGTATCGACCGGCCCTGGGCGGCGGCCATTTCCTGTGCTTCGCGCATTTTTCGCTGCATCCAGCTCTCTTTTTTTGGCATTTTCTTGAGATCTGCCAGTGTGAGCTGGTTCTTCGAGAACTTGGTCTGATAGATCGTCTGGGCGATTGCCACCACGTTGAATACGAAATAATACAGATTCAGGCCCGAAGGCAGCGAGGAGAACATAAGCGTTAGCATCAGCGGCATCATATAGACCATGGCCTTCTGGCGTGGATCCGAGATGGCCTGCTTCTGCTGGATGAACATTGTAGCCCCCATCAGCAGTGCCAGACCAGAGAACTGGTCGATATTGAACAGTGGGAGTTTGAACGGCAATGCAAAGATCACGTCTGGAATGCTAAGGTCTGTAAGCCAGACTGGCAGAAAACCTTGCTGACGCAGCTCGATATTCAAGTTGAGCACAGCGTACAATGCATACAGAAACGGCATCTGCAGTAAAAGGGGCAGGCACCCGCCCGCCGGATTGATACCGTACTCGCTGTAGACCTTCATGGTCTCCTGTTGCTGCTTTTGCATGTCGTCGGGATATCGCATCCGCACTTCATTGAGCAGGGGCGCAACAAGCTGCATCTTGCGTGCAGATTCCATTTGCCCCTTGCCCAATGGGTAGAGGAGCACCTTCATGAGCAGCGCAAAGAGAATGATGGCAATGCCGTAGTTCGGAATCACTCCGTGAATCACCTTGAACGTCGGTAGCATGAAATACTCACCAATTGGCTTTACGATCCACTTCCATCCGAAGTTCATAATGTTCGTGAGGCCATACGTCTCGAGCGTATCGTATTGCATTGGCCCCACGAAGAGTCGTGTTGTATAGTCTACGTCCCCGTTAACCATCGGTACGTCTACACCAAGTGTATACTTTTCAATAACACCGTCGTTCGGGGCCCCGTACCTTGTACCGTAAACGCTGGCTTTACCCGAAAAGCCGCGCTGTGGAAGCATGGCAACGGTAAAATACTTCGAGCGGGTCGCCAGAAAGTCGATGGCAGATTTTGACGTATCCCCTGCAGGTTGGCTAAAGTCTGCGGCGTCGATCTCCGTGATCGAGCCCCCTTCAGATATCATACCAACAGCGTTATTGGATTCATCGACACTGCTGCCTTCCTGGTAACGGATACCATGTTTCCAGTCAACATGCATGGCACTGG
>JBEBCJ010000193.1:0-8170 GCA_041157865.1 Bacteroidota bacterium
CAGAAAAAATGCTCAAGCAGATGGTCTTGGACATGGAAGAATCCGTGAACCAGACCACATTAGCCGTTGCCAATGCAATGGCCAATGAGAAGGGGCTTGCACGAAAGATCGATGCAGAGCGCAAAAACAGCATCGATTGGCACGAGAAAGCCAAGCTGGCCCTTCAGGCCGGCAATGAAGAGCTCGCCAAAGCGGCACTGGAGAAAAAGTCGATAGCAGATAGAAATGTTGCAGACTTGCAGCCGAGTGTAGAACAGGCACGTCAGGCAACTGCTACAATGCGTGAACAGCTGAGTGCGCTCAAGCGCAAACTCGATGAAGCGCGTGCACGTCAGAGCACGTTGATAGCACGATCGCAAGCTGCCAAGGCACAGAAACAGCTCGCACAAGCAGCTGCTGGTGTTGGCACGGATGCCTTTAGCAAGTTTGATAAATTCGAGACCAAGATTGAGAAGCTCGAAGCAGAAGCAAGTGCCTTTGAACAGTTGGCCAGTGAGAACACTGCTTTGGACGAACAGTTTCGTGAGCTTACGTCTTCAGGACAGGTAGACAACGACCTGCTTGAGCTTAAGCGTCAAATGGGCATGCTTCCCGAAGCAAAGGATCAAGACCCGAAGGCTTAAGGTGTTGTAACCCGTATGCGAATATTGCGGTTTAGGAAGCGTCCTTGCGGCGTCGTGTTGGAGAACGACTTGTTTTCCGAAGACGAACGAAATGTAAAGGACTTCGACGTGATCGACCGTAGATAGGACTGTGTGGTTGCTGCTCGCGCTTCGGAAAGAATTCGGTTACGTTCCTGTGATCCCAAGACATCTGCGCTTCCATCGATCGTTATTGTTGACCCCTCCGGAAGCTGATCTGCAAGCTGCTGCAGGAGGATCTTGACGTCCTCCGGCAACTCAGAACTATTATAGTCGAACCGTAATACCGCTTCGAATGCATCTGTTCGCAGTGCAATGCGCCGACGCGGAAGTTTCGATACGTCAACCTGTACCTGCTGTGTTGAGGCCACGCCGCCAGACGAGGCGCGTGTTGGGATGTTCAGGAACGTCGCGCTTGGTTGCACCGGAACCACCATGGCCTTTGCGATCGCTGGCTGTGAGGATACAGTTACCGTGTCTTGTTCAAAAATCGAATAGGTGATCTCCGCCGGACGGTTTGATACATCGCCACCTAGGAACTGCGATGTTACTGCAAGCGATCCGCGGGCCTCAGCAAACTCCTCCGATTGCACCCATCGCTGCAACGGTGCATTAAGCACCACGATGTCGACTCGTCGATTTTCTTCACGTCCACCTGCTAGTTCATTGTTCGAGGCGATGCGCGGAAGTGGCAGTGACTTGATACTGATGGCGCTGCTTGCAATGCCGAGATCGAGCAGCACACGTCGTACCTGCTCTGCACGATCGCGCGCAAGCGTTGGGTCTTGCTCATTGGAGTTACCGCTTGTTGCCCCTTCAAGCACAATGCGTGCACTCGGGTTTGCCGCAACGATATTGGCAATGCGAATCATGATCCAGTCATGTGCCTCGACAGCATCGTTGCTCATGACAGATCCGTCACGAGTTCTGCGGTAGTTAGCTGGGATTTCGGAAGACGCACTGTCAAAAAAGACCGCGTTGACAATTGGAACCGAGGCTCTCAGTGCGTTGCCAGTAACAATTTCGCCAGTGAATGGTCCGGCAGTAAGTGCAATGCGCAGAGGTGCAAGCACAACAGGCTCCTGTTGCACGATAACCGGCGGTGGCGGCGGAGGTGGCGGAATGAATGCAGGCTTGGCAGGTGAAATCGAGTATCGAAGTCCCAACTCAGCACGTATACCGCTGATGTTCCATGCAACATCAGATAATCCGCTCGTCAGCATCTGATCATAGGAAACGCGCGGTGCCAGCACGAACTCATTGTTCAGGCTGATAAATGACTCCAGCGAAGCAGTAAGACCTATCAACATTGACGTTGCGGCGGCAAAGTTGCGGGCATCGATGATACGATTCTGATAGGCCTTCCCATTTTCGATGAAGTAGGCATTGTCAGGCGAGAGGACTGTTTCTTCCTGCTTGTACGAAGCAGTTTGCACGAGTGCAAAGCGTGGACCGATCTGAAGCCCCAGTGTACGCTGCGAAAAACTTCCTATGATTGGGATGATGATCTGCGGTGCAAGGTCTATCGTAGACAATGTGGTGCTTAATGTGTGCGCTGCGAGCATGTTTACTTCCGCGCCTGTGAGTGAGTCGCGAAGTGGATAGATGTTCTCACGGGTAAAGATGCCGCCACGCTGTGTTAAGCCAAGCTCGAGACCAAGGCCAAAGGAAGAACTCAACGGATACTCGATTCCCAGAGAGCCTGATAACCCCGTACCTGAACCGGTTGTTATCTCACCGCAATCAATGATGCCGGATGTTGCATGGAGGGCGCCGGAATGGGAGGTTGCCCCGAAACCGACATTGAGCCGTAGGCCAAGTGCCTCGTTAAGCTGCTGAGCATGTAACTGTAGGCCGGCCAACACGGTGAGAAGGAAAAGAGAGCGCATGTGCAAAAATAGACAGGTTTAGAACCGCACCTGCATCTGCAGTGCTAGCGGGCTTGTTGGAGTTGGTGCAAGCTGCAGAGTAAGATCTGAGCTTACGTTGAAGTCATAGAGATTTGCGCCAACATATGCATCTACGGCAGCAAGGGCATAGGTAAGCAGCAGTGCAAGCCCAGCCACATCACGGTTGTTTCTGTAGAATTCACGTTTGCGCAACAGTGTATTCGTTGTTGTTGCGGTCTGGCCTGCTGCAATGGCTGCATCGTACTCTTGCGAGGCCGAGGCAAAGCTCGACTGATTCGAAATGATGAAAAATGCCGACGCAGCAGCGGCACCGGTAAAGATGGGCACTTTCCAGTATGATTCAGTGTAGACCTGTCCAAGACCGGGTAGAAGAAATGAATACAGCACTGCCGTTGAAGGCGATTTCTTGACAGCAATGGTTGTGTCGGACGAGATCGCAGCTTTGCACGACAATGCAGATAACAGTAATGCCAGTATTACGGCATGCATGCAATGACCTCGATCTCGACAAGGGCATTCTTTGGAAGTTTGGCCACTTCAACAGCACTGCGAGCAGGTCGGTGATCACCCATCTCGGCAGCATAGATCTCGTTCATGCCAGCGAAGTCTCCCATAGACTGCAGAAAGACGGTAGTCTTGACGACGTTATTTAGGGATGCGCCCTGTGAGGCCAAAACGGTGCGGATGTTTGCAAAGACCTGCTTGGTCTGATCGTGTATGCTTCCCTCTACCATTGTTCCATCTGCTCGCAGTGGAATTTGTCCGCTCATAAAGATCATCCGGCCGCTGCACTCGACGCCGTGTGAATATGGTCCGATAGGCTGTGCTGCTTCAGGTGCTGAGAATGGGCGAATCATGGGGCCTCGAAATGATGAACATGAAACAAGTGTCAGGCAGAGTGCTATTGTGATGGCGTTGGTCATTGTGCAGAATCCGACGAGATTACATAAACTTCCTCTCCATCTCTAACGTAACCGTAGCGCTCGCGAGCAAGTCGTTCAATCTCAGTCGTATCGGTTTCTAACACGCGTATGACTGTGCGAAGACTGTCTGATATGTCTCGTTGGAGCATCAGCTGGGAGGATAGATCCGTGGTATCCGAAGTAAGACCCAACCGCGTGATGACGCCATGTTGCGAGAACAGCACAAAACCGGCTACGATTATGGTCAGAACTACCACCAGCACAAGACGCTTCCGCGTCATCGTTTGCTGCTGCTCTTGCTGCTGTTGCTTCTGTGCGTTGGTTAAGCGCGGCATGGAACAACCTTAACGCACAACAAGAATATGCTTGGCTTGCTGCGATGTTCGTGTAGCAACACGAACAATATATATTCCTCGCGCTACGTTGGGCAAGGCGATCGTGTGCTGCTGCGGCGCAACATCGAAGACTTTTTCACCGGTAGTTGACCACAGTTCAACGGATGTTATGTCTGCATATTCACCACCAAGGAACAATGTGTTGCCGGCGACATATGGCGTATTGCTATGAGTTGGTGATTCTGTCTGGACATCTGTAAAATCATTGAGATCGTAACTATACACTCCCGCAGAGTCAGTGAATCCTTCGCTCAACGCATGTGCCAACACTGCGTATCCTGCGTCTATCGCAAGCACAGATTGTGAGCGTGCCGCCTTAGTACCAGGTAGTGGATAGCCGATCGGTTCCCAGTTTTGACCAAGTAATCGATACATCTGGTAGGCCCCATCGTCACTATATGCATACAGCGAATTGATGTAGCTGTCTACATCTGCTATACGCGGTGCAGTTGTGCGGCCGGGCCATGTGCCAACAGTAGATACTTTCAAAGGATCCTGCATAACAGAAACAACACCCTCTTCAGTGGCTACAAAGATTCCCATCGAGGATGTGTGCAGATCAATGGCATTGCTGATGGCTATGCGTTTCCACGTTAGACCTTTGTCTGAGCTTACAAACAACCCCTGCTTGGAATCAAGCGCATACAAGTTGTTTTCCCAGTACTTGAGATCAACTGGTGCCGCACCAGTCGGGAGTTTGACCGAACTCAGTGTGTCGCCATAGACAAAGATGTTGTTCGTGTTCTCACAGGCCACAAACCATTCTGTGGACGATGCGGTGAGCGCAATCGGTCGCGTTGGTGATGTAAACTCGGTAAACTGTGTCCAGGCGCTGCCGCTCAACGTAAAGTACATGTGCACCTGCCGGTCGAGTTCGGTATAGGAGGCAAGGATCGTAAGCCCGGCTGTAAAATCGGTGACGCCACAAATGCGTCCCACAATACCAGTAACAGGTTCCCATGTCGTGCCATGGTCAATAGTGCGCATTGCTATCGTATCGAAAACGAAGACACTCGATGCGGTTGCCAATACTGTAGGCTTCGGACCCGAGGTCATGGTAGTCCGCAGGATCCATGGACGCTGCGCCACTGCCGAGATCGCCGAGCAACAAAACAAGATGGTAAAAAAGAGTCGCATGGTTCCCGCCGTAACTAAGAGCCGCAATCTACGGATTCTCAGGCCAGTCATGCTTGGGATAGCGGCCCTTCATCTCTTTTCTCACCGCAGAGTAGGAGCCCTTCCAGAATCCGCCAATGTCAGTAGTTTTCTGTAGCGGACGGTCCGCTGGTGATAGGAGCTCAATTGCAAGCGGCATGTTCCCGTTAGCAATCTTGGGATTGTTTCGCACCCCGAACATGAATTGAAGCCTCACGGACACAGCTGGCTGCTCTGGGTTTGTGTAGTCGATCTGAACCTCACGTCCTTTCGGTGGCTTGTACATGTCTGGTGCGGCCCGGTTAATGCTTGACGTCTGAGCAAATGTCAGCGTCTGACGCAGCATGTCCTCCAGATTGAGTTTCTGTAGATCCTGCAGCGTTCTGCACCGACCGCAATGCGGAGCGAACCATGTCTCAAGCGTTGCCAGAAGCGATTCGTCAGACCAGTCAACATTGTCGATACAGCCTTGCCGAACAGCAAAAGCCACGCGCTCGCGCAGGCGGTGAGCTGGCCCGGTCCAATGGAGAAGTGCTAGCCCCTTTCCGCGAAGCAAGGACATGAATGCCTCTTGAGCGTCGGACTCCGAAATCGATTTCGCATCACGGCTGGTAAGTACGATCGAGCCTAACATGTCAAGTTCGCGTGCAACAATGCGTTGCTCCTTGTCCATCCATCCAGCCTGATGTGACGTGGTGATGTCTGCAGCAAATATCGATTCGACGTTGTTGCGGCTTATCGGTGCTGCAAGAGCAATGCGCGAATCTGTGAGTGAACCCTCTAACTCGGCAATGGCAAGCCAGTCTTGCTTCGAGAGCATGTCCGACTGGTTGATGCTTACGGTTCTGCCGTTGCGCATCATGAATCGTCCACCACCTTTGTTCATTGCTATGCGATCTGGGTAAGCAAGAGCAACGAGCATGCCTACGTCATCTATGTTGTCTTGCGACGCACCCGCAACACGAAAATGATCGCGTCTGCGCCGGGCTGCGGCAACAGCACCCTTATCGGCTGCAATGTCGAAGGCACCATTGAGCGCATCAACACGCCTGCGAATATCACGATCGTTATCATTCTTGATAATGTCGCGCTCTCCGAGAAGTGCAGCGATCGTAGCAGCTGTTTTCATTGCCAGACCATGATGTTCTGCCATCACAAGCATCGACGCAACCCGTGGATGAGCTCCGTGCCGCAGCATGCGATGTCCACGCTCAGTGATGTTCCCTGCGTGATCGATTGCATGGAGCATCTGAAGCAGCTCACGTGATTGTGCAACAGAGCTTGAAGGGGGCTGATCGATCCATGTAAGTGACTCGGGATCGAGGCCGATTGCGGCTGCTTCGAGCACCATTGATGATAAGTCCGACGTAAGAATCTCGGGTGCGCGTCTCTGCGGCAACTGGTCGTGTTCCTGCTGCGTCCACAGGCGTATACAGGTTCCCGCTGCTGTGCGTCCTGCACGACCACACCGCTGCTCCGCAGCGTCTTTTGATACACGCACCGTTGTAAGATGCGACAGCCCAGAGCGAGCATCAAATCGAGGTTCGCGGGAGAATCCTCCGTCTATCACAACGCGCACGCCGTCGATCGTAACGGACGTCTCTGCAATGGCAGAGGAAAGCACAATGCGTCTGCGCGGCCCTGCCTGACGTAAAGCTCGGTCTTGCTCTTCCGTGCTGAGATTGCCATGCAGCAGAAGAACCTCCGGATTCCCAAGAGACTCGATATGTGCATCAAGCAGCTCTTTTGTGAGACGCTGCTCGTTGAACCCGGGCAGAAAGCACAACACATCACCTTCGTGCTCGGATACTGCGCGCTCAACAGCGGCAGCCATTTCCTGATGCAGTGGGCGTTCGGGGGAGCGTTGCGCATATGAGATCTCAACAGGGAACATGCGCCCCTGGCTCTTGACGGTTATCGCATCCGGTAGGATGTTGGAAAAGTCGAGTGAAGCAAGCGTGGCCGACATCACAACCATCTTAAGGTCCGGACGCAGCAATGATCGCGTCATCTGTACGAATGCTAGCCCCGTATCAGCCTGCAGTGAGCGCTCATGAATTTCGTCGAAGATCACAAGTCCAACACCATCAAGCTCAGGGTCTCGTGTGAGTCTGCGTGTAAGGATACCCTCGGTCACAACCTCGATGCGTGTTGTGGGGCCAACGCATGATTCCATGCGCATGCGATAGCCTACAGTTGTGCCAACGTCCTGCTGAAGCAGCACGGACATGCGCCGTGCCGCCGCCTTAGCCGCGATACGCCGAGGCTCGACAACAATAATTGAACGGCTGCCCAACCATGGTTCGCTGAGCAGTTCCAGAGGAACGATCGTAGTCTTCCCTGCACCGGGAGGTGCTTCAAGGATACACGTAGAGCTGCGACGCAAGGCGTCTCGAATCTCATCGAGAACGTCGTGGATCGGCAGCACGCTTAGGCGTATTCCTCGATGGACGGACATGTACAGATAAGCACACGGTCGCCCTGGGCATTATCTACACGTCCGATACTTGGCCAGAACTTTCGGTCGCGCACCCATGGAAGTGGGAAGGCTGCCTGCGCACGTGAGTATGGACGATCCCATGTGTCTGCGGTGACAACGAACATTGTGTGCGGAGCATGCTTGAGAGGATTTTCTTTGGCGTCAGCAACACCAGTACAGACATCCTCAATTTCGTTACGAATTGCCAAAAGCATTTCTATAAAGCGATCAAGCTCTGCCTTGCTTTCGCTCTCTGTAGGCTCGATCATGATCGTGCCGGCAACAGGGAAGCTCAGTGTTGGCGCGTGGAAGCCATAGTCCATCATGCGCTTTGCAACATCTTCTGCCTCGATACCGCCGCGCTGCTTGAACTCACGGAGATCCACGATCATCTCGTGTGCGCAGCGTCCGTTTGTACCTGTATAGAGAATCGAGTACGAACCTTCAAGTTTACTCTTGATATAGTTGGCATTGAGAATTGCCAGCTTCGTTGCATTGGTAAGACCTTCTCCACCCATCATGCGGATGTATGCCCACGATATCAAGAGGATCGATGCCGAGCCCCATGGTGCGGCGCTCACGGCGTTTGCCGGACCCTCCTTCGGGTTGTTGTTTGGCGCAACAACTACATGCGAAGGCAGGTACGGGGCTAGCTCTGCTGTACAGC
>JBEBCJ010000194.1:0-16127 GCA_041157865.1 Bacteroidota bacterium
TCAACATGCCCATGGTACTCTCCGGCGTAGGATTCTATTTCGGCACAGGTGGAGCAGATTACGGCGCATCCACGTTCGTCCAGCTGCTTCAGTTCAATCTCGGCGGTGGGGTTGTTGTAAGACTCTGATGCAGTGTCTACTGAAAAGTCCAAACCTTCGAAACCACCCGCAACGTTTCATAGGCTTCTGGTGACTTCGTAACGAGTATAATTATCGATGAGCCAATGCATATAACTGCAGCAAGAATCGCAAGAGGTATCATAACACACCCGTCGAAGTTGTCTTTTCCAAATAGATTGCCTGTTACAAACAATCTGATACTTACATACAGAGCAAATGCGCCGGTAACTATAGGTATCAACCAGAGCGCCCATCTCCCCGAATCTACAGGTGGTTGAAATCCGTCTGCGGAAATACGCACAACATTGTCTGTTGGCACAATGGTATACGATTTAGTAGGCGCACCTTTCGGACGAAGATATGTCGCGACAGGATCCATCTTTATGATCACCGCTTGCTTGATTGTGATTTCGAGTGAATCATCGGAGAACTCCATTGGAATATCGGTAGTCATTTCCGGAGTGTACCCTGCAACCACCACGTCTACAGGGGATTGTCCAATGTACTGCTTCAACCCACGGAGATCTGATTCGTACGACCCACTCGTTCGAACAAGACGCTCATTGGGCTCTCGAACGGTTGTGCAGCCTGAGCCAATCAGGAGAAGGATGGCGAGTAGTACTTCTCGATTTATCATCATGTGTCAAGATATGTTACCTTGCTGTATAGGTACGGTACATCTCGGGATCATCACGAATTGATAACGTTGATCCACATGATGCAGAGCAAGCACTGTGAATGCCTAGTCGTGAATAAGCCAAGATGACCCAAAAGTGTAGTCCTAAAGTGTAGTCGTGTTTCTGTTTTCTGTCCTCGTAAGTCCTTACAAACAAGGAAAACGGGTGAAACAGAAAGACCCTCTGAATCCGTGAGGTTTCAAAGGGTCTAACATCGTTGTAATCCAACCACTTGAAGTGGTTTCCCGTGTGGTCGGGGAGGGAGTTGAACCCCCGACACGAGGATTTTCAGTCCTCTGCTCTACCAACTGAGCTACCCGACCAGGCTTATTGGGCCACGAATATAGCAAATGGATTGAAATGAGCCATATCCTTGCTGTTTAGGGTATCTGACCCCTACAATGCCAGGTTCGAAGTGGCTTTTGGTGGATTCCCGCGTTCGCGGGAATGACGTTCGGTACCCTCGTACCCCCGTACCCCCGGTACCCCGGTACCCCCGTACCTTCTTCACCACGGCGTCCACGCGAAATTCACAATGGGGACCAAGACGCCCCTTGGCAGAAGCCCAAATCCGAAATCATACGTGAGTTGGTTGTTGGTCTGACGAAGTCCGAGGAAGAGTCCAGATTGAGATGGACGTGTAAGGTCGGCGCCCCAGAGTTCCGCAAGTATATGCACGTCGTGCAGTTCGGGAAAGCGGACGTCCATCATGAGCCCAACACCAAGTGTACCGTTGATATACGGAAACTGGAAACTGTTAGCGAGCGTACCCGAGCTGACAGTGTATACTTCTTTACCTGCTGCCTTCCAATGCACAAGCGTACTTACACGTGTACGCTTGCCTGTAAATGTTGCCACACCATATAGGTGACCGATGAAGTTCACGTCGTTCAACCATGATGCGTTGAAGCCTACAGCATAGAACTGTTTGCCCCCTTCAACAAGTCCGTTCTCTGCTTCGTAGAGAGTACTCTTGATGTTTACAATCGAGAACTGGTTCTCTGCGCCAATACCTGGGATGATCGTTCGACCTGCAACGACATTGAGATAGGGTGTATAGCCAATGCCGATAGTTGGCATCACGGCTTCGGTAACGCCGATGTAGGCATCGTTGCCGATGGGTTCTGCATTGGGAATGAGCAGCCCGCGGCTGTCTGCCCGGTAACTGTCGATATAGAGCCCGATCCACGCGATGTTCTCTTCGTAGATCTTGATTCTGCCATTGATCGTTGTGAGCTCTATGTAACTGCCTTTGCCGTCTTCCTTTACCTGCGTTGACAGTCCCGAGAGCACATCACCATTGCTCATGCGGACGTAGTACACTAGCTCTGGATCAGGGTCGAAGTTCTCGAGCGGATACTTGTCGTCTGCACACACCGCAGCTGTGCCTGATAACACAACAAGAAGCAATACGAGGAATGACTTCAGCAGGGGGCTCATGCTGCATTGCTTTCCGTAGAAAAGGCCAGCTGACCGCAGGCAGCGTCGATGTCTTCGCCAGAAGATGATCTGATAAAGACGTTTACATCCTCGTTGCGGAGCTCCCTGATAAACCACTCGAACTTCTCACGCGAAGATGGACGCAGCTCCTTGGCAAAACCCTGCGGCTGCGTGAAGTCGATATCATGAAAGGGTATAACGTTTACCTTGGTTGGCATGCGACGCGCAAGCTTACCAAGACGGCGCACATCTTCGATGCTATCGTTGAATCCATCAAAGAGGATGTACTCATACGTAACGCTCTTGCGAGTCTTGCGGTAGTAGTACTCCAGCGAGTCGATAAGCTCTGACAGCTTGTACTTCTTGGCGATTGGCATCAATTCGGCCCGACGCTCTTGTGTGGTTGCATGAAGTGAAAGCGCAAGCTTGATGATACGGCCCTCGTCCGCCATGCGGATGATGCCGGGAATTACTCCCGCCGTTGAAAGTGTAACTCGTCGTGGCGCAACCATCTTGGTTCGTTGATCTGTGAAGATTTCTGTTGCCATCATCACATTGTCGTAGTTGTTCATCGGCTCACCCATGCCCATGAAGACGATGTTTGTGATCGGCTTTACGGAGTGCTTCTGTGCTTCAAGAAACTGGTCAACGATCTCACCAGATGTCAGATTACGCGTCAGCTTTAACGAAGCTGTGGCACAGAATACACAGCCTAGATTGCACCCCACCTGTGTTGAAACGCACAACGTGAGCCTACGTGGCTGCTCTCCCGACGTTACCATTTCACTCGGGATCAGCACACTTTCAACAGATCTACCGTCCCATAGGTCGAAAAGAAACTTCTTCGTGCCATCCTGAGAGTGCTGGAGGGTCTTGAGCTGAACACTTTGCGTCCGAAACTCGGAACTCAAACGCTCTCGTAGGGGTTGAGGTAATTGTAACATTGAGTCGACATGGTCTAAACGCTGCACATACATTGCGTCGTAGACCTGTTTAGCTCGGTATTTGCGCTCTCCGTGGTGGAGAAATAGCTGTTCGAGCTCGGCAAGGGGCTGCCCCTTGAGCTCTATTGGACCTGCTACTATGTCGCGCTGTGCTGTTGCCATACAAGGCAAAAGTACTGACAAAACGAAGATGTGTGGAAAACTCTCTTGTTATTACAAGGGTTTATAAAATATTTTGCCAATGACAGGATGCTCCGGGAACTCAATCCTCGTCGTGGTGGTTCTCTCTTTATCATTTTTCAACGGAGGTTCACGATGACCAATGTTCTACGCACTGCACTGTGGGTGCTGACTGTTCTCTGCCTAGGCTCTTCGACAGCGTTTGCTGCCGGAGGTAATCTCGCAGCCGGTGACTATATCGGCTTCACGTTCTTCACTGGCTATATGGCCATGTTTGCTGCTTCTGTGTTCTTCTTCTTTGAGCGCGGACGTGTTGCAGATAAGTGGAAGACATCTCTTCTGATCTCTGGCTTGATCACAATGATCGCAGCCGTGCACTACTTCTACATGCGTGGCGTGTGGCTGGAGACGGGAACATCTCCAACACAATTCCGTTATATCGACTGGACACTTACAGTGCCGTTGATGTGTGTTGAATTCTACATGCTTCTGCGTCCAGCTGGCGCATCGACAGGTATGATGTGGCGTTTGATCGCATCATCGGTATTGATGCTTGTCGCAGGCTACATGGGCGAAGCGGTTCAGCCACAAAGCAACGTTATGTGGGGTGTTATCTCCACAATCGGTTGGGCTGGTATCATCTATGAAATCTTCGTAGGCGAAGGCAAGAAGGTAGCCGCAGCTTCCGGCAATGCAACGGTACAGGCCGCTTTCAAGCAGCTAAGCATGTTTGCACTGATTGGTTGGGCGATCTATCCAATCGGATACATGCTGCTTCCTGGCAACCTGCTCGCAGGTATCGCACCACCATCGAACATGGACCTTATCTATAACATTGGCGATGCAGTGAACAAGATCGGTTTTGGTCTCGTTGTATACGCAATGGCGATCAAGGATACCAAGTAAGACTCCTTCCCCGGAACAATCAACCAAGCGCGTCTGTCATCCTAGTATGGCAGACGCGCTTGTTGCTATCGAGCTACTGAGCGCAACACCCATGCCGTTGCATCCAAAAGCTATGATCACTCCGGGAGAGATCCTTTCAACGAATGGCTGCTTTGAAGATGTAAATGCCATCGTACCAGCCCATCGGTGCTCGATTACAACATCAGGATGGTTGGGAAGGATGACGTCATGCAGCATCGTTTCCAGCGCGGCTTGAATCGGCACGCTTGTCTCGTGGGATAATGTTGTCTCGCTTTCGAAGTCGATGTTTCGTCCGCCACCGAGTAGAATGCGGTTTCCAACATTTCTGAAGTAATAGAATCCCTCATCGAAATGGAACGACCCTTTCAAGCGTAGGTTCTCGATTGGCTCTGTTACCAGCACCTGACCGCGTCCAGGTACTATAACGGGTACGTCGTTACCGTGCATTAGACCAGGTATCAATGCGTTTGCAGCAACGACAACATTTTCTGTTTTCACTATGACATTCTGAGTCATAGTCCGGACTGAAATCTCCACACCATTGCCATGGTCGTTGATTTCAACAACTTCTCCGCCAGTACGTATATCTGCACCGTGTCGCGTAGCGATCAACCATAGTGTGCGAACAAGCTTTCCTGAATCAACCGTTGCTTCGAATGGTGTACGTATCAAATGTTGAACACGATCACTTAGCCCGTTCTCTTGTATGAGATCTGTTCTGTCGATGAATGCGGCAGTACCAAACACCCGTTCTATACAATTGTTTACTTCTTCTATTCTGCGTAAAGCAGGATGGTCATCGAGAAACACCTCGTGTCCTCCAGCATCATCAAAACCTATGTCTGCCCCTTTACATCGGGCTTTTAGACGCATCAACCCCTCAACACGCTGTTGGACTATCTCACACGCAGCGTCGGAGCCCATGAGGTCAATATCACCTGCTATCTCGCTTAACGAACCGAAACAAGCAAAACCAGCATTACGGGTAGATGCACCTTGGGGGGTTAGTCCACGCTCGAGCACAATGACCCTTTTACCGGGATGTCGCTCGAGGTATTCGATAGCTGTAGATATTCCGACGAGGCCCGCACCGATAACAGCGAGATCGGCGTCTAACCAGGAGTCTTGCTCCCAATAGGATTGCATGTACAAACATACATTTGTAACGGAATTACGTTGTTGGGTTTCTTGTTGCAAACGACTCAGATTTGGAAGCCATGCATACGCTGATGACAGATGAGGAACTCTTTGCCCTCGTTCGTGACAAGAACGACGAGCAGGCATTTCGGAGCCTTTTCAAGCGTTACGACAAACGTCTTTACGCATACTGTCTGCGTGCCCTCGGCAACCACGATGAGGCCCAGGATATGTTCCAGACGATCTCGTTAACGGTATACGACAAGCGTCATTCGTTTTCAGATGGTTCATTTGCCGCTTGGTTGTTCACGATCTCAAGAAATTTCTGTCTCAAGGCCTTACGTGGTCGTAAGCATACAACCGAGTACTCTGATGAAATGATGCCTCCCGAGGAAAGGGAGCAGCACAGTAGTGACTTCATGCTAAAACAAGCGCTACACAACGCTATTGCTCAACTTCCCGAGGAGTTTCGAGAGGCTCTTGAAATGAAGTACTTCGACGATCTGCCCTATGAAGACATTGCAACGTCTCTCGGTATTACGCTATCACTTGCCAAGGTACGCGTGTTCCGAGCCAAGAAAATGATACAAGAACAAATGTCAACGATTATCAGTGAATTACGATGACGAATCAAGAATTGCTCTCAGGCTTCCTTGATCGCTCGCTAAATGAGGATCAATTGATCGAATTCGAAAAGCGACAAGTAGAATCGCCCGAGTTCGCACAAGAGGTGCGTGAAATGCTTACTGTTGAGAACCTTCTCACAGATTCAGCACCACGCGTCCGTTTTCCTATTGAGTTCCTCGCGAGCGTCGAATCCTCAGTAGCGGCTAAGGTCGTTGCAGGCGCTGCAGCTGCCGGTATACTTGGAACGCTTACAAAGAGCGTGTGGGCTTGGATTGCCAGCGGTGCTGCAGTTGCTGTTACAGGTGGTGCGATCTATTACGCTACACAACAGACGCCAGCATCGGAGTCTATGCCTGCCACGGCAGTAAAGTCGAACGAGTCCGTACAGGTGTCTGCACCGGTAGCTGCGCCAGCTGTGGAAAGCTCTCCCGTCCCTGTTGCCATCAAGGAAGTAACGAGTGTAGATGTTGATGCAAAGGCAACAACGACGAACTCAGTGATGGACCAGCTACGTGCCGATTATGAATCATGCGCCGTAGGAAAGGACCCCGTTCGCTGCAGTCAGCTTGCACTCCAACTCGGTCGCAAGTACCGCCAAGTAGGTCAGAGAGCCGATGCACTAAAGTACCTTCAGGCAGCCGTCGATAATGCGCGAACAGCGCGCCTTGCGCAGTTCGAGACAGATGCACTTGGTGAACTTGGTTTGCTGGCTAAGTCTCGGAGTGACTATTCGGAGGCCCGGGACCTTTTCCAACGAGCAATCGATCGGGCAACAACTGCAAAGCTGTCACCATCAAAGTGGCAGACAGAGCTAGAACAGCTACCAAACGAATAACCGGAATTCACAACGCCCTGTGTTGTGTGTGTGTGGAAGAGCGTCGACCGATCATGGTTGGCGCTCTTCTTGTATGTAGACCTTGGATCCAGACTCATAGAGAATGGTTTCTGCTTCAAAAAGTCCTTTGACCGCCCAAGATGGGGTCTGCACAACACGTTGACCAGAAACAGTTGCGATCTGCTGCTGCATGGCCGAACTCGCTGTAATGCGCAGAATCTCTGTGCGTCGAAGAGGGGTAGAACGCTCAGACGGACGTAAAGCCTTTGATGTAAGCTTTAGCACGGCGGGTTCACTTGTAGTAGTCGTGCCCTCATTGTCCTGGAGATGCAGTACAAATGAAAGGGGCTGCTTCATAGCCAAGTCTGCCGTCAGCACGTCATTAAGATCGACCGTTACATCGCGAACATCCCCTGCACTTTCGGGTAGGGCATACAGCTCTGTTGAGCCATGGTTGATCGTTACGTTCCATTGTCGAAGTCCTGCTTCGCTGATTGCATCAGGTGCTATTCGCACCGTTGGAAGTCGCGCCTCCACGAAATCGACTGTTCCTTCGAGCGGACGGAGCAACTTGCCTGTCGGATCTGAGATCACAACACTTGCTGCAATGTCCGAAGCAGTATCATCGGTTAGCCCCGTGCTTGATGGAATGATAATGATTCGTGACTCACGAACACCAAAGCGCGATGCTATGTAGCTCTGCACAGCACGCAGGCGCATGTTACCCAGCACCGTATCAGGGCTTGGTGCATAGAGCTGCAGCTGACATGCAGCCGTACGTTGCGAGCGCAGGCGCGAGCCGACAATGTTCAGGAGCTGGTAGTGCCAGTGAACCTCTGTAGCAAGAACTCGACGCTCTTGGAAGCGCGCTGCTTCGCTCGGTGTGTATTGCACATACCGATCAGGAATCTGATGAAGCGTAGAATCAAACATCACCATCGGTACTATCGGTACAATGCGCTGCGAGGATACTCTGGTACCTGTTAACCTCGCATTGTTAGTGATCGTACCGTCTTCGTCAACAAACCGAAGTGATATCGATCCACGAAGCACACTTGGTGGCTTGGGAACATACGTGCGATATGTCTCTCGAATTCGCCGGTACAGCCTGTCTTGACTTGAGATAGTATCGATTATTACATTGACAAGGTCTGTTGTTTCCTGCGCAATACCAGTTCGTAACTCTACGAGTGTATCGCGTTCCACACGCGTATCGAGCATTGCTACCGGCGCATCCTGAGCACTCTGCTCTATGCTACTGGAGTCATTGGTAACCGGCGCCGCCAATTCTTGGGTTGGGTCTATTCGCTTGAAGGCAATCTTTACGCCAAGCGATGCATCAATACCCAGTAGTGTGAAGGCTCCGTCGCTTGTTACAGTCTGCAGGGACTGTACATACCCCAATCGTGGGAGTAGGCTCACACTTCCGTTCGCACTCAATGGTAACTCTGCATTCACAGATATGGCTATCGACGGTATCAACCTGCGCACGTTCGCTATGCGACCACGTCCCGTGACCTGTTCGATTCGACCGTCGACAAATGCTAATCCGGCAGGATCTGTGAACCTCATAACCTGCACATACTTCGGTTCAAGTACAAACTGCAATGGCGCACTAATCTCTGCCGTAAGCCAGTCAAGAGCTCTATATCGTAGCCGCGGCGCCAGATTGAATACATCCATTTGTGCAGAGATGTCGTGTTGCAAAGTGGCTATATACAGTCCGCCGCCAGGAAGTGCAATTGGCGCTCGTTCCTGCGCAGTATAGGACATCGACACCGGCGTGTAAGCCATGTTCACACCAACGAGTAGGTTCTCGTATTCAAGTACATCTGCTCCGAGCCTTACCATGCCTCTCATGGAAGGTGTTGAGCCGCTGAATCTAATTGACTGTGGACCTGGGATGCCCGACACATCCTTAAACGAACTTGACGGCAACCAGCGGAAAACGCCTACTCCAACATCCATAGACAGTGGCTGTGCCATGTTGACAATGGTTGCGATACAAATCATCACAACGATGATCGTAGGTCGGTATAGCACAGGTAGGACGGTCATTGTATGATGAATAACCTGACAACACTATTGAGTGTGCCTCCGATTACACTTTCAACCGTGCAACGCGCATAGTATGTACCGGGGTCGAGAACGATATCAGCCCCATTTGAGGCAGCCAGGGTAAAATCCCTCTTACCGTTCTGTACGTCCTTACTCAGATCGGCCCTAACAACTCCCAGAGCATCAACGATAACAAGGCTCGCAGTCTGGCGTGGCAGATTACGAATACGCATTGTTGATGCTAACACAACAGGATTGGGGTCTATGTCTACAACAAGCTGCTCCTGCAAAGGATTTACAAGTCGTATACCGCCATCCCTGTAGCGCCATGCATTTGTTATAACAAGCTGTGTTGATGAGGATGTTATGGCAATGGGCTTACCGAAAACATCTGTACACTGTACATCCGATACATCCAGTAATGTAGATTCTGCATCGCCAAGCGCGATCACGGCGCGCAACGTTGTTATGATATCCCCATCCTTACGAAGAATACATGGCTGGATGAATGCATCGATCGTTGTCGTCAGCACCTGCTTGTTCTCTCTAACAGAAAGCTGCTGATTTGGCTGAAGCAGCGGTACGAGTAGTGTTGGGTTGTATGCCATCACAAATGACAGCGACTGAAGCTGCGTTGCTTCATCAACTGGATCCGTTGTACGCGCGCGCAAGATCAACTCCACCGTATCACCTATGCGCACGTTCACTGGTTCGGTACCAAATGATGCGCTCCACGCTGTAGGCCTGGGCTTAGCAGCGACATCAAGAACAATGCGTGTTGAGTCAATCACCAAACCGTTGTTGTGTTTCCGCAGCAGTATGTACTCTGAAGATTCATCAACCTTTGATGGTGGAGCGGCAATAACGTTCACAATGACACTTTGGGATCTGCTTGGAGTACTTGGCGATGTGATACTTGCCGATGTATACGAGGCTGCACCTCGTGACTCGATACTGTACGAGAATTCTGTGGTATACACCTTGGTTGGAAGGTCTACCCGCACGGTTCTTGAAGCATAATCACCTGCCTTAAGATCACGCAGGTCTACAATTACTTCCGTCGGCATTTCGCGGCCAGTTCCTGAAACAGCGACGTATGCCGTATCAAGATTTCGACCCTGTCTGTCCTTGCGAATCAGACCAATTGTATCGGTAAAACTTCCGGGCTTAGAGGGCGAAAACGCTATTACGAGTGCAAGTGTATCGAAACCCCGACGCACTGGACCCTGAGCGGTGAGCAGATAGAATGGGTCTTCCAGGGTGCTAAGAAACGAAAAGGCGAAATCATCATTTCTATTTGTGCGATACAGCACCGTCTGCTTCAATGTATCACCGGTCATCACATTGCCAAAATCTACGTCGTCGGTACGTTCGATTCTGAACGCAGTGCCGAAGAGACGAATCCGAATATCATCTACCGATCCTTGTCCCGTTGGGGGATTGCGTTTGAGTACAATCTCATCTCGATGATCGCCCTCTGTAACAGGCGCATACTCAACGCGTATCTCGATTTCATCGCCCCGCACCGTCAGATCGGACTGATCGCTCGTTATTGCAAACGGCTGCAAGGGGGCGCGCACCACCTGATAGGCACCGCCACTGGGGAGCCGATCGATACGCAAGCGGAGTTCTCTGCGCGCGCCAACAGGAATTGGCGCAAAGTTCATGACCTCCGTAACAACAGGCACCTGTGAGTACACAACAGGAGCTGTGAACAAGCAGGACATCATGATCAGGAGAAGTTTACGCATGAACATTCAGGAGATTGGAGCAAATGAAGAATCCCGTCCTCGCAGATGAGTTACATAGAACTACGGACCCTGCGCAACGAGAGTGCAGGTCTTATTACTCCAATCTTGTTGGACAACTCTACCACTGCCACGAACCCTAACCTCGTATCCTGCGGCATGCAGAACCGTAATGGCTTTGCGCAACGAAAATCCGAGTACTACTGGACGTGCAGCAGCATTGGACAATTGCTGAAGTTCTGCTCGAATCGAAGATCCACGTTCCATACGTGTTCCCTGCGAAGGCTGCTGCCGCAGTATCAAAGGGCCGGCACCTACGGTATCTAATCCCAACCCAAGCCTACGCAGCACCGAGTCTGCCGTTTGATATGCCAAGCCCCGTACATCAGGTACCACAACGGAGTCAGAAACTCTCGATTCGGCGATGCGTTTTTGCGTTGTCACATCAAGCTTCAGCATCGTCATTGTCTTTTGAACAATTCGGCGAAAGATCGGCGCTGCTGTTTGTCCGCCGTATATACTTGCCGTTGGCCTGTCGAGCATCACGATCATTGCTACACGGGGCTTATCTGCCGGATAGTACCCAACAAATGATGCCGTGTAGTTCTTTCTGTCGTACTCGCCATTGGTAAGCTGCTGCGCGGTACCTGTTTTCCCTGCTATACGAACTCCCGGAATAGCCGCCTGCGTTGCTGTTCCCTTTTCAACCACCGCAACGAGCATCTCTTTGAGTTGTTGGGCTGTCTCCTCGCGTATAACCTGCCGCACCTTCTGGGGGGGCATCTCTGACATCTCGCCATCGCGATCCGACATCACGGATTTGATGATCCGCGGCTGCATCAGAATACCGTTGTTAGCTATTGCTCCATAGGCACACAATACCTGCAGCGCTGTGGCACTTACTTCGTACCCAAAGGCCATATAGGACTTCGTCGAAACATCAAACTCGTTAGGACGTTTCAATCTGCCGCGTACTTCGCCAGGAATATCGATCCCGGTAGGAATGCCGAAGCCAAAATCACGCACATACTTGTAGAAGACTCTGTCATCCAAACGTCTGGCCAACGTGGCAAACACCACATTGCTAGACTGCTCGAGAGCCCCCTGAAAATTCGTTTGTCCCACAGGATGATCATCTTTTATCACTGCACCACCCGGCATCTGGATTTGTCCAGTGCCACCGTCTACGGGATCTAACCGCCCTATCTTACCCTCTTCCAACAACGCCGCCGCCGTTATGGCTTTCATCGTCGAACCAGGCTCGTACTGATCGGTAATCGAGCGAATACGAATGGCATCGTCTGTTGCCTGATCAAGTCTGTTAGGGTGAAACGACGGATACGATGCCATTGCCAGGACATCACCGGTAGATGGTTCAATGGCGATGACTGTTCCTGATATCGCACCATTTTCATAGACCCCGCGCGCAAGTTCCTGCTCGACTACTCGCTGCATCTCGAGATCGATCGTAAGCTGTAGACTCTTTCCGTCAAGCGCAGCTTCTCGCTCGGGGTCTATCCCTGGGCGCAGTTTACCCATACCGTCGCGCTGCATGACAACGAATCCGCTCTTTCCTTTTAGGACATCGTTGTACTGCAGCTCGATGCCTGTTAGGCCATTGTTGTCAACATCTGTTGTACCAATCACCTGCGCTGCTAGCGGACCATGGGTAAACAACCTCTTAGGCTCCTTCACGCGAATAAGTCCACGTATTCTGATCGTATCAAGCACGGGGAACAACACCGTGTTAACACCACGTGCCAGCCAAACAAATCGGCCCTTGGCAGAGCGGATCTTGTTGATATACACCGAGGCTGGTTCATTTCCAGTTGCAGCCAACAGCTGGGCCACAAGCTCGGGCTGCTCTAAAATTGATGGGTCTGCAGCAAACGACGTCATCTTCATCATCGTTGCCATGTCTCGACCGTTGCGATCTGTTAGCCTGCCACGTTCTGCGCGCAGCGGTACCTTACTTTCATACTGCTTCTTGGCAAGATCCCTGTACCTGGCACCCTCGATAACCTGTACAAAGAACAATCGGCCTATGATGACAGAAAACGCGACGGTAAAGAGCAGAACAAGAAGTCCCGACTTCCACACTATGGGGTCGCGTTGCTGTACTTCGATGTTCATCGTTTCGACGTAGCTTCAAGCACCACGGGCGCCTTGGGTGGAGGCATCATGTGCAGACGTTCTTGCGCAAGGCGGGTGATCCGCTCGGCAGACTGCAGTCTGTATGTCTCCGTTTCAAGCGTCTTATTCACCGTCTTTAATGAATCCAAGCTTCGTTCAAGCGCCTGTTTGCGCTCGAGCAGCTTACCTACGGAGATCACATTGCTCACATAGAGTATCGTAAATCCAGCGCTAACAAAGAGAAGGGCGAACACACTCCACCTGTTCAGGATCCTGCGCCGTTCAACAATAACTGCAGGTTCGGGGGTGGGGTTTATACCTTCTTCCGACATCAGCGCACCTCTGCTCCCGGCCCAACATCGGCGTTACCCGGTTGGACCAGCGTAAGAACACCATCAGGATTTGAGGCAGCCAGCACCATTCCCTGAGACTCATACCCCATCAGCTTTGCTGGCTTCAAGTTTGCCACAACTACAATGGTCTTGCCGATCAAGTCCTCCGGTGCATAGTGCTTTGCTATACCCGCCAGGATCTGACGCTTCTCTGTGCCGAGATCTACCTGAAGCTTCAGAAGCTTCTCAGACTTTGCAATGCGCTCTGCTTCTCGTACAACACCTGTGCGGAGTTTCACTTTCACAAAATCATCGATCGATATCGTATCGTCAATGACTGGTTCTTGGTCGCCAAGTTTTGCTATTTCTTGTTCCACTGTTTCGTTTTCAATTTTAGTAAACAATATTACTGGTTCTGCAAGGGGCTGTCCAGCCTGCAAAGTATACTGTAACGCATTCATCCACGTATCGGATCCAACAAGCCCCTTGCCGGGAGCGCCGGTTTGTGGCGATTGTCCAAGCATGCAGGCCATGCTGTGAGCTGCCTGTGGACAGAATGGCGCAAAGACCACCGAGAGTGTATTGATTGTCTGCAGGCAAACGTTCATCGTCGCAGCACAGTCATCTGCGTTCTCTTTAATGCTCTTCCATGGCGCTTTATCGTTAAAGTACTTATTAGCAGCCCGGGCAATGTTCATTGCTTCCGTTGCAGCATCGCGGAAACGATAGTCATCAAGATTCTTTGCAACTGCCGCAAGGCCGTTGGCTATTGACGTACCAAGTACCTGCTCGTGCTCGCCATCTACGTGACTTGCAGGTATCGCCGGCACCTTGCCGTCAAAGTTCTTGTGAGTGAACTGCATTACGCGGTTAACGTAGTTGCCGAGGATTGCCGCCAGCTCGTTATTCGTGCGCGCCTGATAATCCTTCCACGTAAAGTCGCTATCCTTCGTTTCCGGCATGTTCATCGTAAGCACATAGCGCACGATGTCCTTGTGCTGCAACTCTGGGAATGCTTCGAGGTACTGAAGCACATCAATGGCCCAGTTACGACTCTTTGAGAACTTCTTTCCTTCAAGATTTAGGAACTCATTCGCAGGAACATTCTTCGGCAGTATATATCCTTCTTCTGCGCGAGTATGAAGCAGGATGGGGAAGATGATCGTATGAAAGACAATGTTGTCTTTACCCAGAAATGCCGTGTATTCTGTATCTGAGTTACACCACCAGTCCTTCCATGCATCAGGTGTTCCCTGCAGGGCCGCCCATTGCTTTGTTATCGAGATATATCCAAGCACCGCCTCGAACCATACGTAGAGCACCTTGCCTTCGGCTCCATCAACAGGAACGGGAATACCCCACGACATATCGCGCGTTGCAGAGCGCGGTGCAAGTCCTTGCTTCAGCCATGATCGGCTTTGTTGCAGAACGTTGTCTTTCCATTCTCCGGCATGCGCCTCGATGTATTTCTCGCACCAATCTTGGAATGCATCCAGACGGAAGTACCAATGTGTAGTCTTCTTCACCACGGGTGCTTTGCCGGTGATGAGCGAGCGTGGTTGCTTTAGACTTAACTGGTCGTAATACGCTCCGCACGAGTCGCATTGGTCGCCCCGCGCCTTATCGTAGCTGCAGTTTGGACACACACCCTCGACATAGCGGTCGGGCAAGAACATCTTAGCGTCTTCGTCGTAGAATTGGTCGTCGACCTTTTCTTCGAGAAGCCCCTTATCCTTCCAGACAAGAAAGAATTCACGTGCTGTTTCTGCATGTATCGGATTTGTCGTTCGATCGTAGAGATCGAAATCGATGTCAAGCCCCTTTAATGCGCGCGCATTGGCCTCGTGATAACGGTCGATGACAACTTGAGGAGTTACGCCCTCCTTCTCAGCGGCGATCGTTATGGCAACGCCGTGTTCGTCAGAGCCACAGATTGAAAGCGTGTCGCGTCCACGGAGTCTGCAATAGCGCGCGTAGATGTCTGCCGGCAGGGTAGACCCAACAACATTCCCAAGGTGGGTAACACCGCTGGCATAGGGCAGCGCCGAGGTAATGAGATAGCGTTTCACGACGCAATTTACGGCATTCTAGAGCCGTATCTATCGAACGCGTTTTGGAGATCTTACCCTAACATTCGGTAAAGAGTATCTGGGGCAACGTCCGCCCCATTAGGCCATACAATCGTCCCTAGCTCACAGTCCACATGAAAAGCTCGAAACGCTGTCGTGTCGATTAGTGGTGAAAATACCTCACCCCACAACAGTGTTTCGAGGTCAACAATGCCTCTACTGCCATCAGTAAAGACCAGTTCAATGCGGTATCCATCAACGTACGTTGCTGAGGTTACTGATGGCTGGGCGTTTTTAGTTCCGTCGGTATCCATCGTCCATGTATTCATGACGCTGTATCCTATACCAGTGATGCAAACACTCGTTTGTATTCATTGCCACCCAATCCCTGGCCTTCCGGTGTACTCTTGGTGGCAACCAACCTTCGATACGTTCTCGCGTCACGATGTTGATTGACATATCGCAGCCGACATATCGAACATGCACGTGTGGCGGCACATGGTCATTGTAAAAGATAGCAATAGTTATGCCATCAAATCTGGCAATCGCAGGCATTGTGGAACCCGAAGAAGTTCTGTCTTCTTCGTGCGTCCAACCAATCGAAACGTGACTCCGCGCGATCCTGCTCTATTCGTACATCACGATATCTGACGCGATTCGCAGGGACGTCTTTTCATCTACGAGCCTGCGTATGAGTGCCAGTGCAAACTCAAATGCCGTGCCGGCACCTCGACTCGTTACGATCTTCCCGTCTGCTGCAACACGGTCAAGTGTATAGGCATAGGGGGCGAATGTCTCAGCAACACCTGGATGAGACGTAACTACGGCGTTTTGCGGCAGCAGGTTGAAGTCGTGCAGCACCAATGGTGCGGCACAGATAGCGCCTATAACAACTCCTGC
>JBEBCJ010000195.1:0-12532 GCA_041157865.1 Bacteroidota bacterium
AGTTGAGATGTTTGCTATCGAACGTACTGCGCCCCCGATGTCTGAGCGGAAACCGGTAAAACGAAGTGAATCGGCAGATCTGAGCTGAAACGGACGAGTACGCCCATCAAACACGAACACATCAGCTTTGTCACCCAGGCGCTGTAACAATTGATCGTAGGCATTCTTTGCAGCGGTAGCACGCAGTACCGATCTGTCATTGAGAGACATCGATCTCGAGACATCAATGGCGATTGCAACTCGAGGCTCTAATGTCTCGGACAGGCGCATGCGCAGTAGAGGCTCGAACAAGGTTAACAACATCGCAGATAGGCCTACAGCTCTGAGCACAGATAGAAGTATGCGCAGTCTGGGCTGTAACGGCGGTATCGTGATACGATACGCGTAGACTGATGCTACAAGCGCTACAGCAAGAGCGATTGCATACAGCCACCACGTACCGCTTCCAAAAGCAATGTCCATCGTTTCCACAGGTATCTCCTATCGCAATGGCTGGGGAGCAAGCAAAAGAATGCTCTGTGAAACGAGAAGGCTTGTGGTGTAGAAGAATGCTACTTCTTCCCAGGGCAATATCCTTGCAATGTAGTGTCCGGTGACCTGTGAATGATCAAAGAACCAAATACCTTTTTTGACTGCCCAGACGTCAGCTACCGACAGTATGGTACCGACGATCGTTGTCGCAGCCGCGATCTGATAGATGCGCGCATAAAGCAGATCTCCAGCGATGATCCACTGCACAACGATCACCGGTGCAAACCAATACAGTAGGTGCCATGCGTAGGTAAGCTGACGATTTCTTTTGCGCCACGACCTGGTGAATACCCCAAGTGTCGCCCAGACAGCGAACATTACACCAGCCGATGTCAACGTCTCGTTCGTTAACTGCGGTTGATAGTTGTGCCTCTGCGTAGCAAGTGCACAAAAAGCCAGAGTGAGATATGATACCTGCAGTGTCTGCAATACGAAAAAGGTAATCTCTTCGATCGGCAGTCTGTCGATACGAAACAGCAGCCTGTCATCAGGAAAGTCCCACACACCCCATCGGATAGCCGTGTTATCCCATGGAATGGTAAACAGCACAACGATTCCGTTTAGTGCAAGCAATGGCAAGAGAATTCCTTCTGCTCCGGATACAAAAAGCCAAAGAGCACAGCATACACCCAGCAATGGAAGCGTTACTCTGTAATGGAAACCACGATACGTCATGCTTACAGCGAAGATGAGACCGTTACACGGTGCAGAACAGATGATGCACCTAGCACGTTGAGGGCATAATCAAAATGAATCGCAGTAGTCTTGACCCCCAAGCCTGCACTGAAGCCACTTAACTGTGTAGATACGCTAACAGCTGATGTGTTGCGCATCGCATTGTCGTAGGCGACTCGCACCTGAACGTACTTACCTACGTAGAACTCACCACCGAGTGAAAAATTGCTCAAGCGCTGTCCAAGGTCTTCTACATCATCAGCAAGATGATTGAACGATACGTTGATCATCAGGGGCAGACCCCGAAGGCGATGGTTCAGTCCCACGCGCACGTCGAGCGGAAGTCTGTCGCTTGTTCCATCATACGTCGAAAGCTGCGTGCCCAGATTGAGAACGCTCAAACCGATGTTCGTACGTTTTGCCGGGAATCTGAACAACAACCCGGCATCCAAAGCAACGGCTGTCGAGCGCATATCTGCCAGACTCGAATGAAGAACTTTAGCCGTAGCTCCATAGGCTATAAGTGTATCAAGCTCCTTAGCAAACGAAAAACCCAAACTCAGATCTGCGGCTCCAAATGTACCTATCACATTACCGTCTATGGATGATCGGTTAAAGGCACCATAGTTTGTATACCCCAGCGTGATAGCACCAGCACCATCGGCAACATCTGTTGTGTAGGATGCAAATCCCGCATTAATATCAGCTACGTGCTTTACGAAGGTTCCGGAGACCTGGTCCGACTCTGTAGTTGCCACCACAGCAGGGTTAAGAACAACATTTGCAGCATCGCCTACTGATGCAACGGTAGCCCCGCCGAGTGCAGCAGAACGACTGCTGACTAAACTTCGCAGAAACGGAAATATCGAAGCCTGCTGAGAGCGCGCATCCAGGCTTGCGAGAGCAATCACGAGTATGCTCAGCAGGCTACCGCGCAGGACGTTGATCATGTACAGGACCCTTGAACGATATCAATGAAGTTCTTCGGTGGACGGGTTGGCAAGAATGACTCAGCTTTCACGAATGCATGACGCGTCCAGCCCCTTGCAAGTGTACGGCCACCAGATTCGATGTGATAGGTTATTGTAAGCCGAACATTCAATTCAACCGGTATCGACGCATGCAATTCTAGCTCGTCGTCATAACGTGCCGGATAGACATACTCAGCATACGACTCTAACACGGGGAGCAAATACCCGCTGGACTCAAGCTCGGCATACGGCAGGCCGATCGAGCGAAGCATCTCTGTCCGGGCGATCTCAAAAAACCGTAGGTAATTACCATGGTAAACAACGCCCATCTTATCGGTATCGCTGTACCGAACTCGATAACGTGTTGCATGCTGAATGACACGACTCAAAGTTATCTGCCTTGAGGATGAAGAGACATCATAAGATCAAGAAGCCGCTCAAGCTCTTCCATCGAATAGAATTCGATATCTATCAAGCCAGTCTCATTCGACTTCATTTTGACTCTCACCTGTGTACCGAAGAGGTGGCGTAATGAATCTTCGATATCAGAAAGCGTCGACGAAGAAGTTTGATGCTTTTGCTGCTTACCTGCAGGCTTTGCAGGCACTGCACTGCCTGTAGGGACGATCTCTCCGTTGCGAGCTACTTCTTTGTGGCCTAGCTCCATGTCTTTGACGAGTGCTTCTGTCTTACGTACCGAAAGCTCCTTCTTGATCACTTCACGCAGCACTGCAAGCTGAGCTCGCTCAGTTGATAAGGCTAGCATAGCTCTGGCGTGGCCCATTGAGATCCGTCGATTTCGCAGCGATGCTTGTGCATCGTCGGGCAGTTTAAGAAGACGCAGGAAATTGGCTACTGTACTGCGGTCCTTGCCAACTTTGAGGGCAACATCTTCTTGCTTCAATCCGCACTCGTCAATCAGTCGTTGATAGCCTATTGCTATCTCGAGCGGATTGAGATCTTCACGCTGAACATTCTCAACAAGCGCAATCTCGAGCATCTGTGCATCGGAGCCGACATTGATGACAAATGCTGGGATCGTAGTCTTGCCTGCGATTTGAGAAGCACGAAGACGTCTCTCCCCCGAGATCAGTTCGTAGGCATCAAAATGCGGTCTGACAGTAATAGGCGTGATCACACCATGCACCGCTATAGACTGCGCTAACTCCTCTAGTGCCTGTTGATCAAAGTAATGTCGCGGCTGAACAGGATTGGTTGAAATACGGGATATCTCGATGAACGCTATACCAGTGGCATCAGCTGGCGCATCTGAAAGGGGCTGCTGAGAAGTGCCTTCCTGACGTATCAACTCCTTCGGTATCAGTGCGCCTATACCCTTACCAAGCCCCATACCCTGTTTCACGAGATGCCCTTTCTCTTCGTTACGCTACTGCCATAGAGACGCCGTTTTTGGCGAGGATCTCTGTGGCTAGTGCCAAATAATTCTGTGCTCCCATGCTCGAAGCATCATAGAGCAGAGCAGGCTTGCCGTGACTCGGCGCTTCCGACAAACGAACATTTCGCGAGATCACCGTTCTACAGGCCTTGTCCTCGAAGTGACGTCGTACCTCGTCTACAACTTGATTGCTTAGGCGAAGGCGTGAATCATACATGGTGAGCAGTACACCCTCGATGTCGAGTTCAGGATTGGTTGTTCGACGCACAATGGAGATCGTGTTCAACAACTGCCCAAGTCCCTCTAGCGCGTAAAATTCACACTGCACAGGGATTAAAACACTGTCGGCTGCAGTCAAAGAATTTAGAGTCAGCAGTCCGAGCGACGGCGGACAATCAATGACAACGTAATCGTAGTTGTCTTTGATCGTTGCCAGGGTTCCCTTCAGCAATTGTTCGCGATTGGGAAGCTCTATCAGCTCAATCTCGGCACCTACGAGATTGATGTGTGATGGGACAAGATCAAGGAATGGCATGTTTGTCTGCACAACCACTTCTTCGATGGGCAAATGGTTAATGAGCACTTCATAAATTGTCTTATCAAGGTGCGCCGTTTCTACGCCGTATCCGTGTGAGGCGTTTGCCTGGGGGTCGATATCAACAAGAAGTGTACGCTGTTCAGATGCTGCAAGTGAGGCTGCCAGGTTAACAGCTGTCGTAGTCTTACCTACACCACCCTTTTGGTTTGCAACGGCAATGATCTTGCCCATACGTGTCATACTCCAATGTGCCTGCGCGGCATTGACTCATCTTGTTAACTACAGGACAAAGCTACGAAGCCACCACAACTTCGGGAAGGGTATGTTTCACACATGTTTCACACTACCTTCCGCCGGAAATCGACAACCGAATGTCTAGCCCTACCTGTGTGGTGCTGAATCCAGGATTAGCAGCCCCCTCGCTAAAGTTCCCCTCGTACTTGACAAAGGCGCTGGCCGTTACCCTATTGCTGATGGTATACTTAGCCCTGGGCTCTATTGTGATCTGTGTTGTTCCATCAACAACGGCGCCATCGGGTCCACGGTAGTCCAGAACATCGTGCTGCGCACGCCGACTGCGTCGGACCTGTGTGTTCAGCGTGATCTCAAGATCGTTCTTAAGGTCCATACCAAAGAGCTTTAGAGGCACTGCACGCCGCAAGTAAGAAGCTTGCAGCTGGAATTCATGAGATGTTTCAAGAGAAATCACGCTTCTGGCTGAGGCATTAAACCCATGTGTGTTCGTTACACTGTAACGCCCCGTGGCCGTGAGCAAACCGTCGAGCTTACGTTCATCGAATGAAAGGTTAACCCCAATAAGAGGCGAGAATCCAGACTTTACCTGTTGGACCTCGATGAACCTTCCGTTATCGTTGATACGGGCATTTTCAGTGTATGTTGATTGATAGGCATGCTCAATGAACACGCGCTGAGCTAACGACTTAAACAACGGGAATTTCTCAATACCATCCCAGCGGAACGTCCAATTGATGCCTGGCAAAACCCTGCCTATGTCTCCCGAGAAGAACTGCCATGATTCGAACCCCTCTCTGAACGATGTTGCCAGAGCATCGAGAAGCTGAGCACTTCGGTTTGTAGTATCTGCCGAAGCTTCAATAACAGCTTTGCGCTCATTGTAAAGCTTGATGACTGTCTCAACGTTGTCGTTTGAGAGGCCAAATGGTAGCGACGAGAAACTTACAAACGTTCGATCCAGTGTTTGGCGCTTATTTACGTTTGAGAAGGTCGGGATACCCAATGCGTCGGTTTGCAGACGCTGATTTCTGCTGAACCCCAAGTCCGTCTTCATGGTTAGATCAAGCGTTGCACCAGGCCATAACGTCCTATTTGTTTGAAACTGGAAGTTAGACTTCTGCGAATAGTCGTCCTGCATTACAGCATTAGCTGGCCGCACTCCAGGACCAGTCTCAAAACGGAAGAATGGGAACGTCGATGACGGCAACATGGTCAAATCACCATGTGGATCGGTTATCAACCCCAGCTGATAAGCTGTATTCGGTCCGTTGGCGGTTAGGTTTTCGCGGAACAGTAGCGTTCTACCCCACAGATTTGAGAAACCTGTCTCACCCAGAACACCTTTGTTCAGCGCATTGGCACTCTGGTTAAAGGTAAAGGTGAAATTTTCAAAACCGAAGAAAATGTCCTGTATGACACGCCCAAGGGAAGAATCTCCCTTGGCAGGAGCACCAAAGATCTCATTGCCGAATTGACGCCATTTCCAAACTGGACTAAGCCTGAAGTTTGAAGTGTACTTACCCTCTCTCACAACATCACGCTGCCTTGGATCTGTCTGCAATGGATCGATGAGTGAATACACAACGTTGTACGACCCAGTGGTCTCGAGCAGACGGTTCAACCCAAAGACATCCGGCAGCCTTGGCCTAAACGACAATGTTAGCGTTTGGTTGTAATTACTTACTGCACCGAGGTTTAAGTAGCCTGCGCCAGGGTCGAAGATCATTCCTGAAAGTTGTTGGGCAGTTCGTTGCCGCCCATTCTCGTCGAGCTCAAAGGGAACCAGGGTTGACATTGAGGCAACTTTATAATCAATCACGGGGCTCAGGAAACTGTTCTCGACCAGTCGCCAATTAAAGGCAAATGCTTTGTCTGCCATGAATTCACGAATGATCGGACTCGGTTGCAAAAGAAAGCGGGACTGCTCAGTGACACGAGCACGCGTCATGTTGAGACTGGCATTGAGTGACTGGGGAAGGAAGTTGATCTTGGTGTCCTTGTATGCCTTTAGCCCCCAGACGCCACCTATCCATGTCCATGGCTGCAGAGAAACTTTGCCTGGAAGCGTCAGTGCGTAGTCTACCTTGAATCGCCAGCGCCAATCGAAGCGGTGTTGCACGACCTGCGACCGTTCATATTCCTGCGCGTATGAGAAATTAAACGTGAGCTTGTTGAAGATATCATCGATGTACCAGTCCTTGACAGGTATACCCAACCGAACGCCGTTAAGGGCCCACTGATCCTGCACACGCACGCGTTGTGATCGCTGGCGCACTGCTGTGGCCACCTGCTGGGCAGCCTCGGGTGTGGCACCTTTGCGCAGCGTATCGTTAGCGGCTGCATTCGCCGCAGCATCCAGCTCCACATCGTTTTGAGCCTGAAACTGGGGTGTTTCGGAGATCTCAGCGTGCGTGTAGCTTACTGGAATCTTTGTATCCTTCATGGCCTTAGGCAAAAGTTTCTCAACCCCAACCTGTAACGTTGTCGTCCAGGTTGTGCTCTGCACCCGGTTACCATATCTGTCTTCGAGTTTATGGAAGTTGGGCATTGAATGGTTTACGGCCGAGGTAACCTCGCCAATATCTGCCAGCTTGAGAGTGGCGTTACCAACTGCGGCCCAATCATTATCTGCCACTGGGTCTACAACACGCAACTCATTAACCCACATGGTGGTCGAGAGTTCGTTCGGGAATCGTTCCTTGGGATTGGCCTGGCCAAAACCAAAGAACGACACCCTAGTCATGATGGGGTTGCCTTTGATAGCAAAGACACCGTCTGGATCGTTTGGTACGGGAAACTCCTGACGGTCGTCAATGCGGTTTCGATCGCGTGTTTCCTTGAGCGCGGTAAGGTCTGCTATCGATATCCGTAGGTCCTGCCAACCGCGCAGGAGCGGTCTGCGATATTCGTAATAATTCGAAGAATCCACGCCGAATCGCACGAAACAGTATGCCGGCGGGACCGAACCGGTGGTTACGGTGCTCGGCATGGTATTGTCGCCATGAATGAAGAAGGCGATCTCTTTGTAATAGAACAAGTCCCAAGGACGGAATATTCGCGCTGCGAAACGCTCCTCTCCTGCCCGCAGGTTGCGTGAACGTATCACAAGAGCCTGCTCGTTGAGATACAACTGCTGATATGGGTCCGGATTCTGCAACTGCTGCGGCGGTGTCACTCCAGGAGGCATCGTGTAATAGTCGGGTGCATCCTGGTTTTCCTCACGGTTAACGTATGCAACCTGCAGGATCGTGTCGTTTTGATCTACATTGGACTGAAACTGATGATTACGCAGCCAGAAGGATCCAACCAGCCCCCAATCAGCGATTGATGCCTTTACCACGCCTCCTTGAACATGAATTCGCGCATACTGCACGTTGGTGAACAAGGGATTGCCCACAACTGTGTCGGGACGTCTGACAGGTATTCTGAACTGGTACCAACCTGTGGCAGGATTACCCCCCACAATCTGGGAGTTTGTCGCAGGATTCGGATTAAGATTTACTTCATAGCGGAAGTAGCTGTTGTCCAGTGAAATGGTCTGTCCGTTGTTCTTGTTCAGAATCTCCGTGTCAGGAAACTGCCCCATCTCAGATTGTGTGGCGTTCCCCTCAAAGTTGTTGTAGCGACGGAACTGATCTTCAGCTTGATTTTGCCTATCTGCTGAAAAATTGAACTGATAGTCATCGCGCGCTGGATCAGTCTCTCTGTTCAACGGAGCCGGATATGCCGCCTGCTCGGCCGCGTTATCCAGGTTGTCGATACCAACGTCTTCGCCGATGTCTATCAGGTTGTTTGGAGGGGGCTGATCTTCAGTATTCAGACGCTGATTGGGAATCACGTCTTCACTGATCTGCCCTAAGTCGATGTACATCTTTGAACCAGGTTCATATGCGTCAATGCGCATCATAACTTCGATGTAATCAATGTTCTCGTTGTCAAAGTTGGTGTTGAACGGCGATAGTAGGCGCATCATGCCGCCCCATACACGGTAACGATTATCTCGTTGAAATCGCTGTGCTGATTCCCTGACCTGCAAACTATCTGCCTCGTTCCACGTTGGATTGAGCCGATCGACGAACTCGCCGTTACCGTTGTAGATGCCCCGCTCGTCTGGTTCAAACACAATGCGTATCGGGTTGATATTGTTACGTCCCTGAACATTTGCCCGGTTGGGATAGACATCCGATTGTGGCACGTCGGGCACAAACTTCTGGTACCAGAACATCTTTCCACGGTAACTGGCCGCTGTTGTATCATCGGGCCAGAGCGTTGAATCTTTGGCAGGCGATGCATGCTGCCACAAGGTTGGCGTCAATCCGAACGAGAGATAACGCCTTGCAGATTCAAAATCATCGACATATGCCACCGACCGCAGCATATCACTGGCCACTGTCGAGACGCGTTTGTTTGGTGTTGGCGAGACCATAGCCCACTCGCCGTTCAAAGCGAACGTGGACTTCTCCTTGGTATCGATGAACGGCAATGCGTTCAATGCTCTTGTCAGCCACGGCAGCTCGGCATTGAGCTTTGCATCGAAACCCCACATGAGATTAGCATTTGGCTCTTGCCCCGGCAGCACGCGGTCTACGATCGCAGCCTGATCATAGTTCATCAATGTCATACCAACAGAGCTTGTTACTCGGCGCTTGTTAAGCAGCATCATGTCTGCCCGCACACCGAGAAGCGTTCTCGTGGTCAGGTTGAAGATGTCATTTTGTTCGTAGTCGATACTCAGGTTTGCGTTGGGCAGCAGTGCACGCTGGTTCAACAGCGAGAGGGTACCAGTGTAGTAGTCTACAGTGTAGTCTACACCCTCACGCAGCTGCATACCGTCGAGCGTAACACGAACACTTCCCGGAGAAAGCTGATATGCAAGAGGGATCCTGCTGCCGGTTGCAGTGCCCATCGCCTCGCCAACGATGAGAAATCGGTCGCGCGCACTGACGAGTCTGGCTGCGATCTCAGTAGTATCGTATACCTCGTTAAAGACATACTGCTCTGCAAGCTGTGCATTTCCTTTCGAGGCAAAGTAATCCCGGAGTCCCTCGCGAAAGGGTTCAAGGCTCGGGAACGTAATCTCGCCACGTTGAGCATTGAAGACCGGCGGGCGGGCATCGAACTGTCCATCTGCTGGAGGCACGCCGGTACCGTTGTTCACCTGGTCGATACGGAAGATCGTCATGATCTTATCCGGAGCCCCCTCCAACACATCAGTAGAGTCGTTTGTGCGCCGGTAATACCACATGCCGATCTTGGCTTCCTGTGGATTGATATTCGGTACGCCGATGTTGTATCGGTTTCGCATCATACGCTTCCAAAGTGTGCGGAAGCCAGGCTGCATCTGCGGACGTGCAATCAGCTTTAGGATCAGTGTGTCGCGCTCGTTAGCATTGGTCGTAAGCGTGCCGTAGTACTCGTCGTCACTGTTCTCGACTGTCTTACCCTCGACACGATAGCCAACAGCATAATACCGGTCATTCCGAATGTTAAGGATCGTTAGCGTTCCCAAGTTCAGATCAACTTCATAGCGCTTCGGATCGAGTCGCACGAAACGGCCACGTTCGACGATACCTGCTCGGATCTCTTGATTGCGCAGCGACGGATCGTAACGTTCACCTTGAGCATATTTAATCGGCTGCAGGTCCGCAATCGCAACAGCCTCGCTTGCCTGAACCTCTTTAAGATCTGTGGTCGATTCCCACACCTCGATATCGCCCTTGACTACCAGCGCCGATCCTTCGATGGGCAAAACAGGCGTTACGGAGCTGTGATATGCGCGCCAAACAGCAAAGTAGTTGGTATCAAGAAAGAAGTGATTCTTGGCATAATCATATGCTCGGATTGAAAACTGCTGACGTGATGCTCCACCGCGAGCATTGATCGTACGGCGCTCTGCGCGGCGCTGTGAAGCGATGGTCTTGAGAAAAAGCGGACCGAACTGAAAATCCGCACGGACGCCGAACAATGTTTGTCCGCCCCCTATCAAAGAGCTTTGTGTTTCGAGGTTGACGTTGCCAAACTCAACCTTTTTGATGATGTCATCATCGTATCCGTCAAAACCAACCTTAAACCTGTTATTGAATTCAAACTGATTAAGAGTGTTCCAGTCAACATTCATCTTGAACTTATCACCGATACGACCACTGACATTAACCTGAATATTCTGGTTGAAGACCGGAGCAGATTGGGACTGCCCAACAACCGATGCAGTGCCGAGGGCTTGCGAGTCCCAACGCCAGCCTGCAGTAACATTAACCTCGCCATTTACCGTGATCGATATCTCAGGTTTGCCGAAGATGCTGCTAAAGAGCGCATTCTGCGGAAGAGGGATGGTGATATTCGTTGCCTGGTCGAGCAGTTTGGCGATCTCTGCCTCTGACAGCGGTTTTTTGAGCTCGTACTTCGAAAGTGATGAATCGCGAAGCTGCTTTTGAATCTGATCACGGCGCTCGCGGAAGTAATCATCCAACGACATGGGTGTGATTGTCCCAACATCCACCCCCTCCATAACCTCATAGAGCATCATGGTGGAAAGCGTTGAGTCGATTGAGCCAAGCTGACTGTAGCCCTTTGGCTTCGGGAGGTACTTATCGGGCTGCTGCGGTTTGCTAAGCCCCTTGCGGTTCAATAATGTGCTCGGGTAGAAGTACGGCAGATCAGTATTGGTCGGATCACCGATTCCTAGAGGCCCAAGAGATTTTTTCGCGGTATCTGCTATTGTAGAGTCGGCACGCAGTACCACGCCCCATGCAAACATCTCAGAAGGTAGCCCCAGCCCCGCTCCCGATAACGGATGCATCAACGCCATGAAAAGGCCAACAACGGCCATCCATGTTCGAATGTAGTGCACGAACACGCTGGGCAACTCACCTATTCCTAGTTGTTCATCGAAACGGCCCACCTTAGAAGTTCAAGGGCCGAAAAATCACGTAGCAAATGGCGAGAATACCCCCTCCATGAAACTCTCTAGTGCGCAAAGATAACGGCTAGTTAGTTTTGTACCTTGCACAATTGCACGAATAAGCCTCTTTCCTATTGCACAATCCTATGCGACATTTCGTTCATCTGCTGATCCTCACTCTTGCTCTGGGCTGGCCTTCGGTATCCTGGGCTGCACCTGCCGCCTATCAGGCGTTAACCCCGGAACAGTATTCATCGTTCATTACGCAGGACACACGCAAGGTGTACGATTTGAGCGGCACATGGCAAGTCATTGAGGATGGCTCCCCTGTTGGCAGCACAAGTGTGCCCGGGCACATCGATCAGAAGGACCACATTCAGCTTCGCAAGACACTGAAGATCGAGCAATCGTCGCTGTTGTCGCATTCGTGGCACCTTTATTTGCTTGGGGCTGTAGAAGAGGTAGAGCTGTTTGTTAACGGCAGATACATCATGAGGTATCCCGGCGGTATGGCACCGTTTTCCATTCGCATCCCCGATGGGCTATTGCGCACTGGACAGAACAGTATAGAGCTGGGCATAACACGGACTGCAGGACTTACTTCGCGAATCAACCGATTTGCACGCTCAGCTGCTTCGCAGAGGATGGGGCTTCTGCGCGAGGTCTTTCTGATCGGCACACCGCATGTGTGGACCGAAGACATACTCGTTCGTTCAAGTGTGCGCAGCGGCGTAGGTACAGTCAATGTCAAGGCGCGCATCAAGTCAGGACTTGTTGAGAACATTGTACGTCAGCAGGTGACGGACGGGCTCTCGGTGGGCAGGGCCAACGTAATGGCAGAAGCTATGCTTATTGACCGTAAGACGCAGCAGGTAGTGGCGCGATCTGGTGCCAGCTCGATCGGTATTGCCCGGTCCCGTGAGGCAACTCTGCAGTTTACGCTCAACGTTTACAACCCTTCCCTCTGGTCTATTGCCGACCCCCAACTCTACGACCTGGTAGTGCGGATTGACCACAACGGTGCGCTGCTTGACCTCTACAAGCGCAAGTTTGGGTTCCGAACATTGGCAGTTACCACAGTTGACGGCACGCGACGTTTTGCTCTCAACGATAGCGTTATTCGGATTCATGCCATTAATTACGTTGAGGATGTACCAGAGCTAGGTTCTTCGCTCACCTATGCTAACTTCAGGCGCGACGTGTCGCTGCTAAAGACACTAGGCGTTAATGTGATCCGCATACGTGGAAACATCCCACACCCGGTT
>JBEBCJ010000196.1:0-5275 GCA_041157865.1 Bacteroidota bacterium
GTTGCGAACTTCATGATGACCTCGAAAAAAAATGAGCCGCTCAAGGCGGCTCTAAAATGTCTTTAGCTGAGTATGTTATCGACGGAAATAGAACTTTTCTGCCTTACGGAAATTGTCGCCCTGCAGAATGCAGATGTAGACACCTTCTGGCAATTCGGCAACACTCTGTGAAAAATCCTGCTGTCCGCGAGCAGAAGCCCCCTTGAATACATCCATAACGCGCTTACCAAGCATGTTATAGATTCCGATCTCGATAAGGGGCTCATCAGTGGCCAACTCGATGCGCGTAGTGAACACATCACCAGAGGTGCGTGAGAACACGATGCGGTTGTCACGTCCGCTACTGTCGCTGCCCGATGCAGTCTTGCCTGCAACCTTGGCCAGCGCTTTTGTGCGCCCAGTAACGGCTTTGATAGATGCGTAGACAGCACCTGATGCCATGGGCATGATGGTTGTGCTTGCAACAATCTTTGGCTTAGCTGTAAGCGGTGCCTTTTTTGCGTTATCAGCGAAGGCAGTAGACACAGCAACGACCACCCCGACAACTGCGATGAGCAGTCGGTAGATGAACGAGTTGATATGGCGCGTGTACTGGGTCATGCTTGGGGCAAAAATACTAAAATATTGGAACCAACAACCGTGCCAGAAACGACAACGGCAGCCCGTTTGGGCTGCCGTTGATACTTGCTATGCTTGTCTGGTTTTAGTTGCCGATAACCAGGCGTTGCGAGCCGTTGAATTCAACGCTGCGCATTCGGAGAATGTATGTGCCCTGTGCCAGACCTTCTGTGTTGAAGATCATGTCGTAGGCACCTGATTCCATCATGCCATTGACGAACGTACGTACGATCTGACCCTGAGCATTGATCAGGTCGATCGTTACCGGAGCGCTGATTCCTACGCCGAACTCAACACGTGCGCTTCCGCCGGTAACTGGGTTCGGATTGATTGGCTTGATCACCGAAGTGGTCTTCGTAGCCTCGATAACACGACGGGTAAGGGCGCAGTTAAAGATCTCTGTGCCTGTGC
Organism: Bacteroidota bacterium; assembly: GCA_041157865.1. Classification (GTDB taxonomy): domain Bacteria; phylum Bacteroidota; class Ignavibacteria; order Kapaibacteriales; family Kapaibacteriaceae; genus UBA10438. Next base: position 1,030 of record JBEBCJ010000196.1, read on the forward strand.
CGGTTGTCGAAGGAATCAGACATGGGAACTGTTCGAACTTGACCTCCAGATCCTGCTTGCTCTTGAAATCGTCGGCCAAGAGAAGAAGTGCCTCGAAGGTAAACAGCTTGCTGTTTGATGCGATAGCGTTGTTGCCCGTGGCCGTAAAGGTCATGCGTGACTCATTTGCATTGACATTTACGATCGTTGGACCCGTTATCGTCCACCCGTTCAGACCGGCGGCTGTGCGAACAGAACCGGCATTGTAGTAGATGTTCTTCGGGTTGTAGATCACAGTTGCAGTAAGTGCCTTGACATTGGCATTCGTCCAATCGGCGCACTCGCCATCAACAGTATACGTTACGTTCTTGCCTGGCTCCCGGCTTCCACCATTGAGGTCGTTTGTCAGGTTGAACGTAAGAGGAATTGTATAGGCACGTGCATCAACTGTTGCAGACTTAGGCGCAAGCGGTGTTGAGTTTCCAACAATCTCGCCAGTGAATGCAAATGTTGCCGTGAAGAGACGCGCCGCATCCGGGTTGAACTCGATAACGGCGTACACTGTCTCACCCTTGTTGATCTGGATCGGTAGCGCGCCAACAGGGTTATTGTTGCCGTCGATGTAGCTAACGATGTTGAAGTTGGCCTGATCAGCACCACTCTTCGTTACGCCCGTGATGCGCACAGGGTCTACCGAGTTGTTGTCTTCCACGTATCTGATAGGCATGTTCACCGTTGGCTTATCGCAACCAAGGCGGGCATCAGGCTTGACAGTGACGTTCTCCGGTTTGAAGTCAGGTGTTCCGCACTGTCCTACTGACATCACTTGCGTGTGCGGACCAACTGGTGTAAGTGACGTAGCGTCCTTGCCAGTACCTGGCGTTGCATCATGCACGAATTCGATGGTCGTCGAAGCTGCATTCGTTTGTCCTGCCGGACGAGTGTAGGCTACCTCAACAACAGCAGTTCCGCCGTTTGGCGCAACAGTTAGTGGCGTTGCAGGCGCATTGGTAATCGCAAATCCTGGAGGAACCGGCGCTTGGAGCTGAATGCTTGTAACAGTCAGCGGCATCGTTCCGCCGTTTGTGATTGTGAAGTTCCGCTTTGCTTCCGTGAACTCTGGTGTCTCTGCACACGTGAGGTTGATCGGCTGGGAGCTGATGCGAGGGATGATACCTTCGCCAGCAAGTTTCGCAGTGCGGTCTTCCTGCTTGTCTGCCCAGACAGGCTTGATGTCCACGAGGTATGGCTGGTTGTCTGTAGCGGGACGGAAGAACACGTCTACTTCTGCAGTATCACCAACGAGGTCTGCTGTCGTAACTGCCACGCCACCCTTGTACAGGCTGCCGATCTTAAAGACAAAGTTGTTGTCGTCAGATCCAGCCGGCCAGTACTTTGTGCCATCAGCAAACGTTACGTCGTTGAGGACGATCTTCTGGTTGCCCGTGTTGAATACGCGTGCCTTTGCTGCATGCAGCGTGTTTACGCGGCGCGCACCCCAGTCGTATCCAATGATGCCAGGTCCTGGTGTCTGCGTATTGCCACGCCAGTTAGACACCGAGTCTGGACCTTCACCGTTGTTGCTGAATGTCACGTTGATGTTGTCGTCCGTGATGTTCGCACTCTGGAAACATACTTCCTTGATCTCGATGGTCTGCTTAGGAAGAACGATGAATGGCAGCGCAGGTGTAAACGGTGTCGAGAGCGAGAAGTTCGTTCCCTGATATCCTGTGAGCGATGTAACGATCAAGGTATCGGAACCTGGATTTTCAATCGTTAGTGGACCGCAGAACTTCTCGTTCAGCGAACGTGTACCGGCATCGAAATCCTTGACCTTGATGCGCGGGATAGCCGCAACACCAACGAGTGGATGCTTGAATTCACCGCACTCAGTCTTAACAATGAGTGTGTCCTTGTCAAAGTCTGTCTTTACGTCCGATGTTTCGCGGGTACCATCGTACTGAATCGTGATCTCATGCTTGCCGCGAGCCGGAATCGTAGCAACAGGTGGCAATCCGCCGCTGATGATCTTGTAATACGTTCCTGCCTTGATCTTTGACTCTGTGAGCTTGACCTGTGCATCAGAGTTGTTTGTAATCGTCAGGAGTAGCTGTTTATTCGACCCCAATCGCAGTTTGCCAAAATTGAGCGGCGCGGGGTTGAACACGATCTTGTCAGCAAAGTAGCGGCATGTATCAAGCGTGATGTTGCCTGCCCAGTCTGCCACAAAGTACACGCAGTAGGCATCCTTGCTCTTGTCAATTACCTGCCACTCATACTTGAAGCGCTTAAACGCTGGGCTCTTCGGGAAGATCTGGTCTGTGATGAGAACGAGCTTGTAGTTGTAGCTGTTTCCGCCATCGAGGGTGTCGATGAGCGCGATGCCCGTCTCCACCTGGTCTGTGTCCTTTGGAACCGGCAGCGGTGGGTCTGGAATGTTGCGCAGCTCTGTAGCCTCAAACTCATAGTCACCGCAGAGTGAATCACCCTTAATAACAGGCGGCATGGTGTCAACAGAGGTTGTTGGCTTAAAGCCAGCGGCTGCCGGCCATCCGTAAGCATCAACGAATCCGAAGCCGTAGATGTAACCACCAAAGCTCACGAGACCGTTACTCTTGATCTTGTGGGCAAGGGGCTCATTACCGAAGTCAAGTGTGGTCCAGTGCAGACCATTCGGCATCTTGGTAAACAGCAGGGTAGGCGATTGTGCCTTCGGGTGTTTCCAAACTGGGATGTCGTCGATTTCGAGTGACTTCAAGTTGTCGATATAGTTCGGATCTGATGTATCTGTCTTGACGATCAGGTTCAAGCGGTGCTTGGTGAACTTTGGTGCAGTTGGGAACTGGAAGATCGTCGAGGTCAGGAACTGCTCTTCAGGTGTAACATTGATCATGAACGGGTCAAGGATCGGGTCTCCGTCCCAGTTCTGTGAGCATGAATACTGCATCACAAAGATCGGCTTGTTAGCTGTCCACACCGAATAGCCGTGTGTGAGCGTTGTTGGAGCGCCGGATTGCGCAACATCCGTGAACTCCCCATCTTTTTGCAGCAGTCCACCGCCCTGACCGAGGATCTTCTTCGATACCTTGTCGTAATAGATCATCTTCCACTGTGTTCCACCTTCTTTGGCAACAACTCGGAACACGTCGCCCTTACCAATGTTGTTGCGGTTCTCACGCTGAAGCTCAACAGTCACATAACGCTTACCCCATGTAGTAACTGGCGGCGTCATTTCGACCAGGTGGTTGCGGCCGTTACCGTTCACGAGCAGATTCGGCATCGTCGAGCGCATGTGGAACGAGATAAATCCGATTGGTGCAGACGATTTTACGTAAGAGCCTGTAAGGTCGAATTCTCCACGCGTCTGGCCATCGCCGTGAATCATGTACACATCACCTTCATCCATGGTGAGTGTGAAACGCTCGCCGATCTTCTTGCCGAGTGCCGTCGTTGCGGACTGACCGCCCGTACCGCGAAGGAGCACGTCAACCTGACATTGCTCGCGGGCAATGATCACAAAGCCGCCAGCCCATTGATCGTACTCACGAAAGTCGTAGTACGACGTGCAGATGTATTCGTTGCCCCATCCGTTTACCGGGATGGCCATGTAGCCGTCTGACGTTGCAGCCTTTGAGTTGAGAACGTAGACGGAGATTGGCTGCTTGGCTCGGATGCGGATACCTTTGCGAACAACCTGCTCGGGCTCGCGCAGCTCCCATGTCCAGTTTGTTTCGCCCTTTGAATCGGAGAGCGTACGCACCTGGTAGGACTTCAGCGTACGACGGTATGTTTTGTCGCCGGCTGCATCAAAGACTTCAATGTCTGTATCAAAGGCAGATGCCACGTACACTTCAAGCTCGTCCACCGGGTATGGATTGATCTCATTCGGCGGAACTGCTATCCAGAACTCTGTTCCTTGAGAACCGGTGTTGAGCATCTGTTCAACAGAAGGGATCTTCCGTTTTTGAGCAGACGCAGAATTGAGTGCCACGAGGATGAGCGCGGCAATAACGACAATTCGCGATGCGTATCGCTGGTACATGAAGCCTCCAAACATCAAAAAACGTTTTGTATTCGGCATGAGACAGACGAAGGTGTAGGCTTTAGAAAGCCTATTCCTAGCCCATGGTTACTATGATAACCAAAATCTTTGTTATGCGAGCCCCTTGTAGGCCTATTTTTTTGCGTTTTTAGGGGGCTATCATCACGGTCTGAGACCACGAGAAATGGGGGGATCGGATGATGACTGTGAGCAGGCCGGCGGGAT
>JBEBCJ010000197.1:0-7272 GCA_041157865.1 Bacteroidota bacterium
GAGTGGCATGGCAAGCCCACTACAAAGGACCAAGCCATCGCCGCCCTTGAAGAACTTGCCAACATGCCGTAAACGGCTCTACACCTAACCTTACGAATACCCTGGAATCGACATGGAATTACTTGGATCAAAACCTACCCGATTTGGCTTTGGCGACGGACTCGTAGAGCTCGGGGAACGTCACAGCAATGTTGTCGTCCTCGGAGGCGATATCACAGGATCTGTGATGACGTCGCTTTTTAAAGAGAAATTCCCAGATCGCTTTTTCTCAATCGGTATTGCAGAGCAAAACGCCACAACGATCGCAGCTGGACTTGCACTAAGCGGCAAGATCCCATTCTTTGCATCCTATGGCGCATTCTGTGCACTGCGTAATGCAGACCAGCTGCGCATCTCTGTGTGTTATAACGAAGCAAACGTGAAAATCGGTGGCGGTCACGCAGGTATCAGCGTCGGGCCAGACGGCGCTACGCACCAAGTGCTCGAGGAAGTTGCGTTCCTGCGCACACTTCCGCACATGACGATGATCGTTCCAGCCGACTACGAAGAAGCAAAGAAGGCCACGATCGCCATGGGCGAAATGGTGGGTCCGGCATACATCCGATTCGGACGCTCACCAGTACCCATGTTTACAACACCCGATACACCGTTCGAACTCGGCAAGGCCAATGTTGTAATGGATGGGTCGGATGTTGCCATCATAGCTAACGGCGCCATGGTCTGGGAGAGCATTCTCGCAGCGAAGGAACTCGCGAAGAAGGGTATCACAGCGCGTGTTGTTAACGTGCATACCGTAAAGCCATTCGACTATGCGACAGTAACGGCAGCAGCGCGCGAGTGCGGCTGTATCGTAACGGCAGAAGAGCATCAAGTGCATGGTGGACTCGGCGGCGCTGTTGCAGAGTGCACGGGGAAGAACGCACCAGTACCAATTGAGTTTGTTGGCGTAAAGGATTCATTCGGTGGATCGGGCGAGCCAGAAGAGCTGATGGTGAAGTTCGGTCTCACATGGAAAGAGATCTATGCCTCGGCCCTCGTTGCCATGGATCGTCGCGACAAAGGAAGCTCTGGCGTGCGTGCACTCAAAGAAGTAGCCACGTATACTGCCTAAGCTGAATTCCTCGGAGTTGGTTGTGCCTACTACTACAAAGACCGTGATCGATATCACCGATCCGGTGCTGTTGCGTATTGCCGCGCTTGCTCATGAGCATGATGTGCGCGCATATGTGGTAGGGGGCTACGTGCGCGATGCCATCATGGGCAGGGCCCGTACAGATATCGACATCACCGTTGAAGCAGATCCGCTTGAGTTCGCGCGCATTGTTGCCGATGTGTTCCGGTCGAAGACCGTAGAGTTCGCGAATTTTCGAACAGCGATGGTGCCGATTGGAGATCATCAGATTGAGTTTGTTGGAACGAGGCGTGAAGAATATCATGAAGATTCACGGAAGCCGATCGTCGTTGAGGGCACTCTCGAAGACGACCTACGTAGGCGTGATTTCACTGTAAACGCACTCGCTGCGCGACTCAGTGCTGATGCGCTGGGCGAAGTTGTGGATCTGTTTGGGGGCATAGACGACCTGCCTCGAAAACTGCTGAAGACGCCGCTAGACCCTGTGGTGACTATGAGCGACGATCCATTGCGCATGATGCGTGCCGCCCGATTTGCAGCGCAGCTTGGATTCACTATTGAGCCTACTGTTCTTGATGCTATGACATCGATGGCAGATCGTATCAAGATCATATCACAGGAGCGGATATCCGACGAGTTCCTCAAGATCATGTCTTCGCCCAAGCCAAGTGTCGGTCTCAAGATTCTCTATGATACAGGACTTATGAAGCACATGTTCCCTGAGGTGCACAACCTTGCTGGAGTCGATATCGTGGCTCTAGGCTCGAGAGAGTTCCAGCACAAAGACGTGTTTCTTCACACGCTTCAGGTAGTCGATAATCTTGCCGCGATGTCGGACAACGTATGGCTTCGCTTTGCGACACTCATGCATGATGTGGCCAAGCCAAAGACAAAGAAGTTCATTGAAGGTACTGGTTGGACGTTCCATGGACATGAAGAAGTAGGGGCGCGCTGGCAGGAGAAGATCTTCCGTCGTATGAAGCTGCCCCTGCATCAGCTTGACTATGTCCAGACTCTCGTGCGTCTGCATCAGCGTCCGATGAAGCTTGTAGATGAAGGCGTCACAGATTCCGCTATTCGCCGTCTTGCAGTCCAAGCTGGAGATGCGATCAATGACCTCTTTATGCTCTGTAGAGCAGATATTACAACACGTAACCCTTCACGTGCGGCCAAATACCTCCGGAACTACGATATCGTAGAATCGAAACTTGTTGACGTTCGGGAGCGCGACCAATTGCGGGCGTTTCAAAGCCCCATTCGCGGTGAGGAACTCATGAAGCTAAGCGGACTTGGTCCGTGCCGCACGCTCGGATATATGAAATGGATGATCGAAGAAGCAATCCTTGATGGCATCATACCGAATGAATCCGATGCAGCACGGGTGTACCTCATGTCCAACATTGAACAATGGAAACAGGATGGACCAACAGCAGAATTCGGACGGCGGGGCTGACAGGGACGTCGCACTCGCGCAAGCGGGTGCCCAGGCACACCTGGATTCCCGCTTTCGCGGGAACGACGAATGTGTGCTGGATTCCCGCTTTCGCGGGAACGACATGGTAATTTGTCATTCGTAATTGGTAATTGGTAATTGTCATGCAGCTCCTCCCATACGCCAACATCACTCCAACCCTCGATCCTACCGTGTTTGTGGGGCAGGGATCGATAATCATCGGCGACGTACACATCGGACGCGACAGCTCTGTTTGGTTCAATGCTGTTATCCGTGGTGATGTGCACGAGATACGCATCGGCGAGCGCTCAAACATCCAGGATCTGGCGATGCTGCATGTGCAGCTCGGCAAACATTCACTAACAATCGGCAATGGCGTAACGGTGGGACACAGCGCCGTTCTCCATGGCTGCGTTGTAGAAGACTTCGCTCAGATTGGCATGAATGCAACTGTTTTGAATGGTGCAGTTGTTAGTGCCTACAGCATTGTTGCTGCCGGTGCTGTTGTTCGCGAAAACTTTGTTGTTCCGCCGCGGACACTTGTTGCAGGCGTGCCGGCCAAGATCATCCGTGAGCTAACAGATGAAGAATGCAAGAAGCTTGAGCAAGGTGCTCAGAATTACATTGATTATGTCCGCTCATACAGAGAAAACTTAAACATCAGAACACAATGATGAGTAACAACAAATCGCAAAAGTCATTAAGCTCGGCGCTCAAGATCATCCTTATCAGCTCGAGCATTTGCGTTGTCCTAACCATACTCGCTGCCGTCTTTACAGGTGAGATGCTCTACCTTGTAGCGTCCGTACTTTTTGCCGGCAGTGCCATTGCCGGCGTATGGGTGGTGCGCAAGCTCCAGCGCACGTTGGGCCAATGACTCTTCCAGCATTTCGTGTAGACGTTCAGATCTCTACGCATCAGGAGGAGGCCGAGCAATACCTTGTATTGCACGATCCTTTCGGGATCGCAGAAGGCCCGATCATGCTGCATGCAGACATGATCGACATACTCAGTGTCTGCGACGGTGAAACAACCCTGCAGGAGCTGGCCGAATCAGCTGGTGTAGAGGCAGACGGACCCGAAATCATGCGCATACGAGTGTTCGTTTCGCAGCTTGATGAGCTTGGCTACTTCGAGGGGGCTCGCAGCGAAGAGCGCAGACGTGCCGCCATCAACGAATGGTCTCAGCTGCCAGCACGGCCGCCAGTATGCGCAGGTAGCACCTATCCAGAAGACCCCAAAGAGCTTGCAGAATATCTTGATGCAATGGGTGGGCAGCCGATCAGCAACGAAGACGCTGCAGCCCCTTCAATGGCCCTTGTGCCGCATATCGACTTTCGCGTTGCGCCCCATGTGTATGCTGCTGCCTACGAGCACTTTCGGGCAAGTGATGCTGAACTCGTGGTCTTGATCGGCACTTCGCACTATTGGGATGGCGATCCAGTTGTCGTAACCAACAAGCCATTTGAGACGCCCCTCGGCATTGTGCCGGTTATCGAACATCCATTCTATGAGCCCCTTGCCGATTTGGCTCATAAGCCCGAGCATTCGCTTGAACTCCACGTGGTCTTGCTGCAGCATCTTTGGCAGGGACGTTCCTTTGAGATCCTGCCGATTTTGGTAACGCAGTCGATTTTTACTGATGGACAGCTTGATCGGATTGCATCTGAGCTTCGGGAATTTGTGCGTTCAACCGGACGCAAGGTTTTGTGGCTTATAAGTGGTGATCTGGCCCATGTTGGACGCAAGTTCGGCGATGAACTGCCCGCCACGATGTATGCCGATGCTGTCCGCGAGGCCGACCAGCAATGTATTAAGGCTTTGGAAGACAACAACCTTGCAGACTATCGGTCTGCGATCGAAGACCACAACAACCGCTACCGCATTTGCGGCCACGCCCCAACGGTTCTTGCCCACCATGCACACAAGGTTGGTAAGGGGCGCACCATCGCCTACGACGTTTGGAACGAGATCGAGACACAAAGTGCGGTGTCTTTTGCGACCATCATTTGGGAATAATACCCTCCGACCCTTATGTTTGCAAGCTCTGAAAAAACCAATGTGAGACAGGAGCCCCATACGGGGAAGGAAGTATGAATCAGCACGGAAACATTACAGCATCTGTTCGCGACCAAGACGTAAAGCGCGACTGGTGGGTAGTAGATGCGGACGGCCTAACGGTTGGTCGTCTGGCTACACAACTTGCAACACTCTTGCGCGGCAAGCACAAGCCATTGTTCACGCCGCATGTCGACTGTGGTGACTTTGTCGTTGTGATCAACGCCGACAAGGTCGTCATGGAAGGTAAGCGTGCAGAACAGAAGGAATACTTCCACAACACAGGTTATCCTGGTGGTGGTCGTATGCGCTCGTTCTCAAAGCTGATGCAGACCAAGCCAGAAGAGGTTGTAGAGCTTGCAGTCAAAGGCATGCTTCCGAAGAACACGCTTGGACGCCAGATGGTGAAGAAGCTGAAGGTCTATGCAGGTACTGAGCACCCACACGCGGCACAACAACCGAAGCCGTATGCATTGCCATATCGTCATGTTGGAACGAAGGCGTAACGGAGATAACAATGAAAACCTATCAAGGCACTGGACGTCGTAAAACATCTGTAGCACAAGTTCGCCTCACGAGCGGAACGGGCCACGTGCTCGTAAATCGTCTCCCGATCGAAGAGTACTTCACGGTTGAGAACTATCGTCGTGATGCGATCCTTCCACTCGAACTCACCAAGACGAACGGCCAGTTCGACGTCTTCGTGAACGTACGTGGTGGTGGTAAGAGTGGCCAGGCTGGGGCAGTTCGCCTTGGCGTTGCTCGCGCTCTTGTTGAATACAACGAAGAATTGCGCGCTATGCTGCGTCCTACCGGAGTTCTCACACGCGACCCACGTATGGTCGAGCGTAAGAAGTACGGTCAGAAGAAGGCACGTAAGCGCTTCCAGTTCTCGAAGCGTTAATACTGAAACTAACAACACATGTGTGGGAATTCCACCGGCGGAGCCAGACGCACGTTTGGTCCGGTGGTTCGAACCACACAAAGGATTCATCCATCTACAACTTGAGGTAGTATATGCCAGCAGTAAGCTTGGAAGCTCTGCTCGAGTCCGGAGCGCACTTCGGACACCTAACGCGCCGTTGGAACCCAGCTATGCGCAGCTTCATCTTTATGGAGCGCAACGGGATCCACATCATCGATCTTCGCAAAACACAAATGCTTATCGACATCGCACGTGATGCAGCTCATGAGATCTCATCTCAGGGACGTGGCGTGCTTTTCGTTGGCACAAAGAACCAGGCAAAGGGTGCAGTCGAAGCTGAAGCGCGCAAGTCGGGTTCAAATTATGTTTCTGAGCGTTGGCTTGGTGGTATGCTCACGAACTTTTCGACAATCCGCAAGTCTATCAAGCGCCTTGGTGCTATTGATAAGATGGAAGGGGACGGAACGTTTGACAAGATCACAAAGAAAGAACGCTTGATGTTGGGTCGCGAGCGCGACCGTCTGCGCAAGGTGTTTGGTGGTATCGAGGACATGACTCGCATTCCGGGCCTGCTTGTTATTGTTGATATCAAGAAAGAACACCTGGCCATCAAGGAAGCAAAGACGCTGGGAATCCCAGTGATCGGTATCGTTGATACAAACTCCGATCCATCACAGGTTGATTATCCGATTCCAGCCAACGATGATTCGATCAAGGCTATCGAGCTCATTCTTGGTGTTCTCTCCGGTGCCATCGGCGAAGGCCGCGACATCGCACGTGCAAAGGCAGCAGATCTTGCGGCAGCAGGGGAAGCAGTTGCAAAGGAGACCGAGGGCGACGACACGAAGGTTCGCCGTCAGCTCCGCACTCGCAAGGCGGGTGGCAAGGGCGAAGGCTCAGAACAATAATCATCACTGAACTCAAACGGAATTACGATTATGATCAGCCCACAACACGTCAAAGAACTACGCGAGAAGACCGGCGCCGGCATGGCCGACTGCAAGAAAGCTCTTGAGGAAGCCGGTGGAGACATGGCTGCAGCCATTGAGTGGCTGCGCAAGCGCGGTGCTGCCTCGGTAGCTAAGCGCGCAGACCGCGATGCCAACGAAGGTATCGTGCTTGCAAAGACATCGGCAGACGGCAAGACAGCCGCGATTGTAGAAGTGAACTGCGAGACAGACTTTGTTGCACGCAACGAGGAGTTTGTAGCATTCGCAAATGCCATCTGCGATACTGTGCTTGCAAAGGATGTTACATCAGAAGATGCTCTGTGGTCAGAAGCCATTGGCGACAAGACCCTGGCAAATCTTCGTGATGAGATCCTTGCCAAGTTCAGCGAGAAGATCGGTCTACGTCGATACAAGCGCATTCACACAGCTGGTGCTATTGCCGACTACATCCATGCTGGATCGCGTCTGGCCGTGCTGCTTGAAGTTGAAGGCGCACAAGTAAACGACGCTACCAAGCCCCTTCTTCGCGACGTAGCAATGCAGATCGCAGCTATGCAGCCATCGTTTGTTGACCGCTCACAGGTTGACAACGACACGCTGGCCAAAGAGCTCGAGATCTACAAGCAAGCTGCTATCGCAGAAGGCAAGAAGGAAGATATCGCCGAGCGCATCGCACAAGGCAAGCTGGGCAAGTTCTACGAAGAGAACGTGCTTATCGAGCAGGTCTTTGTGAAGGAGCCAAGCAAGAAGGTGT
>JBEBCJ010000198.1:0-9579 GCA_041157865.1 Bacteroidota bacterium
AGCCCCTTACGTTCTTCTGCAGCTCGGGCAAAGTCTGCAGTGCTCACATTACGGACGCTGTCTGATGCGAGATTATAGTGTGTAAGAGGGCCGATCTTGGATGATGCAGGAGCAAGTACTGCAGCCTTGTATAGCATGTAATCGTTGCGTCCATTCGGTAACGCAGTAAACTCGTCCTCAGTGATGAATGATTCGTAAGCTACCAGCAATGGTAATGAGGTTTTGGATTCATGGATAAAAACATTGTCAATTTGCTTGACCAAAGGAAAGAGTTGCGGGTCGAACCCCATCGGGTTGTCATTGACTAAAAAGTACTTTACGCCGAGCATTGATGCCAAATAGGGACGCGTGATCGCCTTATAGACCCACTTCGCATCATTGGGATCTTTGAGGTTAATTGTGCCCATGGCCTGCATGAACCTCAGGTAGTACTTGTTATGGAATGAGGAATATCCCACGATTCCATTGAATCCTTGCACCATGGCATCATTCAAGCTGCCGTGAATGGTTGGACCGCCTGGTGTGAACTTAACCAGACGGTACAAGCTCTTGTCTTGCGATCCGATCCAATCGATGGCGCGCTTTGAGGACCCACCATACAACTTGCCTGCAGATATCTCAGCCGTGGTAAGAACATCGCGCTTGTTGATAGTAGTATTTGCATTAAGTGCCAGATCGAGAGATGTAAGCGCAAGCAGGCCAATCAGAATATCCTTGCGCTTTGTTGCCGCATAGGCTGTTGCAACCGTACCGTAACCTAGGATGAGTATGATCAGCATCGACTTCTGTGAAGGGTCGATAAGTGTTGTCGGCTTGGCAAATGCAAATGGCAGGATTGCCACGATGAGGGCTGTTGTTGGCGCAAGCCATGTATAGGTCTTGCTGGGGATGGTCACAAAGTTATTGAGTCCGCGAATTGCCAGAATAAGCATCACCGCGCCGATGAGCATCGTGTACTCACGGAAGTAGTCCAGATTAAAGCCCCAAAACGCAAAGCGGAACCAGGGGAACACGAGGAGCATGATCACCGCCCCGAGAAGTATGCCATACACAAGCCGTGTCCGCTTGTCTTGCCCAACAAAGAAGAACGGTAAGAACAGAAGCATCGGAAGGCCGTAATACAGCAACGGAGCTTCCAGATAGTTCATCATACCGCGGAAGCCATTGCCAGTGCCCATCGTGTTGTTGCTGTAGGCCCGCAGAATGATGTTCGAATACTCAGCGCGTGGGGCAAGATCGAATATCGATACGTCCATCTTAGTACCATAGGCGCTCGTGTTGCCCGCTGCACTCGCTTTCCTAATACTCTCGGTCCTCCCACTGCTCGATACCAGGTTTACAACGCTTGTAAAGACATTGTACGAGAGTGCCATGCCAACTATGAGCAGGCCTAGCAAGACCGACAATCTAGTGAAAGCTTCACGTCCTGTATGTGTGGTGAACACACGAATGGGAACGTAGACGAATAGCGCAGCTGTTAGGTACACAAACAGGTAACCTGTCATGTTCGCGATGTATACGGTAAGCAGTGGTATCAGCACATAATACAAGCGCTTCTTGTTCAGGCCATACTCTATAAGCCACAATGTTGCTACTATGTAAATGACCTGCGTACTGTGTACATACCAACCCGATGCGCCAAGGGCGATGTAGCCACTGAAGCCAAAACAAAGGGCGCCAATGGAGGATGCAACATTTGTGTACGACTGATTACGGAAGAAAAAATAGCCGAGAGTAGTTGTGATCAACGCCTTTAACATCTCGACATTGGCAAAGCTTCCTGCAAGATTGTTTGGGCCGCCCCATACCATTACCCATGAAAACAAATCATATGGATTGAATCCTACCTTGCCTCCCATGACGTTCTCGAGACTAAAAATGCTTGTCGCACCATATAGCTCGTAGGCCTTTACGGCTTGCAAGATCTGCGGATAAAAGATATTGATAGAGTCGCTACCGATATCCTTGAACAATAGCACCTTAGCGGCTGTGATAAAGTCCCAGTACACAAATGCAATCATGAGCATGGCAATGCCAAGTACTACCCAGACGCCATGGTTGCCGAGGGCTTCGAATTTGTCGATGATGCTGGATGCGGCATTGGCTGGACGCGACTCGGCGCTGTCGTGCTGCTTGTGTTTCTTGCTCATGATGCTTCCCCTAAGTATGCGGACTGGATGCCCCCTGCAAAGCTACATTTCAATATCTTCGCGGCAAATGGTAGGGGAGTGTGAATAATGGTAGAGAATTCGAGAACGAGGTTGATTGCTGCGCTGGCGGTGATCGTTGTTGCAACCATTGTGGCATACCTTCCCGTGTTCGATGCGCAGAAGGAGTTCACAAATTGGGACGACAACCTGTATGTGACAGACTTGCCGTTGGTGAAGTCTCTGTCTGCTGATTCCGTTGCCAAGATGTTCTCTATGAGTACATCTGTTGCGTCCAATTACCACCCACTGACGTTGCTGTCGTTGGCTATCAATTACGAAGTTGTCGGCGAATCAGCAAGAGGATTCGCTATTGGCAACCTTCTGCTGCATGTTATCAACGCACTACTGGTATTCTTCTTCCTTCGACGCATAACTTCGGGTAATCTGCTCGTTGCTTGGATGACCTCGCTGTGGTTCGCCGTTCACCCGATGCACGTAGAAAGTGTTGCATGGGTCTCGGAACGAAAGGACGTGCTATACACGCTGTTCCTTTTGATTTCGTTGATATCCTACGTTCGTTTCGTGTCCACTCGTTCGTATGCTTGGCTAGCAGGATCATTTGTTGCGTTCATTGCCTCTTGCCTTTCAAAGGCAATGGCCGTGCCGCTGCCTATTGCGTTGTTTCTGATCGACTACTGGTACGACCGCAAGCTCTCGATAGGGACTATCGGAGAAAAGCTCCCATTCCTTGCCGTGTCAGTTTGGTTGGGGATTGTTGCAGTACAGTTTCAGGCAGGCGAGGCAATTGCAAAGTTCGAGGTGCTCACGACGGCCCAGCGCTTTGCCTTCGCAGGTTACGGTTTTGTCATGTATTGGGTAAAGATGATTGTACCGTATGATCTTTCAACCTTCTACCCATACCCAACGACGCAGTCTACGGGAAACATAAGTTGGTGGTACTTCATCATGCCGGCGATCGCTGTGTCGATGATAATTCTGCCTTACATTGGTTTGAAGAAGAACTTCTTGGCAAGAAAGTACTTCGTCCTAGGAATGGGTGTATATGTTCTCTTCGTTGTGCTGGTACTTCAGTTTATCTCGGTTGGCCAGGTGGTTATGGCCGAGCGATACACGTATGTACCATATATCGGCTCGCTCTTGCTTCTAGCATATGGTGTTTCGGAACTGTACATCAAGCGATCCAGGCTAGCAACAATGTTTGCCCTGGTATTTACCGTTGCTCTGATTCCTATAACGTATCAGCAAGTTGGCACATGGACAAACTCGGCAACACTATGGTCGAGAGTGATCAACCTGTATCCCTATGAGTTTGAACAAACTGGCAATACGGTTGTAGTAACCAAGGTAGGCGCAGCCGTTGCCTATGGGGCACGTGCCGCATATCTCTACGATAAGAACCGGATTGATGAGGCATTTGCTGACCTTAAAGTGGTTGAGACGGTCAATGCAAAAGGCTGGAAACTTTGGCAGGCTCTGGGCGTTATCTATGGCATGAAGGGCCAATACTCGAAGTCGTTGGAGTGTTTGACGAGAGCACTTTCCGAAAATCCGGGACAGCCGAATATTCTCTTGAACCGGGGCATCACGTATGCGTTCGCTCAAATGCCGGCAGAGGCGGTTGAAGACTTCACATCGGCTTTAGCCTTGGGCATCGCTGGCAAGGATCGCTATCAAGCTCTGAGCGGTAAGGCCCGCGAGTCGCTCCGATTGGGAGCCTACGATGCATGTGCCGAAACTGGTGCACAAACGATGAAGGAGTTTCCCAATGAGTTCGATGGTTACTTCTTCCGTGGCACTGCGCTTATCAACTTGAAGCGTCCTCAAGAGGCAATTTCGTTGTTGCGTAAGGCAACGTCAATCAATGCAAACGATGCCAGTGCTTGGTTTAATCTGGCGATTGCATACCGAGACACAGGGGATAACGTGCAGCGTGCAGTGGCTGCGCGTCGTGCCAAGGAACGTGGCTTTGCAGTACCAGAATCGTTCTTGAATTAGCGTCTGATCTGCATCGAGGATGCAGATGCTTGGGGCATAGAAGAAATCCCCTGTTGTATTGCTTGGCGCAGTGCGGGTTCGCGTGCGCCGCGCACATCAGCAGCATCATAGTCTTGAAGTGCAGCCCGATAGTCGGTCATTACATACCGCACTTTGGCTCGATTGAGAAACAACTCTCCATTGTTTGCAACTTCTGCAATAGCCTTAGAATACACGTCGATAGCTAACTGGTATTGCTTTTGTGAAAAGTAGATGTTTCCCAATCCTAAATAGGCATCAGTGTACGCTGGGTTACTAGCGATCGCCTGACGGTAGTCTCGGATTGCCGCACTGATGGAGTCCATTGCACGCAGCGACTTCGCACGCATCAAGTAGCCACGAGCATCGCCTCCAGTAACCTCAATGAATCGGGAGAAGTCTTGGCAAGCCTCATTGTGTCGATTCATAAACTGCAACACGCCCCCACGGTTGAAATAGGGGTCCGCAAACGCTGAATCAGTTTCGATAGATCGCTTGAACCAATACAAGCTGCTATCGCGATTGCCAGCTCTTGATACCGCAAGGCCTAGATTGTTTAACGTTCTGAAAATCTCTTTGTAGCGTCCAGGATTAGCAACAGCTCGCTCGAAGAGCGGAATCGCAACGTCTAGCTTATTGCTATCGAGGTAATCACCTGCAAGGTTGTTGAGGACAAGTGCACTTTGTGGGTTGGCCTCGAGGGCTGCCGACCATAGCGTGATATTGTTGTCCCATGTCTTTGCTTGGGTGTGAGCTGCAATGGTTAACACCACTGCGATCGCAATTGACGAGCCAACCATGACCGACTGACCAAATCTATTGGTGAGCACCTTGACGGTATAAGCAAGTGCAAGTGCAATTCCGAACATTGATAGATAGCTATACCGATCGGCATAAAGTGCGTTGCCTACAGGCATTATCTGACTAACGGGTCCGATAACAATGAGGAACCACATTAGCCCTCCCAACAGCATGCGATGCTTTCGTGCGGCAATCAGGGCAGAGATTAGGATCGCTGCTGAAATGCTTGCATACAGAAACATACCCGACATCTCGTTGGGTAATGGGTAGTCGTAAAAACAGGCTAGGTCTGTTGGCACGAAAAACTTGATAAAGTACATGAGCATGCCATACAACGCGCAGGCCAGTCGCTCCGTGAATGGAAGTACAAGTTGTGGTCCGGTAACGTTGAGCTGCCCGCCACGTTGTGCCATAATCGCAAGTAAACCAAAGCCGATAGATGTGATGAAGAACAGTGTTTTCTCGATCACTAGTGTCTTTGACCATGGTCGCTGCAAGATATAGTCCAGAACAAGCATGATCACTGGGAACACCACCGCTTGCCCCTTGCTTAACAGAGATAGGAAAAACAACACATACACGGCAAGATTATCGCGTACTGTTGTCTTGCCTCGCTGGATGTTAACGATGTACAGGTAGGTAGCAGCAAGAAAGAAAGACACGTATAAGACGTCCTTCAACTCGGCAGCCCATACCACAGACTCTACACGCAACGGGTGAAGTGCAAACACCGCTGTCATGGCAATTGTAGCAACGCGATGTTGAAACAATCGCCAAGCAATCATTGACGCAAGTACAGTGCTGACCAGATGTATGGCGATGTTCACTGCATGGTATCCAGCTGGGTTTAATCCAAACACTGCATGCTGGACGCCGTAGATTAGGACTGTTAGTGGATGATAATTGCCCACAACAAAGGTCGTTGGGGTAAACATCTTTATGAGATTAGCAACTGAGAACTCGGTTACTAATGGGTTGTTGACAATGTATGCGTAGTCGTCCCAATTCACAAAACCATTTGTGAGTCCTGGGGAGAAGGCAAACACGGCCGCGACGACGATGCCTAGAATATAGATCAGTGGATAGCGGTCCGTATTGTCGTGAGGTTTGAGATGCTCCTTTCTCTTGCGGGAAGTCTTCGACGCGTTACTCATCGCAGTTCTTGTGCTCGTTTGTGATACTCATCGCGTTTAGCCTTGTTACCATTGTAATAATAGGCCGTTCCTAGGTCGAAAACATACTGAGCGTCTTGTGGGGCGATATCAACCGCTCTCGAGAACCATGAGAGTGATTCAGTATGCTTGCCCAAGATCCCATAACCAATTCCAAGAAGGTGAGCAGTCTTTGCATCCGTAGTGTTGAGTTGCCATGATTCGAGAAGCGAAGTGATGGCGAGTTCCGCGTTGCGATCTGTTTCACCCTCATACTTGCCGCGATCACGAAGCGCGCGGGCAAGCAGAATAGTCGACGCTTTGACATCGCCATTGAACCGCAGCGCTACACGTGCGTCTTCGACAGCCTGTCTGTAGTTTTTAACGAGGATGTTGCAGGTAGCACGATTATAGAATGCAACCCCGTAGGTTGGGTGGATGACTATGGCAGCGTCGAGAAACGGAAATGCCTGACTAGCGAGCAGCTCAGTGCTGTCTTGATCCTTGGAGGCCAATGCTCGGGTCAATAACTCACCACCACAGGCGCTATTGAGTTTGGCGCTTGTACGAGAAACTGCTATGTCAGTAAAGAAGAGCGTTTCGTTATCCTTCCATGCTCCGTTTCGAGAAACAGTTAAGACTGTGTACATCGCAACTACGGCCCCAAACAATGATAACCACATAGATTTTGACGGCTTTTGTAGCAGCGCTGGCAGAGCAGTTGCGACCGACAGTGCTATCCCAAATGACGGCATAAAGAGGAAACGCTCCCCCATGATTGTTCCAATGGGGAATATGACGTTCGATACGATGCCGAAACTTGCAAGAAAACCAAACAATCCTGCGGCCCAAGGTTTTGATAAACGCAATCCCCATGCTGTCGAACCTAGCAATAGCATGGCAACGAAAAACCCTGCAATTGCAGATGGGTTGCCCATACCGTGGGCCTGTATCGTTGCCGGGTAGTAGTCATGGGTTAGTGGATACTGTGCGATGATGAGTTGCGTATACCGTGCGAAGCTCGATAGCAACAAACCAATTCGGTCTACCAATTGCATGGGCTGCCAAGCCCCATTGACATAGAATAAAAATGGATTGTTCATCAGTTCCTGGGCCTGTGCCGACGAAGACCCACCTGCTCCAATAACCGATGACCGCAGCAGGACATAGACGCCGGCTGCTATGAGCAACGGCACGGATGCAACGAGTGCCTTCCTAGCTGCCAACCGGCGAAACACGATAAGTGCAACGGGTATAATCACAGCAAACGCCACGGCATTCTCTTTGCTCAGGCATGCAAAGAACAGCGTGACTGCAGCCAGAACACTCCAGATATACTTTCCAGAGTCTGTCGCACGCAGAGCCAGAAGCAGAGCAAGAATCGAGCACCCCAAAGCTACCGTCTCATCAAGCCCCTTAATGTTGGCAACAACTTCGGTATGGACCGGTAAAACCGTAAACACAACCGCCGAGAGCAGTGCGGCAGTGCTAACATTGTGTTCAAGTCGCATCTGCAGCAGATTGCGAAACACGTAGAACACACCAATACATGTCAGGGCATAGAGTAATACGGCTACAGCATGGTACGGAAACGGAGCTTGTCCGAAAGCTTGATGAATCAGCGCAAACATTGCTATTGTAAGCGGACGATATCGCCCACCAGCAATCAAGCCACTCTTGCCACGTTGGTTGAAGTAGCCATAAAAGCTGTCCTCGCTGAAGATCTTCGACAGCCCATCGGTACCCTGTTGCACGAGGGAGTTCTTTGTTATAACGATCTCGTCATCGAGCACAAAACCATGTGTTAAGGTGTTTGCGTAGATGGCGATTGCAATCACAAAGACAATGATCGGTGCGAAGCGGATGATTGCAGGCCCCAAAAACTCTCGCTGCTGCATCGGTTCTATCCTCGTAGGGATTGGATCATCGCTGATATATGGGATGAACGCGCATCGTTCATGGGTACCCCGGGCCAAGGCCCGGGGCTAACGCTGACGCCCTTCTTTTCATCCCCGGGCCAAGGCCCGGGGCTAGGGAATACACCCGAACCCGATACCAACACATTTGCCCCGGCTTCGATCACGCGTTTTGCGTTGTCTACTTTGATGCCGCCATCTACTTCGATTTCGACGTGCGATAGGTCGTTGCCGTCTAGCCATGAGCGGAGCCGCTCACAGCGCCTCAAGAACGAGGGGATAAAGGCTTGCCCGCCATAGCCGGGGTTAACGCTCATGAGCAGGATGAAGTCGCATGATTCGGCAACTTCAAAGGCATACTCAAGGGGCGTAGCAGGATTGAGCACCACACCAGCCTTGCAGCCGCGCTGTTTGATACGACCCAGCGTGCGGTGCAGATGCGGCGTTACTTCGGCATGCACCGAGATCCAATCTGCGCCGGCATCAGCAAACAACTCCAACTGATGATCTGGGTTGTTGACCATGAGGTGCACGTCAATAGGGAGTGTGGTTAGCCCCTTCATCATCTTAACAAAGTCTGCACCAAAGGTAATAGGCGGCACAAAGTGTCCGTCCATTACATCGTAGTGAAGCAAATCTGCACCACCGTCTTCACACGCACGAATATCAGCCTGCATGTTCAGCAGGTTGGATGCAAGTAGGGAAGGGGCTATGCGGAGAGGAAGCATGGGGAAAATTACGGGAATTACGGGAATTACGGGAGTTACGGGAATTACCTTGATGTAGCTCAGTAATTCAGTAATTCTTGTAATTCAGTAATTCTAGTAATTCCGTACCTAGTCTTCTATGCGCTCAGCTTTTTCAGCTGCTCTGCCACGCGCTCCCAGGTTTGGCGGGTAAAGTGCTGACGTGGCAGGTCGCGAGTGGAGAGGACATCGTCGACGTAGGTAGGGGTGCGCATGCCAACGAGGACGGTGCCGACGCCTTCGGTGCAGTTGAGAGCGTGGATGGCGATGTGCTGCAAGGGGCTTTCGGGGTCCATCTCGAATTCTGTTGCGAGAGCGGAGCGGAGCTCCTCGAGAGAGGCGTTCTCGTCTTGAGCATACATGGTGTCGAGATCCGTTAGCAGCTTGGTGAGATCGCCGATATACTCGCCGACCTCATCGGAGTGTCCGCTGTTTGCGCCAAGCACGGCAGCAGCATTGATGCGTGGCGCAAGGTAGGAGCGCTCTACGTCGCGCCAGTGGATAAGGCCCTGGAATTGTGACCAGGACTGACACAACGCGCCGGCAACACGAAAGGCTTCGTGCAAGACCTGTACATCGCGCTCGGAGAGTGTACCCTCTGCTTGGAGCTTGTTGGCAAGGTCGTGCTCGCGCGTTTCCATGTCGTGGATGCGATGCTCAATGTCCTGCGGATGCACAATGTGCTCCGGCATGGGATGCGAGACAAGTCGGATGAGGTCGTTGTCTACGATGGCATTGAGCGGACGGTTCACGAGTATGTGAATGTTGTTCTCGTTGGCAA
>JBEBCJ010000199.1:0-12333 GCA_041157865.1 Bacteroidota bacterium
TCCAATCAAGCACCTGCCAATCAATGCGACCGCAACCGCGCGATCGTGCAAGGTCCACAATAAAATCAAAAAGTTTACTTCCGAGCCCCTTACCACGATGTTCTTCGAGAACGAATATGTCCTCGAGATACAGTGTAGGTAGAGCAAGAAACGAGGAGTACGTCTCCAAAACAATCGCATAGCCCGCAGCCCCACCATCCGCTTGCCTCAGCAGATAGGCTTCAATCCGAGGTTTAGGGCCCGTGATGTCCATTGCAAGACGCTGCTTGGCCTGACTGTTTGGACGATCGAGCTTTTCGTAATCTGCCAGCGCGCAGACTAATTCAAAGAAATCTTCGAAGCTCGAGTCGACAACTGGTTCAATGGCCGACATGATACTACAGCGCCTTTTGGAGGAATCCCACGAACATTTCGGGGTTCGACCTGAACTGCGTCTGAAACCCTGTTTGCGCAACGTATGAACCATCCGGGCGGAGCAGCACATAAAGCGGGTTGGCCACAGTGCCGTACGTCTTGAGAATATTCTGATTGGTGATATACGGTTCCGTTTTGCGATCCGTATAGAGCTGAACAAGAACGAACTTCTTGAACTGCTCTACCACCTCCGGTTTTGGGAAGACGTCTTTCTCCATCAGTCTGCAGTTGACACAGGCAAATCCTGTAAAGTCGATAAAGATGGGCTTGCCCTCTTTGGCTGCCAGCTTCTTTGCTTCGTCGAGATTATGAAGCCAAACAAGTCCGCCATGCCCCGCGTCAGCGTGCGCATCACTGCGCGCCGGGACCGCAGCCGCATAGGTCGTTCCGTTCATTTGCGCCAGAAGCTCATGGTAATTCTCGGGCGGCAGCAATGCTTCAAGATCAGCTGCAAGGGGCTTGCCAAGCATGCCAGCGGCAAACCAAAAACCGAGGGTTGCAAAGACTACGGCAAAGAACGCTCTTGTGCCGCCTATGCGCTCGACCGGCGTATCGAGTGTAAGCTGAAAGGCACCCAGGACGTAGAGTACAATGAGGAAGCAAACGCCGGCCCATACTGCAAGAAAAACCTCGCGCGGCAGAAGGCCTAGTCCGAAAATGAACTCTGCCGTAGAAAAGAACTTCACAGCAGCTGCGATCTCCAAAAAGCCCATCACAACCTTGAGATTATTCATCCAGCCACCGGCACGCGGGAGGCGCACAAGAAGCGATGGGAACATCGAGAGCACAACAAACGGTATTGCGAATGCAGTTGCAAAACCCAGAGTACCAATTGCGGGATAGAGATAATCACCGCCCGATGCGCTCAGGAGCAGCGTGCCAACAAATGGCACCGTACATGTGAATGAGGTTAGCGAGAATGTTAGCCCCATCAAAAGCACAGAAAAAACGCCATCACCCTGGGACTTCTTATTCAACGCGTTCATTATTGAGACTGGGACCTGGATCTCAAAGGAGCCGAAGAGATTGAATGCAAGGACCATGAACAATAGGCCGATGCCTAAGTTCATCCACGGGTTCGCGGCAAGATCCTGCACTGCCGTGCCGCCGAACAACACCGAGGCGATGATTCCTACGGCTGTAAAGGTTGAGATGATGCCAATACCGAAGAGAACGCTATCACGTACGCCAGAACCCTTTGTCTTTTCGTGACGTTTCGTGAAGAATGAGACGGTAATTGGAATCATGGGAAACACACACGGCGTAAGGAGTGCCAAAAATCCGATTCCCATGGCGTAAAGGAAAAAGCTCAAGAGCCCCTTCTTCTTTTCGATCTCAATTTCCTGCTGGGTATCCATCGGCGCCTGCTCTGCACCCGCAGAAACAGATGCTAGGCCGGATGATGCTTCGACTGAATCAATATCGCCAAGGGCCCCACCATCAGCTGCTGCGGTGATCTCGACAGCAATGGGCTGCGGCATATCTTCTGAAGGCAGACATGCAGAGGTGTCGCAGAGTTGCATCAGAAAGTTAATCGATGCCTTATGCGCACCCTTTGCCAGAGTTGACTGCAGTCGCACTGGTATATGTACCTCCAGGTTGCCCGAAAGTTCCTCGACCGTCGTCTCCCATGTCTTGTCGTATCCCGAATGAGCCCCTTTCGTGAAACGTGGCTTGCCGGCAATCTTCATCACGGATTTCGGCCCTACGGTGATCACTGTTGCCTCCGGACCGAGTCCATCGGGGCCAACAGCTGGAGTAAGGCCATAGCTGTGCCAGTGCTTGGCGATCTTCGCATTGACAACGATCTCTATCGTGTCGCCGGCCTTGCCACGTACTTCCTGTATTGGCGAGAATGTGATCTTGCTCTTTGCAGTTGGCATCTGCGCAAGGGCCTGGAGTCCAACCATGCAGAGAACCACTACGGCGATTGCAGAGTATGCGATGAATCTTGACACAATTTTCATGGACTTCTCTATTACAAATGCATTGTTGACAGGCTGTAAACTACGCAACAGATTGGACTTCGTATTTTGCCGCCGAACTGATCGCGCACATACAATTCAACTATGGCCTCTTCTACAACACTCGACGCAATTCTATCGCTCTCAAAGCGAAAAGGTTTTGTATACCAGTCATCTGAGATCTATGGCGGACTCAACGGCTGCTGGGACTTTGGTCCACTCGGCGTGGAGTTACTCCGCAACATCAAGGACTCCTGGTGGAAATCCATGACCTACCGCTCGGATATCGTCGGTATCGATTCTTCCATCCTGATGCACCCGCGCGTGTGGGAGGCTTCCGGCCACGTGGGACAATTCTCCGACCCGATGATCGATAATAAGACTTCGAAATCACGTCATCGCGCCGATAATCTTATCGAAGACCACATCGCGCGCCTCCGCAACAAGGGCAAGACAGACCAGGCAGATGCCATTGAGCAAGCGCTAAACGCATCGACCAGCAACGAAGATCTACACACGATCATCATGTCGAACGGCATCACTGACCCTATCTCCGGTACAACAGATTGGACGGAAGTCCGAAACTTCAACCTCATGTTTGAAACGCACGTTGGCCCCGTTGCTGATGCAGCCAATGTTGTGTACCTGCGTCCGGAAACTGCACAGGGCATATTCGTCAACTTCAAGAACGTCATGGAGTCGGCGCGCATGAAGCCGCCGTTCGGCATTGCACAGATCGGTAAGAGCTTTCGTAATGAGATCAACACAAAGAACTTCCTGTTCCGCACACGCGAGTTTGAACAGATGGAGATGCAGTTCTTCATCAAGCCCGGAACGCAAGACGAGTGGTTCGAGTATTGGCGCAACGCACGTTGGAATTGGTTTACAGAATCACTCGGCATTGATCCGAGTAAGCTGCACAGGAAACCCCACGAAAAGCTTGCCCACTATGCAGCAGCAGCCGAAGACATTGAATACCTGTTTCCGTTTGGATGGGGCGAAGTAGAGGGTATTCACTCTCGCACCGACTTCGACCTTGGACGTCATCAAGAATTCTCTGGCAAAAAACTTGAGTATGTAGATACAGCAACGAAAGACCGCTTTACTCCGTATGTGATCGAAACCGCGGTTGGCGCAACGAGAACATTCATGGCCGTAATGTGCGATGCCTACACCGAAGAGCAGCTGGCAACAGAAGACGGCGGCACAGAAACGCGCTCAATGCTGAAGCTCAAGCCATCGATTGCCCCGATCACTGCAGCCGTGCTGCCGCTTGTGAATAAAGATGGAATGCCCGAAGCCGCGGAGAAGATCATAGCGAACCTTCAGCGCCATTTCCGTGTTGACTACGACACGAGTGGAGCGATTGGTCGCAGGTACCGCAGGCAGGACGAAGTTGGTACTCCTTACTGCATCACGATTGATGGGCAGACATTAAGCGACTCGACCGTTACCCTGCGCGAACGCGACACTATGCAACAAGACCGTATTCAGGTTGATGCACTGGTGGGCGAAATTCAACGTCGAATTCATCTATGAACCTGTTACGTCCTCTTGTTCTTCTCATACTCCTGATGTGCGTTCCAGCCATTGCACGCAGGGCAGACGAGGACCCATATGTGCGCCTGGCCAAGGCAATCGAAGCCTTCGGCGCAGTGTTCCGCGATGTACAAGTGCGCTATGTTGATCCAGTTGACCCTATAGAGCTCGTGGAGGTTGGGATCGATGCCATGCTCGAACATCTCGACCCCTACAGTGAGTTCTTTGTCGGCAGCGAAACGGATGAGGTCGACATGCTCTCAACCGGAACATACACGGGCGTCGGAATCGTTGTAGACGAGATCGACAGCGCATTGATCATCACTGATCTGCGGAACGAGGGCTCTGCGAAAGAAGCCTCGATACGAATTGGCGACCGCATCGTGCGTGTCGACACCATCTGGGCTGATTCACTTGATCAGGACGGTCTTCGAACCTTTACGCGAGGAACCGCTGGCACCAAGCTTTCGATGTGGCTTGTTCGCGATGGCAAGGCCGATACCCTGAAAGTTTCGCTCGAACGAAGATCGCTCGCACTGGAGTCAGTCTACGTAGCCGACCGACTGCCCAGCTCAATCGGCTACGTTAAGCTTAGTCGATTTACAGGCACCACTCGAGAAGAACTGTTCAGGGCCATAAGCCAGCTCCAAGCAACTGCGCCACTGAACGGTCTGATCATCGATCTTCGCGACAACCCCGGCGGGCTGCTTGAGGCGGCCATTGAGGTTACCGAGCTGTTTGTGCCGCAAGGCAGTACGATTGTCTCTACACGGGGCCGCAGCGACGACGAGTCGCGGACATACGCATCGATGCGCGCGCCCACATTTCCGAGCCTACCACTTGCTGTACTTGTAAACGAGAACAGCGCAAGTGCAAGCGAGGTTGTCTCCGGAGCACTGCAAGACCTTGATCGGGCCGTAATCATCGGAAAAAGGTCCTACGGAAAGGGCTTTGTTCAGAGTATGATTCCGGTTGCCGATGGTAATTCGGCTCTCAAACTCACAACATCGCGGTACTATACCCCATCAGGACGGTGCATTCAGCGTCTGGATACACGCAACTCCACTGTAGATCCCAATGCAGCTTTCCAAACGCTGGCAGGTCGCACAGTTTCTGCCCGACATGGTATCGACCCTGATACAGTCGTTTCCGACTCGACGCTTCCTCGTCTTCTGTATCATCTCCTGGAATCAGGTGTTATCGGCTCATTTGCCACACGCCAAGCTGCCAAGTTTGATGTACCGCCACAGTCATATGTGGCTGGCAAAGGGGTACTCGATGAGTTCTACCGCTACATCGAGGGCTTGCCTGTGAACAAGCGCGATCCACTGTTTTCTGCTCTGAGGAACTTGCGCAAGAGTCTTGCAGACGTCGAAAGCTCCCCGCAGCTGAGAACTGCTCTGCAAACTCTGCAGGCACAAGTCGAAAAAGAATATCTGGTCCAACTACACGCCCATGATAAGAAGCTGCGGGACCTGATAACCAAAGAGGTCAATCTTCGTTTTTCTACCGGCAGTGCACAATATCGTAGCAACCTGCTCGACATACCAACTGTGCGTACTGCACATGACGTGCTGCTAACTCCAAAATATGGTGCCTTTCTCGCACCGAAATTGCCGTCAGATCAGTAACTTTGCACTCTTTCGGCCCCAAAATACTACTATAGGTTCCTGTTCATGAGGATTACGAAACAATATACCAACCGTGAAAGTCAGTCACTCGACAAGTATCTTCAGGAGATCGGCCGAGTTGACCTGCTGACCGGTGATGACGAAATTGTTCTAGCTCAAGCGATCAAGCGCGGCGGCTTCGAGGGTTCAATGGCCCTCGAGCGTCTCGTGAAAGCGAACCTACGATTCGTTGTTTCTGTTGCGAAACAGTATCAGAACCAGGGTTTATCTCTGGGCGACCTTATCAACGAAGGCAATCTTGGACTTATCAAAGCAGCAAAGCGTTTCGACGAAACACGTGGCTTCAAGTTCATCTCCTACGCAGTGTGGTGGATTCGCCAGTCTATCCTTCAGGCTCTTGCTGAACAATCACGTATCGTTCGCCTTCCGCTAAATCGCGTTGGTGCCCTTAACAAGATCGGTAAGAAGTTCTCAGAACTCGAGCAGCAATACGAGCGCGAGCCAACCGCCGCAGAACTCGCAGAGCAACTTGAGATGTCGATTGCCGAGATATCAGAAACGATCAAGATCTCCGGGCGTCACCTATCAGTTGACGCGCCATTCGTGCAGGGCGAAGACAATCGTCTGCTCGACATTCTTCCGAATGACCAGCAGCCCCCTCCGGACAGCGAGCTTATGCGCGAATCTCTTCGCGTAGAAGTGCAGCAAGTTCTCAACACACTCAGTGAGCGCGAAGCCGAAGTCATTCGACTCTACTTCGGACTTGACGATCAACAAGCTCTTACGCTTGAAGAGATTGGTGAAAAGTTCAATCTCACACGTGAGCGCGTCCGACAGATCAAGGAAAAGGCTATTCGCCGTCTGCGTCATGCATCACGCTCAAAGGCGCTGCGCACATACCTAGGGTAAGAGGGGTCTGACGTGTCTTCCACGCAATCGGAGTATATCGGTGTGCTTGGAAGAGCCCACGGCCTCGATGGCACGATGCAGCTTGCTGATGTTGTGGTACTGCCTTCTGGACTTCGTGCGGGCTGTAGCGTAGGGGTAGGGTTTTCCCGCGACTTCACCAGAGCATACACAGTTGAGATGTTCACGCAGAATGAGCATCGCACATTGATCAAACTCAAAGAGATCACGTCGGCAGAGATGGTAACAACTGTTACAGATCAGGCGGTCTTTGCCGATGCCAATGATCTTGGGATATCCTCTACGGAGCGCTACCGCATCGGCGATATCGAGGGCGCAACCGTTTTTGATGAGGCCGGCCAGATCGTTGGGACCATAACCGACGTTTGGCTGCTTCCAGCCAACGACGTATGGGTTGTTACCACCCCAAACAAGTCCACCATTCCCCTACCTGTCATTGATGATGTGATCGTTGCCGTCGATCTGCAACAGCGCAGCATTACCGTGCGCCTGCTTGAGGGTCTTGACAAGGTGGACGTTCACGAGGATATTGAACCAGATGCCTGAGCACGTTCTTCGCATAGACATCGTCTGCGTCGTACCACAGGTGCTGGAGTCGGTGATCGACAACTCCATCGTCAAACGTGCGCAGGACAAGGGGCTTGTAGAGATTCATCTGCACAATCTGCACGACTACGCCCGTGACACGTTTCGGCACATCGACGATACCCCATACGGGGGCGGTGCAGGTATGATCATTCAATGCGAGCCGGTCTTTGACTGCATCGAGGGATTATTACGTGCCAGATCATACGATGAGGTTATCTACCTTAGTCCAGACGGTGAGGTGCTCGATCAAAAGATGTGTAATGATCTTTCATTACACCAAAACCTGATCCTGCTCTGTGGACACTACAAGGGGATCGATCAACGAATTCGTGATGTGCTTGTGACAAGAGAAGTATCAATCGGAGATTACGTTCTTACTGGTGGTGAGATCGCTGCCGGCGTGCTTACGGACGCTATCGTGAGGCTGGTTCCTGGTGTAGTCGGCGATGCCGAAAGCGTTCTCGAGGATTCCTTCATGCACGGCCTTCTCGATGCACCTCATTACACAAAGCCCGCAGTCTTTCGTGAACATGAAGTACCGGAAGTATTGCTTTCCGGCAATCACGCACGTATACGCGAGTGGCGCCAGGAGCAAGCACGTGCTAAGACTCGCATGCGCAGGCCCGACCTTCTCGAGCCGGGAGATGATGCGTGATCATTCCTGAACAGGAGCTGGCATTCGTAAATAGACACGGCGATACGATCTACGGAACACTGACCCTGCCTACTGCCCCGACATCACGTGTACCGTTAATCATCCTTCTGCATGGATTCAAAGGATTTCGTAATTACAGTTTTCTGCCTTGGGTTGCACAGTATGGCGCTAACCTAAACGCGGCTGTTCTGCGGATCTGCTTTTCCCTAAACGGTATGAAGAACACATCGTGGTTGGTCCAGTCAACCGATGACTTCGCCAGGAACACGATCTCGCGCGAATGCGACGATGCGGCAGATACGATAGCAGCCGTTGAGCTAAACGAACAGTTTGAAATGTTGCGTTCAATCTGGGATGGCACATTCAGCCTTATTGGCCATTCGCGTGGTGGCGGCATAGCACTTATCGCTGCGAATGAGCTGCAAGCTGTCCAGCCGAATCGTCTTCGACGTGTGGCCGTGTGGAACTCCGTCGGCACCTGGTTCCGCTGGACTCCTCGCCAGGCAGCAGCATGGAAAGAAGCAGGCTCGTTCGAGATGCAAAACCAACGCACGATGCAGATGCTTACAATGCATGCGTCGTATGTCGAAGACATAGAGAGTTCGGCCAGACGCTTGGACCTTGTTGCTGCATGCAGCAATCTCAACAACAAACTTCGCATGATTCATGCACAGCATGACCTTACTGTACCATTGCGAGAAATCGAGCAGCTGGCAGTAGAAGCCGGGATGTCTGATAACGTGCATGTCCTGTCAAACACGACGCATACGTTCAACATGGAGCATCCCGTTAATCGCATTACTCAGGGTCTTGCAGATGCAGTGGCCACAACCTTCCCGTGGATCATATCAGAATGAGACCGTCACTCATAGCAGGGTTGCTAACGATTGCGTTCATCGCTTCATCATGTGAGTTGTTTGTTGTTGGGACACCAGCAAAGCCACGCGTCATTATTGAACGAAGTCAGCGTACCGCACCTGGCGTTGTGCACTTGTTCAAAGCAGAGCTTGACTCCGGAAATACCACTGCGGCAACCGAACTTATGGTGTCGGCTAATGGCCGCCCCTTACTAGCAGTTGAGAAGTATGAATTGGCTGATGATCTCACACGATGGAAGTCCGTTATGTCTGGACTACCAATTTCTGATACACGCACTGATACGTTAGGCGACGATGCTCATGAAGTGACCATCACGTTGGACTACATCCGCAAGATGAAGTTCGGGACTGTAAAACGTGATGGTGTATGGTGGATTACTCGAGTGGTTGACCCACAACGAAAGTAAGCCGTCAATCAGCCTTAACAAACGTCCGTGTCAACGTGCGCTGCCCCATGCGGACAACAGCCACATAGGCGCCGGGCGCCAGCGCTTCAGCATGAAGTGTCAGCCGGGTAGCGTTCCGGGCGTTAAGCTGCAATCCTGATTGTGGCAGAACTTCTTGGCCCGATGCAGAATAGACATTCAGAACAACGGCTGCATCATGTTCTGAGTGCAGGTTAAAGGCAACCGTCTCTCTCACTGGCTGAGGGCTTACATCAAGTGTCAAGCCATAGGGTAGACCCTCCTCAACATCTGCATTTGGATCTAGGTGCCGGTGTACAAACGAACCCTTGAGTGCAACGAATACATGATTGTCTTTGCTGATAACGACGCCGTTGGAAGAGCCGTCGGCGCTTTCCAGACCATCTCGAATCAGCGTCCACGTGGCACCGTAATTCGTACTATGGAACGGACCCGATACTTTGTCCGTCGTTGCCCAAATGTTGCCTGCCTTGCCCACAGCTATTCCAGTAACACGGTTGTTTGTGATGTCGCTATTGTCCCACCCACTGGTTAGGTATGTCCATGAGTCGCCGTCGTTTGTTGACTTCATGACAACTGCATTCTTTGATTTTGTCGATGCCGGCAGAGCATTCCTGCCGATATACAAGTGCCCTAGCTCGTCAAACGACATAACTCGGAAGTTGTCGTCACTTTCACCAGACTGCGGATCAGAATCAATTCGTGTCCATGACGTTCCGCGATTTGTGGACCTGTAAAGCCCCTTATTGTAAGCAACAAGAACAAACAGCTTATCGGAGTTCGGAGACTGGAACACTTCAAACAGAGCAGACGTCGCACCTGGAATGTTTGAGCGTGGCACCTCAACGAACGAATCACCATTGTCTAGTGAAAGCCTCATCAGTAGTTCGGCAGGGCCGTTATCATAGCCCACAAAAATGTTCGTCGTGCCATTGCTTGTGATCTTTGTATTGACACAAATGCGAGACGAAGGTGAAATGTTGATGCCAATGTCGAGCTTCTGCCATGTGGATCCGTTGTCGCGTGAACGGAATAGGCCTACGCCATTAACGGCGGCATAGAGATCGTCGTTTGCACCAAGCTTCAGATTGCTGATGGTGACAAAATTCACCCCGTCATCGATGCCCTTGTCGGAGAAATCCCAGTTGTCTCCCCGATCTGTTGTGCGATAGACCTTGCTGTAATCGGTTCCAGCAAACACATGCCCCTTGCTATTGGAAACAAGACATGTAACTGACGCTGCAGGTCCGCTGGTTGCTTGCCAGAACTGTGCTGTTGCAGACATAACCGACAGGCAAAATGCCAACAGCCATATAAGCGGCATGATGTGCATGGATATCCCCTTCTATCTTTGTGAACTCTACAAAATACCACATTTCGCGCAAGGCGTTTTACTCATGCATATTCATTTTGTCGGAATAGGCGGAACAGCCATGGGTTCTGTTGCTGTCGCATGCCGCATGCAGGGCCACACAGTAACAGGCAGCGACGGCCCCGTGTACGAGCCGATGAATTCGGTTCTGGCTGCTGCAGGCATAGAGAGATATGAGGGTTACAGTGCCGAGTCTCTGCGTGATCTGCGTCCAGACCTTACTGTGATCGGCAATGCAATCAGCAGAGGCAACCCAGAGCTGGAGTTTGTGTTGTCCGAGCGCTGGCCATACACCTCGATGGCAGAGCTGGTGGGCAAGTTGTTCATCGACAGAAACACATCTATTGTTTGCGCCGGAACGCATGGTAAGACAACTACATCAAGCATTACGGCCTGGCTCCTTGAGCATGCAGGTTTTCGTCCAGGTTATCTCATTGGCGGGGTTCCGCAGAATTTCGAGCATGGTTGCAGGCCTTTAGATGCCGATACTCACAACACTCAGGCGGGCGTGTTCGTATCCGAGGGCGATGAGTACGATACTGCCTTTTTCGACAAGCGAAGCAAATTCGTACACTACAGACCAACGATAGCCATCGTGAACAACCTCGAGTTTGATCATGCTGATATCTTTGCTTCAATCGATGCGATCATCAATTCATTCAGGCAAATGATCCGCATCATTCCAAGCGACGGCGTTGCTTTGGTAAATGCAGACGACAGCAATGCCTTAAAGGCTGTCCAGCAGGCCCCCTGCCGCGTCGAGAGTGTCGGCTTGACATCCGATGCCGACTGGAAGATTTCTGACGTCGTAGATCAGGGCGGCAATACGCAATGGAACATCACCTACAATGGCCTGCCGCACGGTACATTTATACTGCCGATGCCGGGAATTCACAACGTGCGTAACGCAACGATGGCAGTGGCTGCAACATACCATGCAGGTCTTACGGCAGAAGAGCAGCAGGCGGCAATGGTACTGTTTGAACCACCGAAGCGCCGACTCGAGGAGATCGCAATTTGGAAGGGTGCTTATGTAATCGATGACTTTGCTCACCATCCAACGGCGATTGCGCTCTCACTTACGGCACTTCAGCAAAAGTATCCGGGTGCACGACTGCATGTTGTTTTTGAACCACGATCAAACACCACTACACGAAACTTCTTTCAAGTAGAATTGGCAACATGCTTTCAGGGGGCAAGCAGCGTGTGTCTTGGTCCGGTGAACAGACCCGAGCGCTATGCGCCAGAGGAGCGCCTCGATACAGGTCGGCTTGTGCGCGAGATCACCGCCCACGGTGCAGTGGCCCATTCCCTGGATGCTGAATATGCCTCTGACCCGGGTTGGGGCATGCATGTACTTGAATTCCTCGACTCTCAAGTGCGCGCCGGCGACGTGATCGCGATTCTGAGCAACGGGGATGTTGGAGGCTTGCGGCGGATGCTTATCGCTGAATGAGCAGTTTTTTCATTGGCCAAACGGTTGATGCTCCGTCGGCAGACTTCACGGTCACGACGTAGAAATAGATGCCCGGTAGAATTTGAAGTCCGTTTGTGGACCGCAAGTTCCAACGGACGCCACCACTGCCGTCGTTGCTACTAAGTATTGCAACTGACGATAAGGCACTGTCAAACACTTCGATATCGGCTAATGGCGGCAGCCCTGCAAAGACAACACCACCATGGGCCTGCAGGCTCAATGGTTGCGGGTATGCATAGACGTCATGCTCATTGGCACCATATACACTGAAGGTGATCGTGCTGCCGGCCCCATCGGCGATAACATGGGTTGTGTCATAACCCACATCATTTGCCGTAACTGAGTACGTCACACCCTTAGCTTGCAACGGATATGCCGGATCGAGGTCGAGCGCGATCGTTGATGAGTCGATCCTCGTTGTTCCCCGAACCGAACCGGTTGGACGCAGCATGTAGGCAGAAGG
>JBEBCJ010000200.1:0-8253 GCA_041157865.1 Bacteroidota bacterium
CGGCATTTTGTGCCGTTTCTGTCTTCTGGCTCGTTGTATCGATGATCATGCCATCGGATACAGGCGTGGCACAAGCGATCTGCATCTTCGGCATCCAGTTTACCACCGGCGAGCCGTCGTCTGCATACATGAGCGATCCGTCCACATCCTTCTTGTGCGAACCAACGTTCACAAGGCACATACGGCAGTTGCCCGCAACCGACAACGCAGGGTGCCAGCAGAAGTGCGGGATTGTGATGCCATTGTCGAGCGCAGCCTCAATGATGGTCTTTCCTTGAGCCGCCTCGATGATCTGTCCGTCAATTATGATCTGGGGCATGTCTTTCCTTCATGAAACCATTCGAACACAGGTGTTCGCCTACGCGGCAAACATACGAGAAATCGCGCTCTTGTTCGATGTTCCTATTTTCCCAAAAAATCGACATCACGTAATGGTCTGCAGGGATGATTTCATGCGCAAGTGGTTGATAACATTGATGAGCATTCTCTGCCTTGCCGGCACCAACGCTGCTGCCCAGGCTGATAGGCACTATGTGCAGGCTGGGTTGTCCTATGTTGCGCCGTCCGGACAACTGGTCGACTCAGCGCTGTTCCATGCATCAACGGCATACTCTGCCGGATATCAATGGTCGCCGTCACGCTCTGCGTCTTTCGGCCTGACGGGATGGTTCCTGCCTGCCGATGTTTTCGGTAACGATCCGGCGTCGGTCTTCGGGATGAGTGCAATTGCGACGTACCGGTTCATCAAACACGGTTTTACGCCCTATGTTTCTGCCGAGGCGGGGTTTGTGTTTCTTACGTTGCCAGACAGTCTGGTTGGCCGAAAACATCTCGAAAAGCAGCTCGGGGTTTCGATAGCTGCAACAGCCGGATTCTTGGTACCTATCTCGGAAAAGGTAGAAATCGACGCAGCCGCACGCTATGCCCAATCCACTGCTGGAGGTGGTCTTTCCCAACTCAACGGCGTGCTTGGCCTGCGCTACAGGTTACGCTAGAGATGAGAATCAGTTGTTCTCAGGGGGCGTTCGAGGCGTCAACGAAGATTGCTGTCCAAGCCCGGCTGCCGTTGCATGAATTCCGGGTTCGAGCTTGGCTTCCACTGCACGCCAAATTGCCTGGCACGGGAACCTGTTCTCGTACATGGCGCGTCCGATAACCACAGAGTCCACATTGTGTGGCACAGCCGACTGCAGCGTCCACAAATGTTCCGGGGATGCAATGCCCCCTGCCATTGTAAACCGCAGAGGAGCCACGGCAGCTATGCGCCGTATCGTGGCAGTATCTTCTCCTGTGAGGTTGCCCTCCCAGTCTAGCTCGGTATAGATCACGCGCTTACCGCCCAACGCCGCAACGTGACGTAGAAAGTCCTCGTCGGTAACGTCCGCATGATCATCGCCCATGTCCACCAGACCATTGTGTGCACGCACACCAAAGATCACGCGGCTCGGACCGTACTGCTCTAACAGCGCTCGGGTTTCTTCGGGGTAGATCCAGGCAACCTTGTTCACAGCGACTCGGTAGACCCCGCGCTCGAGCAGCTGACGATACGCATCAACCGTGCGCTGACGTGAAACGAACTGCACTGGGATGTCAATTGCTTGCTGCATCGCAACAACAGTATCAAGATTCACGGGGCTGCCAGCCCCCTTCCATGAATCGATATCCGTTACGTGAAGACACTTGGCATTCTCACGTCGCCAAAGCTGGGCCAACTCCACCGGATGCTCGCTGATCTCTGAATACAACGACTCAGTCCCCGGCACCCCGCGTATACACCGCATTGCGTGTCCGTCTGTTAGGTCTATGGCTGGGATGATGAGGAGCATGGGGAGGAGGTTGGGGTAAACACTGAATTACGGAATTACGGAATTACTGTCATTGATGTAACTCTGTACTTCTGTAACTCGTGTAATTTGTGTAATTGATGTAATTCTGTAATTCGTGTAATTCGAGTACCTAATCCTCATCCCGTTTGCCTCAACGCCAACCGTATGAGTTTCTCCGATGAATCAGCTGACGATGGGTCAAGAGCAATGGCCGCTTTCACAGCTTTTTCTGCTGCGGCGCGCGCAAAGCCAAGGGCCTGCAGGGCGCTGATGGCATCGTCGATTGCTGGAGTTGCCGAAACCGAGATGCTGCCTGACGAGTCTGGAACGACACTGATAATCTTCTCGCGCAGTTCGATGATGAGCCGCTCTGCGGTTTTCTTTCCTATCCCTGGAAGACGTGTGAGAGCCAGAACGTTGCTGGTGGCAACGGCCTTGCGCAAGTCTGCCAGCGATGTTGCTGATAAGATGCCCAGTGCTGTTCGCGGACCGATACCCTGAATGGATGTGAGCAGTGCAAAGGCTTCGCGCTCCGACGTGCTCGCAAACCCATAGAGCTGCATTGCATCCTCACGCACAACGAGCGTCGTAAACAATGTCACACGCTCGCCAATGGCAGGCACTGTATCTGCAGTAGACAAAGGCACACTCACAGCATAGCCAACGCCGTGACAATCGATCACAACATCCATGCCGTGTTTGTGTGCAACCGTTCCAGATAACTGCGCAATCATAGGGCGCGAATATCGAAAGATTTTTTCATGAATACTGTAGAAACCGGTCGATCGGGTGAACAAGTTGCCGCCGACTTCCTCGAAGAGCACGGATACGAGATACTGGATCGCAATTTCACCTACAAGAAAGTTGGCGAGATCGACATCGTGGCACGCTATGATGGCATGCTGGTCTTTGTCGAAGTGCGATCGCGATACTCCCTTCTCTATGGCTCGCCCGAGGCCTCGCTTACCCTTGCGAAACTGCGCGGCGTGCGCCGCACGGCAGAGGCGTGGATGGTACAACGCAGGTGCTATGGCATGCCGTGCAGGTTCGATGTAATGGCCATTGACCATTCCTCGGGAAGCCTTAAGGTGCGTCATCTCGAGAATGCTTTCTGAAGCGAGAGCCCCTTGACGTTGTATTTTCGCCTGCATATGTGGAGATACCTACTCAAGCGGATAGTGTTGTTTCTTCCAACACTGTTCATCATCACGCTGATCTCATTTGCCGTTAGCCGTCTCGCCCCGGGAGATCCCGCCGCTGCAAAGGTCGGACAGGGCTCTGAAGGGGGCATGTCCGGACGCAGCACACTGAACGAGAAGACCGTAGAGCTGATCCGCAAGCAGTGGCACCTTGATAAGCCTGTCTGGCAGCAGTATGTGATATGGACCGGTGGCCTCTTGTGCTTTGACATGAGCAAGGTGTTTGTTGATGGGCAAACACACTGGGAGGCAGCCGCGTTTACTGGACGTCCAGACTTCGGTAAGTCGTTTCAGGATAACCGTCCGGTTTACGACAAGATGATCGAACGTGTTCCGGTAACTCTTACCATGAACCTGATAGCCATCATCCTTGCCTATACCATAGCCGTGCCACTTGGCATCTATAGTTCTACCCATACCGGGTCAACACTCGACCGAATAGCGACATTTGGACTCTTTGCGCTCTACTCACTGCCGGTTTTCTGGATAGGAACTCTTGCCATCACGTTCCTTGCCAACCCGGAGTTCATCTCGATCTTTCCGTCTAGCGGACTCCGATCGCCGGCATTCAGTAAGAACTGGTCTGCCTGGAAGCAGTTCGCAGACTATGCATGGCACCTCGCTCTGCCGATGATCGTATATGTCTACGCAGACTTCGCATTCATCTCTCGTCAGATGCGCTCGTCGATGCTTGAAGTCATCAGACAAGACTATATCCGAACAGCACGGGCTAAGGGGCTCGCAGAACGTTCAGTGATCTACCGTCACGCTCTGCGCAATGCCCTGATCCCGCTCATCACGCTCGTTGCGGCGCTGATACCGAACCTCATCGGTGGCTCGGTGATCATTGAATCGATCTTCTCGATACCCGGCATGGGCGAACTGTCGTTCAAAGCTCTCGTTGCGCGCGATTATCCGATGATCATGGCCGTATTCACGATCTCGGCCATCCTTACTCTTGTAGGTATGCTCGTGGCTGATGTGCTCTACAGCTTGGCAGACCCGCGCATATCATACGGAAAGAAGTCATCATGAGCACAGTGACCACCTCCACAGCTGCAGAAACAGGCGAAAACTATACCGCGTTTGTTCGACGTCAGTTCCGCAAGAGTGCATTCGGTATGATCAGTGTCTACACGGTCCTGATCATCGCACTTGTGGCAATTCTCGCAGACGTGCTGGCAAACGACAAACCGATAGTTTGCTCGCTTCGAGGAGACATCTATTCGCCCGTGCTGCGCGAGTATGGCGTTACGCTTGGTCTAACACAATGGGGACAAGAGTTCGCAACCGCAGACTGGCGTGCGCTGCCCTACGACTGGGCAGTCTGGCCTCCAGTGCCCTATGCTCCGCGAAGCACCGATAAGAATCTCGTCTCCCTCAAAGACCGCGCTCCCTCTGGCAAGCACCTGCTTGGTACAGACGGTATCGGGCGAGACGTCTTAGCAGGAATTATCCACGGCTCGCGCTACGCTCTCAGCATTGGCTTCATCGCCATGTCCATCGCACTTACGCTGGGCATCATTCTCGGTGCCGTTGCCGGATATTTTGGAGGCGGTATCGACATCGCAATATCTCGTCTTATCGAGATCGTGATCACCTTCCCCCGCTTCTTCCTCATCATTACGATCGTTGCACTGGTCGAGACGGGAAGTCTCTGGCTGATCATGGGGCTTATCGGTCTCACCGGGTGGACATCAATAGCACGCTTTATGCGCGGCGAGGTTCTCCGCGTTCGCAATCTCGATTACATCAGTGCTGCAACCGCACTCGGCTACTCAACCCCACGCGTGATCTTCCGTCACGTTATCCCAAACGCAATTGCCCCAGTACTTATCTACGCTGCCTTCGGCATCGTTAGCGCCATCCTCTTCGAGAGCGCTCTCTCATTCTTGGGATTTGGTGTGCCGCCTACCGTTGTTACATGGGGAAGTGTTCTGCAACAAGCCCGCTCCAGCACCGCCTCGTGGTGGCTGGCGATCTTCCCAGGCTTCATGATCTTCATCACCGTCTCAGCATTCAACCTTATTGGAGATGCCCTACGGGATGCAACAGACCCGAGGTTGAGAGCGTAACTACCGTAATTACAGTAATTACGTAATTACTGTAATTACCGTAATTGTCTCACGGCGCCAATCGCTCAATCACCCACAGGTCCTCTTCTTTATGGTATCTGATGCGATCATTCATGCGTGAGGGTCGTCCTTGCCAAAACTCGATTGTTGTCGGAACAAGCTTATATCCTCCCCAGTGTGGGGGCTTCTCTACGCGCTGAGCCTTGGTTGCTGCTGCATGGGTTAGGGTGAAGAGATCTTCAAGGAATTCACGAGAGGGCACCACCTGACTCTGCGGCGAGGCCGCAGCGCCGACCTGACTATCAAAGGGTCGCGAGTGGAAGTACTCTGTGGACTGTTCTTGCGTGACCTTGGCTACGATACCCTCGATACGAACTTGTCGCTCGAGTTCGGGCCAAAAGAACAGCAGTGATGCATGTGGGTTTACATCAAGCTCGGCGCCCTTACGACTTAGGTAGTTCGTGTACCAGACGAACCCTTCCTCGTCTATACCCTTCAGGAGCACAACACGAGAAGACGGCCGGCCCAGGGCGGAACACGTCGCGAGCACCATCGCCGTTGGCTCATTGACGTTCGAGGCCAACGCCTCGTCCAACCAAGCTAAAAACTGTGCAAGGGGCTCACGATTCACTGATTCAATAGTGAGTTCCGCTTTTGTGTATTCCTTACGCAGGGCCGCGAAATCGAGAGACATGTAGGTACGTTTCGGTTAATGAATCACTGGAACCGAGAACACCGTTGATCTGCCGTCACGTTCCACACGGAGGAAGAACACACCTGTTGGCAGCGATGTAACATCAATGATGCGCACGCCCGACTCAATAGTAAACTCATGCAACGTCTTACCATCTGCTGCTATCCAGGAGGCCATAAGCGGCGCACCTGCAGGCACATCGATCGTGATGTGATCACCAGCCGGGGTCGGTCCAACAAGGCGGATGCCGTCATGGCCGAGGTCTTCGTGCACTCCAGTTACAACCTCTGCAGTACGCGTGCACAGGATGCTTTCATCAGGATCGATCAGACTTGCCGGGGCAGCTGGATCTGGATAGTTCAGCGATGAGCCGTCGTTCGGGAAATTGAATCTAACCTCAGTACTTGCAGAGGTCATGACGACAACAGTGTCGTGCCATGCTGAGCCCCATTGCACCCGAATCGGCAGAGCTACATGAAAGACCTCTGGAACATTAGCCGACTTCTGGACCTGCGATACCTTGATGGATACAGGGACAGTTGCACCCTGTGGATTTGATGGCAGAGTCACGAGAGCTGCAAACTCCGGGTGTCCCTGCTTAACTAACCACTGCTCGAAGAATACATCCCACGATACTGGCGGATTAGGCACGTTGTCTACAAAATGCTGCTTGAACTGGTATGTCTGTGCTGCGTTAAACTTGTATCTATCGATGTAGGAGCGCAACACAGGAAAGAACACACTGTCTCCAATCAGTCTGCGCATCATGTGATAGACCCAACTTGACTTGTTGTACGTTGTGGCCTCGTTGAAGAGTATTGCAAGTGGGATGTCGTACACTGGGGGCTCTGCCTGACCCCTGCGCATGTATCTGTCGCGCTTGTTGCGAAGCACCTTGGCGTAGCTCGTCGGACCCTTGACGTATTCACCATAAAGCGCTTCGGTAAATGAGGCGCCCCCTTCGTTAAGCCAAATGTCGGCCCACGTTGCACACGTCACAAGGTCTCCAAGCCATTGATGCCCGAGCTCGTGCACGTATCCAAGCTCTGCTGTGCCGCGCAGCCAGTAGCGGTTGATCGTAGACATTGTCTGGTGCTCCATACCACCGAATGGCAGCGGTGATACCGTGACGTGTCCGTAGGTCTTAAATGGGTATGTGCCAAGTTTTCCTTCCAGTGCCTCGAACCACAGCTGTGAGTTGGCAAGAGCCTTTGTTGCGTTGTAGATGGAATCGTTCTGATCCTTAGCAAAATGATAGTTCGCTATTGGAACAGTGCTCCCATCCTTGCGCGTATACGTTTGCTTGTAGTTGATGAACTCGCCGGCATTCACGGTAAACAAATACGTTGGCATGATCTCACCATCAATCCAAACGTGCTTGGTGGCAGTATCACCCTCTGTTGTTACAGCATACTCGGCACCGTTGCTGACAACAGCATAACCCTTGGGTACTCGCACCACAGCGCTGAAAACCGCTTTGTCATGGGGCACATCATTACATGGAAAGAAACGTCGAGCGCCCTCTGGCTGTGAGAATGTAAACGCACTTCCGCCTGGGATCTCGTTAATAGCAGCATCCTCTTTGTTCCAGATGTTCATCGCATCATCATCACGCTGCACGGCATAGTGAATGCGCACGTCTACGTCCATACCTCGATCAAGAGGTTTCGACAGTGGTATCGTAAGCTTTCCGCTGCTGTGTGTAAAGTTCACACGCTCTTGAGGGTTGCCGCCTGCGTCGTATCCAATGAAGACACTGTCAATCGTAAGGTTGATTGCGTCAAACGTGAACGACGAATTCAGCGGGGCTCGTGCCCGCACTCGGCTAACGACATGGCACTCGGCCTTACGCGGACCCCGAAAGTCTTTGCGTGTAAGAAGCGGACGGTACCAATCAATGTGCACAGCGTACCATTGAACATCAATTGCCGTATCCAATTCACGAGATGGGAAGGTAGTTACCAGCATCGGCATAGGGTGCCGCGGCTGCATGGACTCGAGCAGCTTCTCATCTTGAATCATCCAGCGCAGGAATGACTCTTTGTTTTCATAACCGTCGAGCTCATGCTGCGCAGACAGCGATGTAAGCGCACTGATACATACGGCAAGAACAAGAAGTTGTTTCATAGTCTGTGTTTCCCTTTACGCACCGTGAGGACCGGTCCGTGGTAATGGTGAGGCATTCATGACGTAGTGATCGAGCCACCAACGAATATCGGTATTCGACTCTACCCTGCGTCCTGCCAATACATGATCGGCATTATCGTACATGATCAGCTTATACGGTCTCTGTAGTGTCTGAAGTTTCGTTGCCAGATCCAACGAGTGCATGGCATCTACCCTGCGGTCTCCCGTGCCATGCAGTATCAGTAGCGGCGTTGTCCCACACAATCGGTCTGCCCACAACACTGCACTACGCTTCTCAGATTCGATCTGTGGGTTAGCCCCTTGAGGTAGAT
>JBEBCJ010000201.1:0-6915 GCA_041157865.1 Bacteroidota bacterium
GAGGACGTCAATGAGCACGTTCCGTCTACTTCAACGAATAGGCATAATGCTATCGGTCTTGGTAGCATCTGTCATGAGTGTGAGCGCACAGGTACAGTATCCTGCGCCAACAGATCTCACCGCCACTGCACAAGGTGGTGCCAATGGTATGGCCGGATATGTCGTATTGACATGGAAAGGCATCACAAGTACGCCTACTCCACTGAAGTACTACATCTACCAAGCCTCCGGCGAAACCGAGGATGTGACCAAATTCACAAAGGTTGCGGCCATCGCGCACAGTGCTAATACGCGTGAGAACACATACACGGCTACGATCCAGGGCCTCAAGGCAGGTGTTTACACCTTTTTTGTAAAGGGCTACTGGGATGGTGGCACAGAGGGGCCTCGTTCGGTGATCAAGGTTGTCGAGGTCAAGGGCACCGTCACAAAGGGACTCCGCTTTGTCAGTGCTCCAGTGCTTACGGGAATCGTGACAAAGGCGTATTACTATGATGCTAATGCTGAATCAGATAACCCAGCAACGATCTCATATGTTCTTGTTACAGGCCCGCAAGGCATGACGATTAACAAGGAAACTGGCAAGATCACATGGGAGAAGCCAGTCGCTGGACGCCACGAAATCTCGATCGCAGCTGTACAGATTATCGATGGCAAAGAAGTTGTTGTCAAGCAGAACTTCGTTCTCGTGATCACTGAAGGCGAAGGGCCAGCAGGAACAATCAAGTTTGTATCGCAGCCAGTTACGACCGGCTATGTAGGCATACGGTACACTTACGTGGCAAAGGCCATTGTTGTGGGTGTAAACACAACTCCGATGTACAAGCTCGATGGCCAGCCTGAAGGCATGGTTATTGATCAGGCCACAGGTGTCATCACTTGGGAAAAGCCAGTTGCTGGAACATACCGCTTCTTCGTCCTCGCTAAGGCCACCGTAAATGGTGTCGAAGTTGTTGCAACTCAAGTTGTTGAGTTAACGATCAAGGAGAAGACCACCGAAGCCCCACTCTGCGCCAAGATCAAGGGCATGGTGGCTTATGAGGAAAATGTCAACGAATCCGTTAATGGTGTCGTTACAGCATGGCGCCAAGAAGTTGTGCGCACGAAGGACTCCACAAGCACAACTGTCTACCGTCCAGTATACAAGGCAGAGGTCAAGAATGGATCATACATTCTGATGCTTCCAGCC
Organism: Bacteroidota bacterium; assembly: GCA_041157865.1. Classification (GTDB taxonomy): domain Bacteria; phylum Bacteroidota; class Ignavibacteria; order Kapaibacteriales; family Kapaibacteriaceae; genus UBA10438. The sequence continues at coordinate 1,190 of JBEBCJ010000201.1, forward strand.
GGCACATACAAGATCCGCATTGAAGGCTCTGGAATGGTTGCAGAGTGGTATGACAATGTTGTTGAGCTGGCTGATGCCAAGGATGTTGTGATTGAGTGCAACACCATCAAGGAGATCGACTTCAAGGTTGCCATGCGTGCAAAGCCTGCAGTGGTTGTAGCTGAAGGACGAGTCTTTGATGCGGCTACGAGTGAGCCACTCAAGGCACTGGTGGTCTTTGAAGCTCGCGAAAAATCAGCCAATGCCGATTCGCGCTACATGCGTGTTGTTGCCGAGACACGTGAAGACGGAACATATAGGGCCGAGCTCCAGTCCGGCGTCAACTACATTGGTACAGCACGAATGCTTGGAAAAGACAATGCTGCAAACCAGTATCTCGTCGAGTTCTATAACAACACGCACGATGTTCTGTCAGCAACCTCGATCAACATCACAGAGAGCAAGGGCGGCTTCGACTTCCCAATGGACAAGCGTGAGTCGTTCAACAATGGCTTCGGCGGAACAATGAAGAACGCTTACACAAACGCTGGCGTTGCTGGCAAGGTGGTAGCGTATCGTCTTGCGGCCTACGTTTCAGAGAAGGGCGACACTCTTGCCAAGAAGCTCGAGGCAACAACGGTTGAAACTGATCAGGATGGCAACTATAGCTTCGCAAACATGATCCCAGGCGACTATGTTGTCTTTGGTGCCCCTGCAAAGCGCCCGGTTATGCCAGGGTGGATGGTGCTTGGTGCAACAGCTGTTCCTGAATGGGGCAAGGCAACGCGCGTAAGTGTTGGTGATGTGATGGTAGCTGTCCAGTACGACATCCTGCTCGACACAGTAAAGACAGATAAGGGCAAGGGTCGCGTACGTGGACACGTCTACGACAAGCGTGGCGGCATCGTCAAGAGCGGATCTGACAAGACACAAGAAGCCTCGGCAGTTCTTGGTGCATTCATTATCGCACGCGATGAAGATGGCAACATCGTAGACTTCGCACTCTCCGAGGATGAAGGTTCATTTGACATGACTGAAGTTGCCATGGGCAACGTCATCATCGTTGCAGACCGCATTGGTTTTGAGCCTACAACGCAAACAGTTGCTATTGAGGCAACGAATGCAGATCAGGTGATCGCAATCGGCATGATGAAGAATACAACAACCGGAATCGATGTACCAGTCGATGAAGTTGGCACATCCGTTAACCTGTGGCCAAATCCAGCATCGGCTTCAGCTTCTATGCAGTTTTCAGCGCAGCAAGGTAGCACAACTATCCGCGTTGTTTCGCTCTCAGGTGTTGAGCTTAGTCTGCAGCACTATACACTTGACGGCGGCATGCAGACGCTCACGGTCAACACGTCCACGCTACCGGCAGGCATGGTGATGGTTCATATCACGAACGGCTCAACATCTTTTGCGCTTCCGCTGAACATCGTTCGGTAAGCACCTTACACATAGCATATTCCCATCAAGGGCTGCAGGCGACTGCAGCCCTTTTCTTTGTTGCATCAATCACTAGCTTTGTCTCCATGAAACTGTTAGTCCCCTTCGTCCTACTGCTGGCCACCTCCAGCATGACAGCCCAGATCTCGTCGCCTGACAGATTCCGTGCTCAGATTTTCGATGTGCAGCATTACGATGCCGCCATTACGTTCCCTGATCCGCCGACGCGCAGGATCGATGCCGATGTGAAGATCACGGTGCTGTGGCGGGTTGACACCGAAGGACCTACGTTTCCGTTTCATCTACGCGGACTTACAATTGACTCCGTGTTCGTAAACGGCATTCGTGCTGCATGGTCCACGGTTGGCACTCCTGACATGGATACGATGCACCACCGAGTTCAGCTCACTGGTGCTGTTATGCAGAGTCAGCGCGATACCATCCGCGTGTTCTATCACGGCATTATGACCAACGAAGGGGGCTCTTCACCATGGGGAGGCGTCCACTATCAAGACCAAGTGCTGTACTCGTTGGGTGTCGGCTTTGCAAATAACTATGTCAGCACAACGCAACACTGGCTTGCCTGCTATGATCATCCATCAGATAAAGCCACGTTTCGTGGACGCTTTCGCGTTCCTACAGGTGGATGGGTTGTTGCATCGGTAGGACCCGAGCAACCGGCTAAATCCGTTGATACGCTCGTAGAGTATACCTGGATAGAGCGTAATCCGATCGCTACATACCTCGTCACATTTGCAGTGGGCAAGTATACCTCGCATCGCCTGCAGGACCTCACCGGCAAGAATGTGCCACACGTCTTCTACTACCTGCCTCGCGATCAAGCTAAGAGCATTCAGTCATACTCCCTTGTGCCCCAAATGACGGCACATCTTGCATCATGGTACGGCGACTACCCATTCGACAAAGTAGGCTACTGCAACACCTACAAAGGGGCCATGGAGCATCAATCGATGATCTCCATGCCGGTTGCTACAATTCAGCGCGGCGACACAATGAACGTCACTGGTGCGCACGAACTCGCACATCAATGGTTTGGTGATTACGTAAACCCAATTGACTTTCGGTATGCATGGCTCACAGAGAGCTTTGCAACATTCTCAGAGGCACTATGGATCGAACATAAGCGCGGCTGGGATGCCTACCTTAAAGAGCTCGACGTCAAGACCCGCAGCGCTATCAACGCTGCAAAGCAAGAAGGCGTCTTTGCCCTCGAAGCGTTTCCTCGCAAAGCCCCCTCATCAAACTATCCGCAGACCATCTATCAGAAGGGGGCTGTTGTTGTGGGTATGATGCGTGCCATCGCCGGTGACGAATCCTTCAAGAATGGACTGCAGTTTTATCTGAGACGCAGTGATCATCGCTACGGCAACGCACAAACAGAAACAATGGCCGATGCTCTTCGTTCGGCACTTGGAAACCGAACCTATGATTTCTTCAACGAATGGATCACGGGTAAGGGCTGGGCAAAGCTGCGCGTTGAACAGCGAAAAAGTGGCAGCGGAATCCTTGTCACCATCCAGCAAGTCCAACAGCAGCAGTTCCCAGATTGGCCGCTGTTTACCACGCTACCGCTGAACGTGACATATGTAAACGTTTCTGGCAACAAGGAAGACCGGATCGTGTTTCCCGACGACAAGGGCATTATTGAGTTCGAGTGCTTAGAGCTTCTCGGCGTCAATTCAGGCGGCAAATCGCGTTGTATGTGCGAGGTACAGACAATTAGCAGTGTTGATGATTCCGATGCCAACGAATCAATGACGCTTGCACCAATACCTGCAAGTGATCGGTTGATTGTTACGAGAAGGGGCTCGGCAGAGCGCGAGTATTCGATGACGATCTATGACGCACGCGGCGCAGTTGTGCGGACATGGACCGACACAATGTGCGAGAACGGCTGCGTAATCGATGTAAGCGAGTATCCGCGCGGCGCATATATCCTTGCTGTAACATTCGGCAAGAACACGTCGCGCTTACCATTTGCTGTTACACGCGGAGAGTGATCCAGCGAGCAACTTCTTTGAGCGTTGGCTTCTTTCCATACGACAGTATACCAATGCGATAGATGCGCGAAGCGAGCCAAACAGCCCCAAAGAATGCACCTATGCTCGTAAGCACGCACACAATCAGCTGCCACGCAGGCACGTCAGTTGCGGCAACTCGCACCGTCATCAGGATGGGCGAAAACAACGGTATCATCGACATCACGGTTGCGAACGTACCGTTCGGTGCGGCAACCACATTGCCGATGAACATCATCGTGAGCACCACAGGCATTGTGATCGGGACGGTAAGCGACTGTGCGTCGGCCTCTTGATCAACTGCCGAACCTACTGCGGCAAAAAGCGATGCATACAAGAAGTATCCGGCGAAGAAGTCGAAGATGAACATCAGAATTGTCACCATCGAAATCGACGGTAGTGTTATCCCCTGCTGAGCCAAGACCTCGGTAAGCCCCTGACCCCTCATAGGCTGGGGTCCGCCCAACTTCTGCGCCGCATCTACAGCATCCGCAGGAAGCATATTCCCGACCACTGCACCGAGAAGAAGCACCACGCCGATGCCTAGCACCGCCCATATTAGCAATTGTGTAAGACCTACTAGGCCTATTCCCACAACCTTGCCCATCATCAGCTCAAACGGCTTTACAGACGATGCGAGCACCTCGATGATGCGATTGGCCTTCTCTTCCACCACGCCGCGCATGACCATTGACCCGTAGAGGAAGATGAGCATGTAGATGAGAAAACCTGCTGCATAACCAACAGCAGCCGAGGCCTCGCTGGCATCTGCCTCAATGCCCTTGTCGGTAACCTTGAGCGAGTTCACAACAACGCCTGCATCGACGAGATCTATCACCGACGTATCAGCCCCCTGCTTCATAAGGCGGGCACGAACGACCACTGGCTCGATATCCGAGCGGATCTTTCCTTCGAAGGCTATCCCAGACCCACCACGGGAATACATCAATACTTCCGGCTTTTCCAAGACCGTAGTCGGGATAATCACGTATGCCTGAATTGACTCGTTCTTGAGTTCGTTTTCCAACTCACGCAAGGTTCGCAGGCCTGCAAGCTCGTATGCAGACGTATCGGCCGCTACCACCTGTCGAGCCAGAGTATCGGTAGCATCAACGAAGACCACCTTAGCCTCTTGCCCTTCACCAGAAAGCACAGCAGCCAGAACGGGGACAAGGATCAACAACGCGATACCGAAGGGGGCAAGCAGGGTAGACAATAAAAACCACTTGGCTTTGATACGCTTGAGATACTCATGACGTATAATGACCGTAATCTTACTCATTGGTGATGCATCTGTGAAAAACATGAAGGAATTTCCAGTCGGGAAAATACGTTACCCCGTGTTAGTTTTGCATGCTATACCTATGGAGTCAAGCCACATGAGCATTCTACACGAGAACCTCACCACTCAAGCCGAAGCCCTTCGTGCACAGCGCACAGCACTGTTAAAGGAGCACGGCGAAACAGTTCTTGGAAGCGTAACAATCGAGCAGGTCCTGGGCGGCATGCGCGGTGTACCAGCGCTGGTCTGCGACACATCGAGTGTGTCTGCTGACGAGGGTTTGCGCATTCGCAATACGCCGATCCTTGAGCTTACCGACATCACACCAGAAGAGACATTCTGGTTGCTCGTTACTGGTAAACGTGCCAGTGCTACAGAGCTCGATGAGCTTCGCTCGATCTTTGCGAAGTACTATGCAATTCCGCAGTACGTTATTGATACGTTGAAGGCCATGCCGAAGGACTCACATCCTATGGTTATGCTCAGCGTTGGTCTGCTTGCCATGGAGCGTGAGAGTGAATTCCGCGCCGCATACGATAAGGGTGCTGGTAAGGATGCACTCTGGCAGTCAATGGTCAACGACTCTGTACGTCTGATTGGCTCTATCCCTGGAATTGCAGCTGCGATCTACCGAATCCGTTTCCACGATGGCAACGTGATCGCACCACTCGCAGACGATAACGACCTGTCGAACAACTTCGCGCACATGCTTGGCGTTAGCAACGATGCCTCATGGAAGGAACTCATTCGCTTGTACCTCGTGCTGCATTCAGATCACGAAGGCGGTAACGTGAGCGCCATGACGTCATACGTTGTAAGCTCGGCTCTGAGCGATCCATTCTACAGCGTTTCAGCCGCTATGTGCGGTCTTGCAGGCCCCTTGCACGGCCTTGCAAACCAGGAGTGCTTGCGCTTTATCATCGACGTCAAGGAACAGTTTGGCGGCGTCCCAACAGACGAGCAGCTTACTGAGTACACGT
>JBEBCJ010000202.1:0-15552 GCA_041157865.1 Bacteroidota bacterium
GCAACTTATCGAATACCTGCTGATACTCGATTCCAAGCTCCTTGTAGATATCGTCGATGTGCGTTTTGACCTGGTCAAATGTCAGGTTTAGACCAGCATCCATCATTGCGCCTATGGCTGCATCTACGGCTTGACGTTTCATGGCCATGAAATCTACAAGCGTGTTATCGAGGTCAAATACAACGGCTTTAATCATGACGCAAAGATACGGACAGTATCTTTGCGGAACTTTGCCTCACAAAACATGCTTTAGGACACGTATGTCACTTACAGATGCTATTAACGAGCAGATAAAGACCGCAATGAAGGCTGGAGATAAGGTTCGCCTTGAAACATTGCGGTCAATTCGTGCCGGTATTCTCGAATTTGAGAAAAGCGGTATTGATAGAGCCATGACGGACGATGATGCTTTTAAGATTGTGAACTCTGCCGCCAAGAAGCGCAAGGATGCGATCGAGCAGTTCGAGTCCGCCGGCAGAATAGAAGCTGCTGAAAAGGAACGTCAAGAGCTGGCCATCATCATGGAGTTTTTGCCAGCGCAAATGACCGAAGAAGAAGTTCGTGCTGCGGTTGCTGCAATTATCTCCGAGTTGGGCGCCAGCCAGCCGGGAGATTTTGGTAAGGTTATGGGCATGGCAACCAAACAGCTTAAGGGCAAGACCGATGGATCGTTGATCCAATCGATTGCAAAGCAGATGTTGAGCGGTTCATAAATGACAGGTTCCGATGCTACTTCGCTCATTGATACGTCCCTCGAAGAGCTCGAGGTAGCACGTCTGCTGGAGGCAGTATCGCGGGGCTGTGTCTCACACAGAGGCGCAGACCATGTCCGGGCATTACGCCCGTCTATGGACACAGCCATTATTCAGCGTGATCTCGATTGCGTAGGAGAATGCACCGATCTATTGCGACTCGGAGAGAGTATCCCATTCGATCGCCTTGGCGACGTCTCGGGGCTGCTGTCTCGCACACGAATTGCTGGCAACTTCCTTTCTGCGCCGGATCTGCTGATTGTGCTCGAAGCCCTGCAGACATCTCGCGTTATCAAATCGTTCTTTCTCAACCAAGCCCTGAAGGCACCTACGTTGAACGAGGCGTGCTCCGTTCTTGTGGACGATCGCCTGCTCGAGAAACACATCACAGATGCCATCGATGACACTGGTCTGATACGAGACAACGCCAGCAGAGATCTGCTTTCAATACGGCGAGATATACATGAGTTAAGTGCTCGTCTGCGTCTGCGCTTGCAACGTATGCTGAAAAAGTTCGGAGAAGATGAGCTGCTTCAGGAGGAGTTTGTTACGCAACGCGACGGACGTTTTGTGCTGCCGTTGCGTGTCGAAAACAAGCGTTCTGTTGAGGGCATCATTCACGGTGTCTCGCAGTCCGGTCAGACTGTGTTCATGGAGCCTGCCGAGACGTATGAGCTCAACAATGAGTTAGCAATACTACACGGCAGGGAACAGCGCGAGATGATTCGCATCCTCACCACCTTGACAGCAGAGGTTGGCTCTGTATCTCACGATGTAGAAGCTGCAGTGGATGTGTTAACATTTATCGACTCGGTCATCGCGCGATCCCGGTTTGCAATGAACCATGGCGGGATAAAACCTGTGCTAACAGATGACGCAGATATTGAACTGCATAATGTCCGGCACCCTCTGCTTGTTCTGGCATCGAAAAACCCCATGAAAGACGTTGTTCCATTGAGTGTTCGGTTCGATGGGACTACGAAGGGTATTCTAATCTCTGGTCCGAACGCTGGTGGCAAGACCGTTGCCATGAAGACCATCGGCCTTTCAATATCGATGGCTATGATGGGAATGTTTCCGTTGGGGATGAGCTCACTGCATCCGCGGCGCATCATGACGGCCATCGGCGACCATCAAAGTATAGAATCAAACCTTTCGACATTCTCGTCGCAGATCATTCGCCTTCGCGACATTCTATCGCATTGTGATGCTGAAGCGCTTGTGTTGATTGATGAGATATGTGCAGGCACCGATCCTGCTGAAGGCGGTGCACTTGCTGCCGGTATTCTTGATTCTCTTATCGAGCGAGGTGCATGTTTTGTTGTTACCACACACCAGTCCTCACTCAAACAATACGCCCTAACGCGCCCATCCATTACGAACGCCTCCCTTGAGTTCGACGGACAGCACCTCAAGCCAACCTTTACATTTCTCTTTGGTGTTCCTGGCAATTCGTACGCGTTTGTTCTTGCAAAAACAGTCGGCATGCCGGAAATCGTGCTGGAGAGATCCAAAGGTTACCTCGGAGATCGACATAACGAACTCGAACAGAGCATACAAGCCATTCAGGCCTTCCGCCTTGAAGCCCAACAGCTTCAACTCAAGGCAGCATCAGAGCTGGCTAAGGCAGAGAGTGCGCGCAAGGATGCTGAGAATCGATTGGCTGAAGCAAAGAAGAAGCGAAGTACCGTCGTAGAGGATGCTAGGGAAGAGGCACGAGAGATTCTGCGAAAGGCTAACTCGCTTGTCGAAACAACGATTCGCGAGGTGCGTGAACAACAGAAGTCGATAGCTACGATCAAGAACACCTTCGAACTCGAGAAAGGCGCACTTACAACATCCGAGTTCGAGGCTGCTGCGCAGTCAGAAGTGCTCGATACATCTATGCTCGGCGTCGGAGACCACGTGCAGATCGCAGGGACTACGTCGACCGGTTCCATCATTTCCATCGATGGCGCTCAGGTGCGTGTGGACGTCAACGGAATCACGTTTAATGTGCCCCTTTCCAAGGTCTCAAAGTCGTCTGCTACGAAGCCGACCAAACAAGTTCGTCAGAATGTTGTGGACAATCTCAAGCTTGATGCCCGTACAACCCTTGATATGCGTGGATTACGAGTGGATGAGGGGCTGCGTCTGCTGGAGGGCTTTATCAACGATGCAATCCTAGCCGGACTGCATCAGGCCTCTCTTATCCATGGCAAAGGAACCGGGGCAATGCGCAAAGCCGTCCACGAATACCTGCACGAGCACCCCCAAATTGCCGGGTTCCGAATAGGAACAATTCATGAAGGGGGCGACGGAATTACGGTGGTCGAGTTCTAACTCCGTATTTTTGCATCCATGTTCAAACGTGTCCTAATCGCCAATCGCGGCGAAATCGCACTGCGCGTGATGCATACGTGCAAGCGCATGGGTATAGAAACGGTAGCCATCTATTCTGATGCAGATATCCGTTCGCCACATGTATCAGAGGCTGATGTTGCAATCGGCATCGGAGGCTATACACCGCGGGAGTCGTACCTACAGATCGAAAAGGTTTTACAAGCCGCAATCTCGTCGGGTGCTGATGCTGTACATCCCGGCTACGGGTTCCTTTCAGAAAACGCAGAGTTCGCCAAAGCTGTTTCTGAATTGGGAATCACGTTCATTGGGCCATCCCCCGAGGCGATATCGATGCTCGGAGACAAGACTGCAGCCCGTGATCTTGCCATTGCTTCGAACGTTCCGATATCACCAGGGAGCGACGGCGCTGTTGCCAGCTTTGATGATGCTAGGGCAGTGGTAGACCGAATTGGCTATCCTGTGATCATTAAGGCTGCAGCCGGTGGTGGTGGCAAGGGGATGCGTATCGTTGAGTCTGCAGACGAGATCGAATCAGCGTTTCAAGCTGCTCAGGGAGAGGCGCGTACTTCGTTCAACGACGACCGCGTGTTCATAGAGCGGTACATTGTGCATCCAAGACACATTGAGATCCAGATTCTTGCCGATCAGCATGGCAATGTCCTGTACTTTCCTGAACGAGAATGTTCGATTCAAAGACGGCATCAAAAGGTAGTTGAAGAGTCACCGTCAACTGCTGTTACTCCAGAGATTCGAAGAGCCATGGGTGAGGCAGCCTCACGTCTTGTACAAAAGGCTTCGTACACGAATGCCGGAACACTGGAGTTCCTTCTTGATGCACGTGGTGAGTTTTATTTCATGGAGGTCAATACACGACTTCAGGTTGAGCACCCGGTTACAGAGATGATCTCTGGAGTCGACTTTGTCGAGCAGCAGCTTCGCATTGCTGCCGGGGAGATGCTTTCGATAACACAAGAACAGATCGCAGAACCGAAAGGTGCAGCCATTGAGTGTCGAATCTGTGCTGAGGATGTCTACAACGACTTTCTTCCTGACACAGGGATAGTCAGCTATATCAACCTTCCAGAATCCGAAGGGGTCCGAAACGACTCGGCGCTCTATGAAGGATACGAGGTTAGCGTACACTACGATCCAATGGTAGCCAAGTTGATCGTCCATGCCGACTCACGACAGGAGTGTATCGAACGCACAAAGCGCGCGCTTGACGACTATCAGATCGTTGGTTTCAAGACTACGATTCCGTTCTGCAGACAGGTGCTTGACTCAGAGCCATTTGTCACTGGTCATTACAGTACGTTCTTCGTCAAAGACCATTGGCCACTAGCCGTACCATCGACATTTTTATCACATGTTGCCTCGATAGCTGCTCTTGGGTACAAAGCAGAGGAAGAGCGACGTCAACCTCTCTCATCAGATGCCTAACATACCCTATAGTGAGATCGATGTAACCGTAGAAACCGCCCGAGATCTTGGCCTTACGGAGCAGGAGTTTGAGCAGATATGCTCCGTTCTCGGACGCACACCAACCTACACAGAAGTTGGTGTCTATTCTGTGATGTGGAGCGAACATTGTTCCTACAAGAACAGTATCCTGCAGCTAAAGACCCTACCACGCTCTGGTGGCCGCATGCTGGTTGCAGCAGGCGAAGAAAACGCTGGTGTTATCGACGTCGGTGGCGGCTACGGTGTTGCCTTTAAGATTGAATCACACAACCACCCCAGTGCTGTGGAGCCTTTTCAGGGGGCAGCTACAGGAGTTGGAGGCATCTTACGCGACATCTTCACAATGGGTGCACGCCCTATTGCCGCTCTCAACTCATTACGTTTTGGTGATCCTACCACAGGCCGGACCAGGTACCTTGTAAAAGGCGTGGTCTCGGGTATCGGACACTACGGCAACTGCTTCGGGGTTCCAACCGTTGCTGGTGAAGTATACTTTGATAGATGCTACACAGATAACCCTCTCGTAAATGCCATGGCAGTGGGTGTGCTCAAGGCCGATGGTATGGCAAGTGCCACAGCTGCAGGACCTGGCAACCCCGTTTTTATCATGGGTTCCAGTACAGGACGAGACGGCATTCATGGTGCCTCGCTTCTGGCCTCTCGCGAGTTTGATGCAGAGACAGAGAACATGCGTCCAACGGTGCAGGTTGGAGATCCATTTGCTGAAAAGCTTCTTTTGGAAGCATCGCTGGAGCTCATTCAAGCCGGGGTTGTTGTTGGAATGCAGGATATGGGTGCTGCTGGCATATCGTGCTCTACAGCAGAGATGAGTGCCAAGGGCAACGTGGGTATGGCGATCAACCTTGATCTTGTCCCCCTTCGTGAGGAGGGTATGAGTGCCTACGAAATCATGCTATCAGAATCACAGGAACGAATGCTTGTAGTTGTTGAGCGTGGTAAAGAGGCCGTCGCATCAGCAGTTTGTGCAAAGTGGGATGTGCCGTTCGTCCAGATCGGAACTGTTACAGATGATGGACTGGTAGCGATTTCAAGGCACGGCAAACTTGTCTCATGCATTCCTGCTCAGTCTCTTGTGCTCGGTGGTGACGCACCTGTGTATGTCCGAGAGCAGAGACGTCCTGAGTACCTCAATCATACACAGACTGGTGTAGACCATGGACCAACACTAGACGGTGAGCAAACGAAGAATCTGCTGCTGCAACTGCTGGCTAGTCCGACGATTGCAAGCAAGCGATGGGTGTATGAACAGTATGACTCGCAAGTAGGTGACAATACCGTTATGCGATCCGATGGGGATGCCGCTGTGATTCGTATCAAGGAGCTCCCCGGAAAGGCAGTGGCAGTCACGACCGACTGTAATAGTAGGTACGTGTACCTGAATCCGCATCGTGGCGGTATAAGTGCTGTTGCCGAGGCCGCTCGCAATTGTGTGTGTGTTGGAGCAGAGCCTGTGGCAATCACAAACTGTCTCAACTTTGGTAATCCGTACGATCCTGAAGTCTATTATCAATTCGCAGAGGCAATACGCGGTATGGGGGATATGTGCCGAGCACTTGACACTCCTGTTACTGGTGGAAACGTAAGTTTCCACAATGAATCGCAGAGTCATGCCGTATATCCGACACCTACCATCGGCATGCTTGGACTTATCGATGATGTTTCAAAGACGGTTGGCAACAGCTTCACGCGAGCTGGTGAGCACGTGATGATGCTTGGTTGGCAACGCAATGAACTTGGAGGTTCGGAGTATCAAAAGATCACAAGCGGTAAGATCACAGGAGATGCTCCGTTTATCGATATTCAGGAAGAATGCAGATTGCAGAAGGCTACACTGGAGGCAGTTCGCTCCGGGCTTGTTTCATGCGCTCATGACTGCGCAGAAGGGGGCCTGCTAGTTACGCTCAGCGAAATGACACTGCGCAAGAGCGTTGGTGTGCAGGTGATCTGGCCTTTCGATACGCACGCTGCAGCAATGTTTGGCGAGGCTCAAAGCCGAATCGTAGTTGCGGTGCCTCCAGAACACCGTGATGCTGTCATGGAGTTATGTCGTTCATACGATGTCCCTGTTATCGATCTCGGCACTACTGGTGGAACAGCTCTCTCCGTGGCCGGTGGTTGTGCAGTTTCTATTGATGAGTTGCGCCATGCCTACGAAGAGTCATTGCCCGCCGCTCTTTTAGCAAAGGATTAACGGTATGCCATTTCCAGAGATTTTCTCGAACAACCTCGATAAGATCATGCTGCGACCTTGGGTTGCAAGCTTGTCAACGTTGATTGCACGTGTCACACTAGGAGCGTTGTTGGTCTTCCACGGTACAAACAAAGTATTCGGTGGTGTTTCCGGTCTCGCGAGTCACTTATCTGATTTGGGTTGGCCACTTTCTGGCGTGCAGGCTATTCTGGCAAGTTATACCGAGTTTCTAGGCGGCATCTTCCTTGTCGTTGGGTTGCTCACCAGGGTGTCAGCTGCACTCAATGTCGGGTTGTTCACGATCATTTTCTTTGTCTATCACGGTTCAGATTCGTTCTCTGACAAAGAGTCTGCCCTGGTCTACCTGGTCTTGAGCGTCATTGTACTGCTGTTAGGACCCGGAAAGATCAGCGTCGACAACTTCCTTTTCAGGAAAAGCGGAGCGCGCGGGCAGGCGTAATTCTTCTTGCGATCACCATCGGCACACATGCTACAATGATCGTGAGAATTATGATTGTTAGTCCCAGGGCTACGTTTAGCCCTACGTCGAATGTAACAGGTAACGCCGAGACGTAGTAGAGGCTACTGTCTAGCCGTATCCACGAATACGTCTGCTGTCCGTATACAAACACGGCTGAAATTCCGTACCCAATGACAACTCCGATACTCGCCGAGACAACGGCTCTGGTCAGGATGATGTAGCCAATACGACGAGCAGGCATCCCGAGCGTAATCAGTATCGCGATCGATTTTGTCTTTTGTACAATCGTAAGTAGCAAGGCCGATACAATTGAAACTACAGCCACCATTGATATCAACCCGAGTACAATCGGTATGGGTTTACGCTGCATTTCAATCCAGCTCCAGACACCTTGAAACACCTCTTTGTAGGTAGCAGAGTATATCGAGTTTGGATAAACGTTACGCAAATGTGAAACTATTCGATCTGCAGCGTCTGCTGACTGTCCCTTGATCAGAATTGCCGTTGCAGAATTGGCGCCGGCACCAGAAAACAACCGCAGAGAATCAATGGCCACCAACGCCAGGTTATCATCCTGCATCGCCATCCCTGACTGAAATATTCCAACAACAGTCAGACGCCTGACCATAGGCAGATTTGACGACTGCTTTTGGAGAATCAGAGTTACGGTATCTCCAAGCTTCGCACGCAAAGCACGAGCCGCACCTGCTCCAAGCACGATACCTTGGGAGAGGGGGCAATGCGGTAAACTTTGAGTAATAACATCGCGTATCACATCATATCGCTCATCGGGCAGACCATTGATCATGATACCATCGAGCTCCCCCTTGTGTTTTATGAGCGCTTCACGTTCCAGAACCTGGTCAACATCTTGCACGAACTTTACGGATCGCACTTCGCTTACCAGGGTTGACGGATCCTCGAAGTCAACTGCAAGCTGTGAGCGCACCACAACATCCGAGGTAAAGCGCGTAGCAGTTTGAGTGATCTTTTCCGTATATCCGCTGAGAATACTCAGTGCTATGACGATTGCCGAATAACCCAGCGCTATACTTGCTGTAGTAATGATCGTTGTGAAAAGCGTAAAGGCTTCCTTACGCAGAGAGACGGCAAAGCGTCTGGCAAGGAGCAGTTCAACGATCATCATTCGTTACTTATCACTAACGGAATAGTCGTAGAAACCATGACCAGATTTTTTACCGTGTAACCCTGCATCAACAACCTGCTGCTGCAATAACGACGGTGTAAACCGTGGCTCTTGAAAAAACTGATTCCATTGGGATTTTGTGACATCGAGATTGACGTCCACACCGATAAGATCCATGAGCTCAAACGGCCCCATCTTAAACCCAAGACCCTTCATCAATGTATCAACGCCTTCGATGGTGGAAGCCCCCTCCATAACGATACGCTGTGATTCATTGTAGTAATTGCGCGCAATCCGATTAACGATAAATCCGGGTGCGTCCTTGGCAACTACCGGACTTTTTGCTAACCCAGTGGCAAAATCCACGCAATGGGATATCGTAGCTTCGGAGGTGCGAGGTCCTTTAATGACCTCGACAAGCTTCATTATGTGTGCAGGATTGAAGAAATGTAGCCCGGCAAACCTCTCCGGAGTTCGGAGAATTCTCGCAATAGAGGCAATGCTGATAGACGATGTGTTCGTGGTTAGGATACATGAAGGGGCTACAATGTCTTCGATCTTGGAGAATAAAGCATGTTTGACCTCTATGATCTCAGCAACAGCTTCGATCACAATATCTGCTGGAGACAACAGTGCAAGGTCAGTACCACCTTCAATCTCGACCGCGTTGTATGCCTGTTCGGAAAGCTTACCCTTCTCAACGGACTTCTGCAACTGCGCACGTGCATAGGAGATCGCAGCATCGACAGCGTTTTGGTTGATATCGAACAGTATCACGCGATGTCCCGATAAGATCGACGCAATTGCGATACCTCGCCCCATGGTTCCTGCACCACAGATACCTACGATCATGAGATTACTCCAAGCTCTCTTCCAACAGCGGCAAAAGCAGCTATTGCTTTATCAAGGTGTGCACGTGTATGTGCAGCCGAAACTTGAACACGAATTCGGGCCTTTCCCTTCGGCACAACCGGATAGAAGAATCCGATAACATAGATGCCATGGTCCAAAAGCTTGTTGGCCATGGCCTGCGCCAAAGGTGCATCGTAGAGCATAACAGGCGTAATTGGATGTGTGCCTGACACAATATCAAAACCAAGCTTTGACATTCCATCGCGGAAATACAAAGTGTTGGACTCAAGCGTATCACGAAGCTCGGTTGTGGTGCTCAAGAGATCCATTACAGCGATTCCTGCACCAACAACTGATGGGGGCAGCGAATTAGAGAACAAATACGGACGAGACCGTTGGCGCAGCATATCGATGATCTGCTGGCGTCCAGTAGTAAACCCACCGATACCTCCGCCTAGAGCTTTGCCTAGTGTACCTGTGATAATATCTACGCGACCCGTCACACCACAATGCTCTACCACGCCGCGTCCGTGCTTACCCATAAACCCCATTGAGTGACACTCATCTACCATCGTAAGGGCTTGATACTTGTCGGCCAGATCGCATATCTGATCGAGTGGAGCGATTGTACCATCCATCGAGAACACTGCGTCGGTAACGATCAGGATGCTACGAACTCCGTCAGCACGCGCCTGCTGAAGTTGTGCCTCCAGATCTGCCATATTGCACGATTCATAACGGTACCGTTTTGCCTTGCAGAGACGAACACCATCAATGATCGAAGCATGATTGAGTGCATCTGATATGATCGCATCTTCTTCACTCAAAAGCGGCTCGAACACACCGCCGTTAGCATCGAAGCATGCAGCATAGAGTATCGTATCATCAGTTCCGCAGAACGATGCAATTTTAGCCTCGAGTTCTTTGTGAATATCCTGCGTTCCGCAAATGAATCGTACGCTAGAGACTCCAAAGCCATGACTGTCAAGGTATTGCTTTGCAGCATCAACTACACGTGGATCGGATGAAAGGCCGAGATAATTGTTCGCACAGAAATTGAGAACGGGCTCTTTACGACCCTGCACAGTAATCTCTGGACCTTGATGCGATGTGATAACGCGTTCACGCTTGTAAAGTCCGGCCTCGTCAATTGCCGTCAATTCCTTCGCCAGCCGATCGAGAAACATTGTGTCCATAAAAGCTCCTGATTTTCACGTAGTTCAACAAATATCGGTCGTAAATTGCGAACTCGAATACCGGAACTCTTAACTACAATAAACCGTTGGCTTGCGATATCCGTCTCATGCTACACAACAAACTACGCCTGATGTCTATGTACGTTCGCCTGATCTCACTAGCGATACTTTTTGGAACGATTGTATCGACCACGTTCTCTGCCGAGACCGAGTACGAACGCGTTCGTAATGCCATGCAGCAGGCGCTCGAAAAGCCGAATCCTGACGGTACGCCACGTATCAGCAAGCAGTTCAGGCGCTGGGAGTGGTTCTGGCAGGGACGGTTACACTCAGACGGAACGTTCCCACGACCGTCGCTGTACCTCGATGAGCTGCGAAAGGTTCATAGGAACAAGGATTTCAATGTTGAGCAGGCAGCGAAGGTTTGGAAAGAACTAGGTCCGACAGCTCCAGACATGCCAAATGAGCTCTCCACATGGAACGGTATCGGTAGGGTTAACGTGATTGAGATTGCCCCCGACAATCCAAATCTTCTGTTTGCCGGTACTGCAGCAGGGGGCATTTGGAGATCCACAAATAACGGCGAGGCATGGAGTCCGGTCAACATCCCGACGATACCTGTGATAGGCATCAGTGACATAGCAATCTCGCGAAGCAAGCCTACTGTGATGTATGCTGCAACAGGAGATGCCAACGGTGCCCGACCGGGCGACTTGGACGGCTATCCGGCGTACACGTACGGAGTAGTTAAGTCCACAGACGGGGGTACTACATGGTCGCTAACCGGACTTGCCTACGACGTCGTACAAAATGCAATCATATCTCGACTGTGGATCGATCCACGTGATGAGAACGTGGTCATAGCAGCCACGTACTCGGGAATGATGCGCACGACTGACGGAGGCAAGAGTTGGAAGCAGCAAGCCTCCGGGATATACAAGGACCTTATTGCAAACCCCTCGGTGCCCACAATCCTGTATGCGACTACCTACGCACTCAATGGTGGAGCGCAAATCCACCGATCAACCGATGGCGGCCAGACCTGGGATGACGTCTACACGATACCTGGTGCAAACAGAATTCGTCTGGCAGTAACGAAAGCTAACGCCAACGTGATAGCCGCCGTTGCCTCGAATTATCAATCGCAGGCTCTAGAGGGGGTTTATAAGTCTACCGATGCCGGTACGACGTTTGCAAAACTGACTACATCGATCAATTTACTGGGCTGGAATGCAGATGGACGAGATAACCGTGGTCAGGGCTTCTACGATCTAGCAATGGAGGTTTCTCCGACAAACGCTAACGTAATGTTCGTAGGCGGGGTCAATATCTGGCGCACGACAAATAACGGTTCGTCGTGGGTGCTTTCTGCTCATTGGACTGGTGCCGGAAGTGCACCGTGGGTGCATGCCGACCAACATTACTTCAAATTCCACCCTTCTCAGAATCGTTTGTTTGCTGCGCATGATGGTGGCATTGCTCGCTCTACAGATCAAGGAATATCATGGCGCGACATTAGTAACGGACTCAAAATCCAACAGTATTACGGGCTGGCTACGTCAAATACAAATCCAAGCTTGACGATCGCTGGCGCACAAGACAACGGAACAGCGCTAACGAAGAATAACGGCTCAACGTTCGTACATACGCTCGATGGCGATGGAATGATGGCAGCTATTGACTATGTGGACCCAACGATCATGTATGGTTCACAGTACTATGGGGCGTTTTGGAGAACGACAAACCAGGGTACGAACTGGACATTTTCATCCAATCAAAATGCGCGTGGTGAATCTCGTGCAGCCTGGGTTGCTCCAATAGCGGCAGACCCTAAGACACAAGGCACCGTCTACATTGGTTATGGTAACGTATACAAGAGCACAAACGCCGGATCATCATGGAGCAAGATCTCAAGCATATCTTCCTCTGTTCCAACACGTTGGATAGCGGTGTCTCCATCTGATCCTAAGCACATCTATGTTGCCTATGACAATGCACTTTGGTACACTACCAACGGCGGTACAAACTGGCAACAACAGACTGGTTTAAGTGGATTCATAATGGGCGTTGAGGTGCACCCAACCGAGCCAACAACCTTCTACGTTGCACTTGGAGGCTTTTCAGCCGGACAGAAAATCATGAAGGTCAGCAAGGGTGCGGTATCCAACCTGACGGGGTCGGGTCTGCCGAACGTACCATGCAATAGTGTTGTTTTCCAGCGCGGAGGAACTAATCGGATTTTCGTTGGTACAGACCTTGGCGTGTTTTTTAGCGATGAGGGTAGCGGATTTTGGCAGCCATACGGCACAGGCATGCCGCCGTTGATGGTTAGCGCCATGCGCTTGATACCAACGACAAACATTCTACGCGTTGCAACCTACGGTAGGGGAGTGTGGGAAATCGACGTCAAACAGTGCACTGCAGCAACCCCTGTTGTCAAAGCGCTTTCGTCAACTACAATTTGCTCTGGTGACAGCGTAGTGTTGGAAGCAAACACAGGATTTGCCACGTACCGCTGGTCGAATGGTGATACAAATAGGCGAATCGTACTCAAGACCACATCTGCCTCTGGATCCTACAGTGTTGGTGTAGAGGACGCCAACGGTTGCCGAGCAGTTTCGACACCCGTTGCGGTCATGATCAATAAGCTGCCAGCAAAGCCCCTTGTTAGCATTGTTGGTAAGGACTCACTGCGTTCAACAGCCTTTGGTGGCGTTAGCGTATTCCAATGGTACAAGGACGGCGTTAGCGTCCCAGGCGCAACGGCAAGGGTCTATGTCACGAATGTAGCCGGCGTCTATTCTGTTGACGTGTTTACAGCAGAGGGCTGCTCAATGCGCTCGGATCCTTTCACATATAATCCGAACGTAACATCGGTTAATGAGCTGACGGATGTTCCGCAGATTACCATTCAGCCACAACCAGCATACGATGCTGTGAGAATCGCACTACCCGCGTGGAATGCGCGCACGATAGAAGTGTATTCACTGACTGGTGAACTGATGCTAGCAGAGCGTCTTACCGATGAGAACAACTCAACGGAGATCAAAACCGCACAGTGGGCAGCCGGGACATACATTGTGCGTGTTGTTTCGGTTCAGGGCATCTCGACTGCACCATTTATCAAGAGGTAGCAGCTGCTACGAGATAGATTCCCGTACGCGCTTCGTGTATTCGCGAACGGCGGTCAACGTATCAACGCCATGCGATTGCTTATGCGCTCTCACCCAGAGTGCGGCAATAAGGTGCGTTAGCTGCTCGCCTTCATCAACTCCGGGTACCTCTATCATCACAGTCTCCTCATTCAGAAGTGCTGCCTCTGCCTGCTGCAACTGCTCCGTTGTGTAGGTATCAGCCAGCTGTCGTATCGATGCAATGTTCACTGCTGCACCTTGGTCAACATGGCAACAACTGTCTCTTCTTTGGCTGTAGCAGTGCCTTCAAGAAGTTTGCCATCTTTGAAAATGGCAAAGAATGGCAGGTTGTCTACTCCGGCAATCTGCCGCGCGCCTGGACTGTGTTCGGCATTTACCTCAAGGAAATCTACAGACTGAAATCGTTCATCATTGCTTAAGCGCGTGTACTTCGGTGCAAACAGCTTGCAGGAACCACACCAGTCAGCATAGTACTTCACTATTGTTGCCTTACCTGATGCGACCTGCTGCGTGAACTGTTCATCATTAACTGCAATAACGGCCACAATCATGTTCCTTTCGTAATTGGTCAAAACCCCAGGGCTAAGCGCCTATCGACGCATTAGCTTGTCAAATCGTTTTTCCATAGACATCGAACCGCTTAGAAAAGTTCTATAGGCAGAGCCATCCTCTGCCATAGCGTCAGCGCGCAGCGTATCACGGACGTCTGTCAGGCGCTCGGTTACGATCTGTGTGATCAGTCGCACACCATGTGACCGCTCCGGTAGATAAGGGGCTCCAAAGCGCACCCAGCACGATGGGCGCTGCTCACGAAGCTGCTCATATCGAAGTGCAACCGGAACGATACGACATCTACCAACAAGCGAGGCAAGAATGCCGATGCCTTGCTCGCATGCAATGGTTTCTGCGTCCTGATGAACGAGTGTACCCTGCGGAAACATCCATAGTGACGCATGCGACCCTCGTATCAGGTCAGCGCCATATCGAAGCGACTGCAATGCACTAGCGGCATCTTCTCGGATCACGCTGAACATCCCGATGCGCGAGAAGAATGAATACTTGCGCAGTTGTTTATACTCCATCATTCCGTAGGCGTCCAGCTTATACTGACCCAACGAAAGCTCGATTGTGAGTGCGGCGTCCCACCAAGAACCATGCGTGCAGGCAAAGATGGTTGGGAGGGTCGCTGAATCTTCACCGGTGCAGTGAACATACTCTTCGCCGGTTACGTAGCACGTGTGAAAATGTCTTTTGATAGACCACAGGAAGTACTGCCTCCAGAAGAGCTTGAGTAGCCCATTAGGTCGAGCTGGTACGAAGTCGACGATTCTGGTGGTTAACTTTGTCATAGTTACAGAAAGCTACACTGCGTGGAACGTAAATCAAATCGAGTTCTTGTTGGTATGTCTGGCGGCGTTGATTCGAGCGTTGCCACAGGACTGCTTGTAGAGCAAGGATACGATGTTATCGGCATCACTATCAAGACCTATAAGTACGAGGACGTTGGTGGCAACGTTGGGAATGACTCTACATGCTGCTCGCTCGATGGCATCAATGATGCCCGAAGAATTGCTCTGAATCTCGGCATACCGCACTATACAGTCGATTTCTCGGAGACGTTTAAGGATCAAGTCATTAACTACTTTATCGATGACTACCTTGCGGGTAACACTCCAAATCCATGCGTGATGTGTAACCGCCAGATAAAGTGGGCAGAGATGCTCCGAAAGGCAGACTCACTTGGCGCGGAGTTCATCGCTACCGGACACTACGCACGTATCATGCATGATGAACAGTCTGGTAGAAGGTGGATCCGACGCAGTAACGATGCTCAAAAAGACCAGTCTTACATGCTCTGGAGTGTTCGTCAAGAGCATTTAGCGAGAACGCTCTTTCCTCTTGCCGGTTTTACAAAACCTGAGTCACGGGCACAAGGGGAAAGGTTGCACCTGG
>JBEBCJ010000203.1:0-3477 GCA_041157865.1 Bacteroidota bacterium
ATGTGCTTGATTGGAACACACCTGCACGTGAGTTTTATGAGCGCAAGGGTGCGGAATGTATGGATCAGTGGCTGTTATGCCGGATCACGCTGTAGGTAGTTCAACCAACATGTTGTCGATCAGTCGCGTTGTACCAAGCTTTACTGCAATGCACAATGCTGTTCTTTCGCTGATGAGGTCTGTTGCGCCGCGAAGCGTCGATGCGTCGACAGCCACAGCATAGTCTACGCGCAGCGCATCGACACTCGTGAGTATGTGGAGCATTTGCTGTTCAATGACAGACCTGGAGCGTTCCCCTCGAACAATGCTGTTCTGCGCATATGTCAAAGCCTGATAGATGACGGTAGCATTGCGCCGATCTTCCTCGTTCAGGTACACATTGCGTGAGCTCTTGGCCAAACCATCATGCTCACGAATGGTCGGAAGGATCGTAATCCTGGTGTTGCTCACGGCCGCGTCTGTGTGAGTTTGCACAAGGCGCTGTATCACCAGCGTCTGTTGCAGATCTTTTTGTCCAAAGTACGCTTCGTCGGGCAGCATGGCTTGGAAAAGACGGGCAACAACAGTTGCAACGCCATCAAAGTGGGTGGGCCTGGAAGCCCCTTCCAAGATGTCTGTTATGCCATCGATATGTATTGTGGACCTCACGCCATCGGGATACATCTCGGTGACCGAGGGTAGAAACAGGTGGGTAGCGCCAGCCTGGCGCAGCACCGCCAGATCGCGCTCTAAGTCGCGTGGGTAGCGCTCGAAGTCTTCAGAAGGGCCAAACTGCGTTGGATTTACGAAGATCGACACTACGACTAGACCATGATGCTGGGCGGCCGTTTGAATCAGAGATGCATGCCCCTCGTGCAGATACCCCATCGTTGGCACACAGCCAATCGTATGGCCGCTGCTGCGCGCGAATGCAACCTGGTTGTGCATTTCGTCGATTGTTGTGCAAATCACCACGTCGGAGGGGGTAGGGGGCATTTGGCGAAGATATCAACAAGTATGACGTTGACTCAAACGAACTCCATAGATTAGCGCATGCGAATTCCCATTGATAAATGCTCAAACCCACGTCTGGATGCCGAGGCGGTGGCAAGCATCAAGCTTACAAACGTTCCCAGCGACCACGTATACATTGCGGAGTATGCTCACAAAGAGTGGCGAAAAGAGCGGATAGGTGCATACAGACCTTTGCAGCTTACGCCACTGACGTTGGGACTCCACTATGCGCAGCAGGTCTTCGAGGGAATGAAGGCCTATAAGATGCAGGATGGTCGCATCTGCGTATTCCGCACCGACAAGCACTCCGAGCGCTTCAATAGGTCGCTTCGAAGAATGGCCATGCCCGAGGTGCCTTTTGAAATGTTCGCCAATGCCGTTCATACATTGGTGGACGTCGATCGCGACTGGGTGCCGCCCGGTCCCGACTCTGCCTACTACATCCGTCCGTTTGTTATTGCCACCGAAGAACGAATTGGCTTGAAGCCTTCTGATGAGTTTATGTTTCTTGTTGGCGGGGGGCCGTTCCGCCCGGTATACCCTAAGCCCCTGAGCGTGCGAGTTGAACGCACCTACACCAGGGCTTCTAAAGGCGGTACTGGCTATGCCAAATGCGGTGGCAATTACGCAGCTGCAATGCTTCCGACGATCATGGCCAACGAGGCTGGATACGACCAGGTGCTGTGGACCGATGCAGAGGAGCACGAGTTCATTGAAGAATCAGGTACGATGAATGTCATGTTCATCATCAACGGCGTGCTCACAACGGCGCCGCTCAGCGATACCATCCTTGACGGTGTAACCCGCGACTCGGTGCTTGTTTTGGCGCGTGAAAGAGGCATCACGATCGATGAGCGTTCAGTATCGGTAACTGAACTGCGCGACAGAATCACTGACGGTTCGCTCACGGAGGCATTTGGTGTCGGAACTGCCGCTTCGGTTGCTCCGATTGCAACCATCGGAGTTGATGGCGAGGACTATCATCTGCAGGTCCATCCTGACTGCACGATGTTCACGTTTAAGCAGCAGCTCCTGGACATTCGTACCGGTGTCGTTCCTGATACGCGTAACTGGCTTACGATCATCGACGGATTTGCAAAGTAGTTCGCAGGCCCTGCTGTGATGCAGCCGGAAACAACTCCCACGATATTGCCGCTGCAATACCTCAAAGGTGTTGGCCCGCGTAGGGCAGAGGCACTGGCAGCAGAGGGCTTGGTGTCGTATGTGGATGTTGCACTGTATGTCCCGCGTGCATACGTGGACAGGAAGAACGTACGCAGCATTGCCGAGCTGCGTGATATGCTGCGAGGTGTGGTATCGCAGGATGCCGCTGGTTTTGCACACGACCTTGCAGCACAGCAACAAGTGTCGATAGTTGCCACCGTGCGTCAGGTCGTAAAGAAGACGGTAGGCAAGGGGCGGTCCATGCTGCAGGTTGACCTAACCGATGAATCCAAGGCCGTGTTGCAGCTGATCTACTGGAATCAGATCCCATACTACTCCAAGCTGCTGCAGGAAGGTCTAACCTTCGTTGTGCACGGCGTGCCACAGTTTGATGTCCGCTGGAATTCACTTTCAATGCATCATCCAGAGCTTGAACCGGTTGATGCCGACGATATTGAGCAGTTCGGTGCTGGTGCAATTCTGCCGCGATATCGCATCACGCAGGGCATGGCCAACGTAGGTATCACGATGAAGGTTATGCGGTCCATCGCTGAGCAGTGCCTGGACCGAGTGCTCCCTGAACTGGTCGATCCAATACCAACGCAGTTGGTTCAGATTCGTGCTCTCATGAAACGCTCCGATGCGCTGCGAACACTGCACTATCCGGTCGATCTGAACAATGTGTACCTTGCTCAGAGGCGCATGAAGTATGAAGAGTTGTTTCTATTTGAGTTACTCCTGGCTGCGCGGCGTCGATCTCGTAAACGTCCGGAGCGCGGGGTACAAATGCAGGCGCAAAGCATGCGTGCTCGTGCGTTGATCGAACGGCTGCCCTTTGACTTGACAGGTGCACAAAAGCGCGTTATTCGTGAGATCGTGTCGGACATGACATCTGGCACGCCCATGAATCGTCTGCTTCAGGGCGATGTGGGGTCGGGCAAGACTGTTGTGGCGCTTCTGTGTATGCTGAATGCTGTCGACAATGGCTACCAGGCACTGATCATGGCTCCAACTGAGATTCTTGCCGAGCAACACTTTCATGGAATCGATAGACTTCTCGGACCTGATCATGGACTCTCCATCGTCCAGTTAGTGGGCTCCCAACGGAAGAAGGCAAGAGCTGAGGTGCTGGAGAAGATCGCCGATGGCAGTGCAAACATCATCGTCGGCACGCATGCACTCTTTGAGGCGGATGTTGTCTACTCGAAGCTTGGACTGATCGTGATTGACGAACAGCATCGTTTCGGTGTAGCACAGAGAGCTGAGCTCAAGCGCCTGGGACAACACTCGCATGGCCAAATGCAGCGCACGCCGCATATC
>JBEBCJ010000204.1:0-6156 GCA_041157865.1 Bacteroidota bacterium
CTGTGCTGCCGTTGGCGTGGGAAGAAGCTGTGCGCTGAGCAGAGCGGGAAGAACGAGGAGAGCGAGAACAAGTCTCATTGGGCATTTACCGCATGAGTTTGACAGATTCCTTGCCATTGGAAAGCAGGTATGTGCCGTGTGGCAGCATACTGCAATCGATGGTTTGTGAACCCGAAACTACGGCAGAAAGCGGAGTCGAACGTCCTGTGATATCTGTGATCATTACCGAGCTGCCCGGCTCGAACGGCAGTCTGACTGAGCCGGAGGTTGCCAGGATACCCTTGGGCAGTGTTGGTGTCTCATGATCATTGACGGAGACGGCGCTTAACAGGTCGTAGATAACCACATCTGAAGCCGGCTCGTAGGTGTCCTTGATAAAGGTCTGTGTTACCCAAAGATCATTCCCGCGCAGAGCTATGCCCTCTGGTTTGGCATCCAGTCTGATTGACTTGATATGCTCGCGTGTTTGAAGATTGAAGACACGTATCTCTTCATCAAACGTTGAGACCAACAGCACTTTGGACTGTGATGTAGGGTCGAACCAGATGGCAGCCTCACGCGGACCATCAAAGCCAGTTGTGCCGACATTGATCGTAGCAATCTTTGCGTGGTTGACAAGATCAATGATCACGACCGAATGAGAACCATTGACAACAACGTATGCCGTGTCTCCATCAGTTACAAAGTAGTTTGGTGTATCGCCAACCTCAATGGCTTTCTGCGTGCGTGGTGTGGACTTGGGATTCACAATGCGAAACGTGCCGCTACTCTTGCCGAAAAGCTCTTCGCAGATGACAAGAACCTGATCAACTCCGTTGGCAGTGGTATGGTATTCAATCTGCTGTGGATTTGCTCCTACTGGGATTACGGTTGTTGTTTGTGTCTCGGTATTGTACTCGATCACATTCCCGGGGTCGGTAAAACTTGGACGCTCACTCATCCACAACGTTTGTAAATCCTGACTGGCATGTAACCCATAGATTTTGCCGGAATACAGTTTCCCTAGAGAGGCCTGCGTGGTTGTCCGGAAGCGCATAACGTCTTCGCCAACTACGATATCGATTACGTCACGTTGGAGAGACTTCCCGCACCGTGATACCCTTACATCGGCCCAGGCAAACTGCTGGCTGCGCACAAGGGTAAGTGTTGACGGGTCGAAAACAAGCCAGGATGCAGCTGTCTCTCCGGCATCTTGCTCTCCGTCGTAATCGACATCCGCCCGGGCGCACAGAACGTGCGCCAGTCCATCATCAAAGAAGACGGCAGAGGGAAGTGGTGGTGTAACAGCCTTTTTCTGTGTGAAGGCCGACGTGCACGCGAATGCGAAAGCACAGAATAGGATAACGCTACGCATAGCGAGCCCCTTGAGTATTGTCTGCCGTGATGCGCGACAGAGGAGACTTCGTCTCCGGTTGTAGTATGCGATGCAGCAGGTATTCCGACTTCGGCTTCATCCTCTCCATCCGTCTTCCCGCATAGTGTCATCAACACATTCGCAGTGACTGTCCTCGTAGGACCAGGCTGGATCGTCTGCCGTTACGGCGGCGCAACCGTGCACGATTCTCACGTGCTTCCCTCATAGTACCAACAGTGTTAGTGATGGCAACTGCATCAGGCGCAAATATATAACACGCCTATCTTTGCCTATGCAACACCGTCACATACTTTACGTTCTCGCCATGATGTGTACGGCTGCCTCAGGTATGGCGGCCCAGTTGTTCAGTGGGTATGTGCCACGCATAGCAGCTGATTTGCTGCCGCAACTGGAACCTTTGGAGGCCATTCGCCAAGTTGCTTCGTTAGGGGGCTCGTCATTCCTCTTTGGATGGGCGGTAGGAGCCTTTGCGCTGGGTTGGATTTCTGATAGAATTGGACGTCGCACGGCCTACTTCATCAGCGTGCTGCTGGCCACCTCGTGCATGTTGCTCATCAGCTTTGCTGAAACGATGTCAATGCTCATTACAATGCGAGTGCTAATGGGAATCGGTGTCGGTAGTGTGTTGGCTCAATCTGTCGTGATGATCTCAGAAGCATTCCCATCATCAAGTAGAGCAATCGTTGTGGGAATCTTGATCAATGCATTTCCAATGGGCTTTATTCTCGCGGGACTCATCATGCAGTCAACCGACGTCTGGCAAACCGGATATCGAATTGCAAGCTCATCGATGGTACTTGCACTGGCAGCGCTTATGGTGGTGCGAGAAAGTGACATGTGGACTGCAAGTGTGCGCGCTGGATCCGGCGGAGCACAGAGCATTTGGAGCATCGCATATCGAAAAGATCTAACGATCGCTGTGTGCTTGTTTGGATCAATGCTTCTTGGCATCTGGACGGTCTTCGGATGGATGCCCACATACATAGCGAAAATCAGCCTGCCGGAGCATTCACAGCAGAATCGCGCCCTTGCAACCATTATGTTCGGCGCAGGGAATGTCTTCGGTGGTCTCTTCAGTGGTGTGCTTTCCAATCGTTTTGGTCGGCGCGGTGCAGCAGCTGTTGGATATGTTGGTTGTTTACTCGCAACTGTTCTGACGCTGCAGTCTGGAATCGGTGTATATCCAGCTGGCGCGCAGTTGGTAGGACCTACGCCGTTCATGTTCGTTGGAGCTTTTGCGATCTGCACCTTCATTGGGCTTAATCAGGGAGTGCTAAGCGGATACATTCCGGAGCTTTTCCCAACATCGGTGCGAGGAGCAGCAACAGGGTTTGGGATGAACCTTGGACGCGTGATTACTGCAGTTGGCGTCTTCTTTCTAGGTCTGCTCGTCGAGTACTTCGGTGGGTACCACAACGCTATAACCATCTTTGCAATGGCATACGTCATCGGACTTGTTACGCTTATGCAAGCGCGAGAGACACGTGGTAACGAGCTGCCTCAGTAAGATGTGCTAGGCCGTGCAGTAGCACAGATACCAGCTTCAATTGCATACTTCGTAAGCGCAGCGATGCTGTCAATGCCAAGTTTCGCATAGATATTCTTGCGATGCTGCTCGATTGTATGATGACTGCGGTGTAGGAACTCTGCGGTAGCTTTCGAAGAAAGTTCCATGCAGACCACACAGCGAATAACCTCTAGCTCGCTCGGTGTAATCATGACATTGGCGGGCATTGGGTTATATGTCTGATCTTCAGTGTGAGACAGGCTCGTGCGTCCAGATCCTACGGACTGAATGTACTCTTGAATCTCTGATATACTTGCCGTCTTGGAAATGTAGCCTTCAATCCCTGCCCTTCGGCAACGGTATCGAAGCTCTGAAAGATCATGCATCGTTAGCAGTACGCAATGTAGTTCTGGCTTGATCTTCTTTGCATTCGTAAGAAGGTCGATCCCATTCATCGACGGCATCGAGAAATCTGAGAGCACGAGGTCGATCGCTGCGCCCTGCGATAGAGCGTGGAGAAGTTCTTGAGGTATTGAGTACGTCCCTTGGACATTGATTTGTTGATCAAGTATCAATGCCTTGGATAGTGCTTCTGCAAGTACGATGTGATCGTCTACGATAGCGATATTCATTTTCATTGTGTGCACAAAATACCTGTAAATGGGTATTGTGGTAGAACTATAAGTCTACAATCTTGCAAATGTTAGGTAGGTAGAATCTAACGTATGCCGAGCATCCCGAGCTATAATGAGATGAAAGGCTCTTTAGCTCGAGTGCGCTATGCCCAGTGGAGCGTAGTGATACCAAGTGCAGACGCGGATGTACAGTTCGATAACGAATCATCCACAAGGACTGTGTTCTTGGCGGCATACCCCTCGCGTTCACAAACGTACATGAAGGCTTGTGGATCGGGCTTTCTTAGGTGCATTTGATACGAGAGATATACCTTGTCTACAGCTTCGAAGACCGGCGTGCATCGCTCTGCGGAATCGAGATGATGAAGCTCTGAAATGTTCGACAAGATCACAGTTCTTGTAGCCTCGAACTGATCTTTGAATCGTTGAACCCGATTCGTTGCATCTGCATAGAGCCCCTTGTCGAGAATTGCACACCATGCACGATCAAGTTCATCATCGGCGCAGGTAAACCCAAACAGGGAACGAAGCTCTAATCGAAAGTCAGGTGTTGAAATGTCTCCTCGATCATAGGCAACGAATACATCAGACTGTTGTTCTACGCCGAAGGTCAGAGGATTACCGTTATATCCTGGAAGGGTAATCATAGCCCGACGTGTTTCTTCAAAGTCGATGTTAAAGAGCACGCCGCCTAGATCAAGAATAAGCAGAGGCATACGTTGTTGGGCGTTAATAGCGGAAATAGAACCAACGGTTATCGTCGATCGTTGCTCCGGCACGCAGCGTATTCAGGTATTCATCCCATACCGCTTGTTTGCGTTCTTGAAGGAGGTCTTCGGTGCGCAGTTCGAGCCACATTGGAAACTCGGCTTCGTTGGCTTTGACGATACCGGTGATGTTGACGATGTACCAGCCGAGATCGCCCAGGAACGGTCCATAGAGATTGGGAAGGGGCTTGGCAAGGATTTCTGCGGCTGCCGTTGGGTCATACATCTCTTCGCCAATGAACCCACTCTGAACCGAAACACCACGCATGATCTGCGCACCCTTGGGGTTCTCTGCGATGAACATCAGTCCATCATCCAGACGCGTTGTAAGCCCCATAACAGTCTTCATTGCGTCTCTGCGTTGTTCACAGCCGCGCTGACGTATCAGAAGGTTAGCAACCTGCTTTGCTGCGGCATCAAACGGCATAGGGCCGGCAGCCATGCTGTCGACCACCACGCCAAGGACAACACCCTTTTCCGGCGTGTCGATTGGATCACATGCCATAGCAACCTGCGTCTTGAATGCGATGTCACCCAGCCGGTAGGAACCAAAAACCTTGTCATCATCGGTAAACCATGGTGAAAGCTCGATCGTGCGCCCGAAACGTCCTGCGATAGCACCAAGCTCCATGCCCTGGTCATAGAGACCGGATGCATCATCGACGATCTTTAAAATGCTGTCTACGGTCTGACGTGAAGGTTCGATCTCACTCACGATAACCCGAATCCTAATATCTGGTTGCCTTTTGCCTTTGACGTTGATGACAGAATCTACCAGCAGGACATGCACCCCTGAGGCATGGCCTATCGGACCAACTGCTGTACCGGCCTTCTTGCCCTTAACAAAGCCATAGAACGAAGCCTGTGCAGCAGAGTCAGGTGACAGACGGGCGGTACCCGAGGACGTTGTTGCAGCTACGCTTTGCCAAAGCGAATCGCGCTTGCGGGCATTGCGAGCCCCATTCAACAGCGAGACAAAACGGGATACATTGCCTAGCACAAGTGCCGAATCAACTGGGGCCGCTACCATGGGCCATGCAAGATAGGCTAGGCGCCTCATGGGCTTTGGCGAAGCAAACTGGGTTGGGTTGGCCTTGTGATAGGATTCCATTTCAGTGATTGAGGGGGCAGGCAGGTCGGTCTTGCACGGCATATAGATTACATCTGCCGTTGCTGAAGTGGCTGCCTCGCGGAATCTCGGCAACAGTGTAGCGGTATCAAGTCTAACGGTGTCTGTAACGGCAATTCGAATGCGCTTCTCGGTCTCCGACAATCCGATGATCTCGCGCCATTGTGCTACTGATGCGCGCAGTTGCGCCATCTCCTCTGCTCGCTCTTTCTCCGACATGCCCTGCGTGTTGGCCTTAACAAGTGAATCAGGTTTGTAGAGAATCGCCTTTAGAAGCTCAAGATCAAACTTGCCCTTATCATCAACGACACCACGTTTGATAAAGTCCGGAGTAGCCTTCAGGAACATACTGTCGATATCATCATTCGTAACGCGCAGACCAAGGCGAACAGACTCGCGTAAGAGCAGCCTGCGCTGCGTAAGCTCATTCCATGCCTGCTGCATGATCTCGGATGGATCTACGTTGCCGCGCTGCTTGACGTATTCGGTGCGCCGTCCAACCTCTTTGGAGTATTCCTCCAGCCAAATCGTGTCGCCGTTCACGACACCCGCATAAGCGCGCGTTGGTGCTTTGGTCTGCGCTCCCAGCTGCAGTCCGCCAAGAAATAGGGCAATGATTACGAGATACTTCATGCACAAAGATACCCGTTGTGAAGGGTATGGCCTGCGTAACTTTGTAGCCATTCTTCGAAGGATATCATCATGACTCTCTCAGAACTTTGCTCAGCACATTCTCAGACGCT
>JBEBCJ010000205.1:0-3506 GCA_041157865.1 Bacteroidota bacterium
CCAAATAGAACGCGAATTGCAGCGGTAGCAGTGGTAAGGCCGGTTACTAGCAGCGATGTAAAGACAAATGCGAACAGTATCCTATAGAACATAGACGTGTTGGCGTTCCAAAAGGTGCTGACGCTTGTGCTAACAGACCATGCAGAGGCTGCAAAGACGTGCACCAGGACAAGCAAGTAGACGTATTCAACGATGCCATCCGCATTATCAAAGTTGAGGTACTGCGCATGCCATGTCGATGCGGTAACCGCTAGCGAAGCGAACAACCAATCGGTGATTGCATTGATCTTGCCTGAACGGTACAACACCGTTGATCCAATGGAGATGGCAATACCCAACGCTAGCCCCATGCTTGTGCGGATTGCCGTTTTCTCTACTCCATTCTCTGGATCAGCAACCGCTACGCACAAGGCAATAGATAGAACAAAAGCTATGAGACTCTCTCGTGGATAGGTGCGGATGGTCTTGATAAGCGCAGCACCTAGGCTGCTCCAATAAGAACCTGTGAGAATCGAAGTCATAGTACACCTCTGTTTAGGCCGACAACATAACGCCGTAACGTAAGCCCCTTGTTACGACAGTCATCCCCGTGCATCCAAGCACGTGCATGGACTCGGACAATATACACGCTCCCATGGGTACGATGTCCGCTCGGCGCTCATGCAAGCCATGAATACTTCGCACTTCTGCGAGCGATAGCGAGCAGAGATACTCACAAAGCTCATCCACACGATCACGCGAGAGATGGTAATTCTCCACGAGATCAGCGTGATACTCCGTGTGGCCGCCATCGATCATAGCCAGAGCAACGGGAGTACCGGCTACGCCAATGCATGTTGTGGCAGCACCGCGTAGTTGCTCAACATCTACGAGCGCATCTCGCACCCATGTGCGTGCATCAGCAATGGCGTGAGGTGGCAGGGGGCGTTCATTGGCAAAAAGCTCTGTTGCTTTGACGGCACCGATGAGAATGCTGCGAGAAAATGACAATGCACCATCGACTCCATAAGCGTATTCTGTTGAGCCCCCTCCGATGTCGATCACCAGAGAAGGTGTAGGAGAATTGCCAACAGCGCCCTGGAAGGTGAGCTCAGCCTCACGTGTGCCATCGATGATGGTGATCTCATGGCCCAATGCTTCTTCAAGTTGCCGCTGAACGCTGCGTCCGTTTGTTGCTTCGCGCATGGCACTCGTTGCCACCACAAGCACACGCTCGGGCTGTGCCTGCCCAAGTATGCTGCGA
This sequence comes from Bacteroidota bacterium, assembly GCA_041157865.1. Taxonomy (GTDB): domain Bacteria; phylum Bacteroidota; class Ignavibacteria; order Kapaibacteriales; family Kapaibacteriaceae; genus UBA10438. The sequence goes on from JBEBCJ010000205.1 coordinate 1,244, forward strand.
AAGGTCTGCATGGATTCAATCCCACGTGCAATGGAGTCCGTGCTGATCGAACCATGCTGCAGCAATCCTTCGCCGAGACGGGGCAGGGTGTGGACGTCATGCAGAACTGTGTAGGTGCCGTCATCACGTACCTCGGCGATCACCATCAGTGCGGTGTTGGTGCCAATGTCAATTCCGGCCTTGATCACGTTGTTTCGATCCTAGGCGTTCTTGCGCAACTGTTCTGCGATTGCGCGCACAACGTCACGAGCGGCATGCAGGATGTGTGTGCCCGGACCAAAGATGGCCTTGACACCTGCAGCGTAGAGAATGTCGTAATCCTTTGGAGGGATAACGCCACCGGCGATCACGATGATGTCCTTGGCGTCCTCCTTGGCAAGGGCTGCAATAAGCTGTGGGATAAGGGTCTTGTGGCCTGCTGCCTGACTCGACACGCCCACGACGTGTACGTCGTTATCGGCTGCCTGACGCGCTGCTTCTTCGGGTGTGGCGAACAGGGGGCCTATGTCTACGTCAAATCCGATGTCGGCAAAAGATGTCGCAATGACCTTAGCGCCGCGGTCGTGCCCGTCCTGACCCAGCTTGGCGATCAGGATACGTGGACGCCGCCCAAACTCACGTTCAAAGTCATCAACTTCATTGCGAACAGCAGCATACTCGGGATCATCCGCATACTGCGCGCCATAGACGCCTTCGATAGCCACGGTTTGTGCCTCGTATCGTGTATAGATATCGGCAAGTGCCTCGGAGATCTCGCCAACAGTAGCACGAGCACGTGCAGCGTTTACCGAGAGCTCGAGAAGATTTCCGTCGTTGTTCTTGGCCGCTGCGCGAAGTGCATCCAGAGAAGCCTGCACGTCCGCAGCATTGCGAGAGGCGCGGATACTTGCGAGACGCCCGATCTGTGCATTGCGCACGGCTGTGTTGTCAATGTCGAGTACGTCAATATCTGGCTCATCAGCAAGCTGGTACTTGTTGACGCCGACGATTACCTCGGCCCCTTGATCGATGCGAGCCTGACGCTTCACAGCAGACTCTTCGATGCGCATCTTCGGGATGCCGGCAGTGATGGCCTTGGTCATGCCGCCGTACGATTCAACTTCAGCGATGATCTTCGATGCCTCTTTGACGAGTGCATCTGTCAGGTACTCAACGTAGTACGAGCCGCCCATTGGGTCGGCCACTTCAGTGACATGTGATTCTTCGGCAATGATGAGCTGCGTGTTGCGTGCGATGCGAGATGACTGTTGCGTTGGCAGGCCAAGTGCTTCATCAAAGGAATTGGTATGCAGGGACTGTGTGCCCCCTAAAACCGCTGCAAGTGCTTCGATCGTGGTGCGTACGACGTTGTTATACGGGTCTTGTGCTGTGAGCGACCAACCAGATGTCTGACAGTGTGTGCGAAGCAGGAGAGATTCTTTCTTCGCTGGTTCGAATTGCTGCATGGCCGTTGACCACAGTACGCGCGCTGCACGTAGCTTGGCGATCTCCATGAAGAAGTTCATGCCGATGCCGAAGAAGAATGAAAGACGCGGCGCAAAGGCATCGACGGGCATGCCCTTGGCTATTGCCGTGCGCACGTATTCGAGTCCGTCTGCAATAGTGTAGGCAAGCTCCTGCACCGCCGTTGCTCCAGCCTCGTGCATGTGGTAGCCCGAGATGGAGATCGAGTTGAAGCGCGGCATGTGCTTGCTGGTGTACTCGATGATGTCGGCCACAATACGCATCGACGCCTCGGGAGGGTAGATGTAGGTATTGCGAACCATAAACTCTTTGAGAATGTCGTTTTGGATGGTACCGCTGAGTTGGGCCTGGCTAGCCCCTTGCTCTTCACCGGCAACGATGAACATGGCAAGGATTGGCAATACGGCGCCGTTCATCGTCATCGATACGCTCATGTCCTGCAGAGGAATACCGTCGAAGAGGATCTTCATATCCTCAACGGAGTCGATCGCTACGCCGGCCTTACCAACGTCTCCCACAACGCGCGGGTGATCGCTGTCATAGCCGCGGTGGGTAGCTAGGTCGAAGGCAACAGATAGACCCTTTTGTCCGCCAGCCAGGGCTTTGCGGTAAAAGGCATTCGATTCTTCAGCGGTAGAGAATCCGGCATACTGACGTATTGTCCACGGCCTGTTGGTGTACATCGTGGCATAGGGTCCACGTGCAAACGGGAAGACGCCCGGGAGTGAATTCTGCATCTCAAGCGATTCCAGATCGGCTGCCGTGTACAGAGGTTTAACAGGAATACCCTCTGCAGATG
>JBEBCJ010000206.1:0-17909 GCA_041157865.1 Bacteroidota bacterium
CAGGAGCTCGTTGCCTATCTCTGCAAATGCGTGGAGGTTTCTCAATAGTGCAATGTTGTGGTCAACAGACTTACCGAACCCTATGCCGGGGTCCACGATGATGTGTTGCACGCCCCCTTCCCTTGCAGCACAGACACGATCGTTGAGGAATTCTGCTACTTCAGCAACTACATCTGTATACGTCGGGTTTGTTTGCATCGTGCGTGGCGTGCCCTGCATGTGCATGATCACATAAGGAACTTGTGCCTGCGCCACCACGCCGATCATCGCATCGTCGGCGATTCCACCACTCACGTCATTTACAATCGTTGCTCCAGCCTGAATAGCCGCCGCGGCAACTTCAGCCTTCGTTGTGTCAATCGATATCGGTATCAGCGGGTTAACATTTCGGATGCCCCGTATCACGGGCAAGACGCGATCGCACTCGGTATGGACTGAGACCCCTTCTGAGCCGGGCCTGGTGCTCTCGCCTCCCACGTCGAGAATGTCTGCACCCTCTGAGATCATCTGCAGACCATGCGCGACAGCGTGATCTGTTGTGATAAACTGCCCACCATCCGAAAATGAATCCGGCGTCACGTTCACAACGCCCATGATGCGTGGGAATCGCGTGTTCATATCGTATCGTGGATGCTTGCTACCACCTTGTCAAGACGATCCTGCACATGCGCGCTTGGCGGGATAAGGGGCAGGCGGTAGGCTAACTCCATATACCCCAGCTTGTGCATGATGTACTTGATCGGAATTGGATTCGATTCCAGAAAGTTGGCCGAGTAAAACGGCATGCATGAATTGTGGTAACGTCGGGCAGTTTCAACGTCACCATGCAAAGCAGCGCGCACCATGGCACCAAACATGCGCGGCAGATAATGAGAGATCACAGCGATCACACCCGTTCCTCCGCATGCAATGATGGGAAGCGTCAGCGAATCATCGCCGGCTAAAAGCGAGAAATGTGCCGGGGCGTGACGAATGATCTCGGACATTTGTTCGAGATTAGCCGATGCCTCTTTTGTAGCCACGACGTTCGGACACATTTCGGCGATTGCCAGTTGGGTTTCCGGCAGCATATTGCTTGCGGTGCGTCCAGGCACGTTGTAAAGGATCTGTGGGATGTCTACAGATTGACTGATCTCACGATGGTGTGCGATCAATCCAGCCTGTGGAGGCTTGTTGTAGTATGGAGACACAAGAAGCAAGGCATCTACACCACAGCTCTTTGCCAGCCGGGAGAGTTCGACAGTGGCACGCGTATCATTGGATCCAGTTCCTGCTACCACGGGCACACGTCCGGCCACGTGCTGGACAGCAGTAGACCATAGTGTTTGTTTTTCGTCCGAAGACAGCGTTGCGCCCTCACCAGTGGACCCACAAACAACCACTCCATTCACCCCAGCAGATAGCTGAGCATCAATGAGGCCGATAAATGATTTTAGATCCAGCTCACCCGATGTTGTCATGGGTGTAACCAGTGCCGTATATAATCCAGTTGGTTTCATCATCCCCTGATTGATTGTCGTTTTACAAGATACTCACGCAATGCCACATCAAACGGCGTATTGGTGGTCAATCGCATATAGTCGATGTTCAGATCGTGACAGCTGCGTTTGAGATTTTGCGTGAACTCCTCAACTGCGGCGCGGTACGAGCCCCGTATCTGAAGTGGCTGCGTAGGCATCTCCTCGCCGGTTTCGATATCGCGGAATACCGCTGATGCGCCAAAGTCAAAATCTACTTCTCGAGGGTCAAGGATCTGCATAACCAGCACGTCATGCTGATCATGTCGGAAATGCCGTAATGCCCCGAGGACTTCGGTTGGATCATCGAAGAAATCACTCAGGATCACGACCAGCCCCCTGCGCGAGAGTTGGTCTGCCACGTGGTGCAGCGCAACTGCAGTGCCTGTTGTCGAAGTGGGTGTAGCTAACTCGAGGGCCTTCATCAATTTCTGCACATACGACATTTTTGACCGAGACGGCAGAAACGTTTGGATGTCGGTGTTGTAGAGGGCAAGACCAGCAGCATCACGCTGTTGAAGCACCAGATATGAGAGTGCCGCAGCCAGGTACGTTGCATAGGCATACTTTGACACGTTACCCTCGGAAGCATACGACATCGATGCGCTCATGTCTACACAGATCATCGCGCGCAGGTTCGTTTCGTCTTCATATTGCTTGACATAGAATCGATTGGACCGTCCATAGATCTTCCAGTCGATATGCTTAAGCTCATCACCGCGGCGATACTGTCTGTGCTCGGAGAACTCCGCTGAGAAGCCATGAAAGGGGCTCTTATGGAGTCCTGTGATAAACCCTTCGACAACGAGACGTGCTCGTAGCTCCATGCTGCCCAGTTGGGCAACAACTTCTGGTGTTAGCTGCATCTACAAAGTTAGCTGGTGGGATGTTCTGCATTCAACGAAGCTGAATGCTGCAATGCAAGACGTACCAAACCGGCTGCATTGTTTACCCCGAGCTTTGTCATGATCCTGGCACGGTGGGTCTCCACCGTTCTACGGCTAATGCCGAGAAGTTCAGCGATCTCATGGCTTGTATGCCCAGCAGCAACATGGGACACGATCTCGAGCTCGCGCTTCGTAAGTGTTGAGTCCAGGCGGGATGCGATCGTGGGCAGTTCTTCGGGCTGGGAATGTTCAAGGGTTCTACGAACAGTTGCGCTCAGAATACGTTCGCCGCTCGCAACAGATCGTACAGCATGAGTAAGCTCGTCAGAAGAAACATCCTTGGTCAGATACCCATCAGCACCATTCTCGAGGGCAGACCTAATGATGCCGGTATCGGATGCTGCAGAGAGCATGATAACTGATGTTGTGGTACTGTCGCGCTTGATGCGCTTAAGAGCATCGATGCCAGACATCAGTGGCATACGTACGTCCATGAGCACTACCTGCGGACGTATCTCGTGAGTGATCTGTATTGCCTGGCCGCCATCGGTTGCTTCTCCAACTACCTGCAAATCGGGATCCTTCGACAGCATAAGTCGGATTCCCAGACGAGAAAGCTCGTGGTCATCAGCTACAAGAACGGTAATAGGCGGACGCATCACGGAAACAACCACGCGGTACTACAAAAAGTTACCAAGCGGTGCCAAAATAGTTTAAAAATGACCGAGTTCGGTGCGCACCGCGTCAAGTTCTGATAACCATAGTCCAGTGCTCATGTCGCTCGGCATTCGCCAGTCTGCCCGCGGAGACAGCGCTACAGAACCCACTTTGACACCATCAGGGATGCAGGAGCGTTTAAACTGGTTTACGATAAACCTCGATAGAAATACTCCGAACCACGCTAAAATCTGAGCTGGCGTGTAACGCGGTGCAAAGGCAATGCAGGCAAGAATCGCGATCGTACGGACAGATTCTTGCAGGCGCACAAATCGGTACAGGAAGAAGTCGTGCACCTCGTAGGGACCCAGCACATCCTCCGTACGTTGTTCAGAAGCTCCATCGGAACTGGTCGGAAGTAGCTCTGGCGATATTGGTGTATCGAGGATATCCCGCAAGATCACAGATATCAGCTCTGGTGAAGACTCAGCGTACCAGCTGATCAGGTGCTGCACTAACGTCTTGGGTACTCCCGCATTGGGATTGTACATGGACATGTGGTCTGCGTTATAGGTACTCCAACCCAGTGCGATCTCGGACAGGTCTCCGGTGCCAACCACGATACCACGATGCATGTTGGCCAGATCCATCAGAATTTGCGTACGCTCGCGCGCCTGCGCATTTTCGAAAACAACATTGGCATTTGCAGGGTCGTGTCCGATGTCTGCAAAGTGCTGCAATACAGCCGGCTGTATCGGTATGGTCGTAAACGACACCCCTAATGCGCGGGCAAGTGCTGCGGCATTTGATGCCGTTCGATCGGTGGTGCCCATACCCGGCATAGAGACTGCGTTGATCTTGTCGTACGGTACGCCGAGCATATCACATGCCTTCGTACATACCAGCAACGCTAGCGTTGAATCGAGTCCACCAGAGAGCCCGAGTACCAATGCCTGAGCCCCTGAGCGCTGCATGCGCACAGCAAGACCCGTAGCTTGGATCGACATGATTTCGTGGCAACGATCGGCTCGTTCTGAGCTTCGCTGCGGTACGAAGGGGCTCGTTTCGATTCGTCTGCGGACGTCATTCTTGGTTGATAACGGTATCCGTGTTGTGATGCAGCGCATCTCCATTATCGGATCTTCTTGGGAAAACGACGTTCCGCTCAATCGCTCACGCATGCAACGTTGTACGTCAACATCAGCAATGGCATACGATCCCTGCAGTACAAACCTCTCACTCTGTGCTGCGAGGTCGCCGCATTCATGTATCATGCAGTGTCCGCCATGGACAACATCTGTTGTACTCTCGGTCGGACCGGCAGCAGCATACGCATAGACAGTGTACGTCCGTGCAGACTGCATTTGAACCAACGATCTCCGGTAATCTGCTTTTCCAACAACTTCGTTACTTGCCGAGCAGTTAAGGATGATCGTAGCACCATGTCTGGCCATCTCTCCTGAAGGGGGCTCAATAGACCACAGATCTTCGCAGATCTCTACTCCGAGCACTACATGTTGCCTCACATCATCGGCTATCAACAGATCTGTACCAAACGGGATGCTGTGTCCGTTGATCTCGATTATCTCATCGCGAACCATACGCCCACTGGCAAACCAGCGCTGATCGTAGTACTCACGCGTATTGGGAAGAAAGGTCTTCGGAATAACTGCCAAGTACTGGCCATCATTGAGCACTACGGCAGTATTGTAGAGTTTTCCGCGCCATTCAAGGGGCGCACTCACAACAATCAGCACATGAAGATTGGCACTGAAGATGCGCAGTTCTTCAAGTCCACGCTTACAAGCTTCCAGCAACGTAGGCTGACGGAAAACGTCTCCACATGTGTAGCCTGAAAGACACAGCTCGGGGAAGAGCGCTATATCGGCTCCCTGCCCGTGCACCTCGTTGGCCATACGCTTGATCTCTTCAACATTGGCGGCTACATCGGAGACTGCAACTCGTGGGGCGCACGTGGCAATCCGAACGTAGCCTAGTGAAGTGATCAGCGATGAATTCATGTGGTATGACCGAAGACGTTCGCGAGAATCTTCTCGAACGCTGCGATACCCTTCGAATCTGCAAAGATCTGCTTATCGATCTTGCCAAGTGCCTTTTCGAGCTGCTTGACACGATTCGCACCCTCGCGTGTGAGCTCCACGATGCGAGCGCGTGAATCATGCGGATCCTGCAAACGACGAACGAGTCCGGATTCTTCCAGGGCCCGAACGTTCTTCGAGAGCGTCATTACATCGACGCCCGCATAGCGAGCAATGTGCACCTGCTTGGCAGAACCATCGTTCTTTTGTAGAGCCTGAACGGCGATAAGCACATTGAACTGCAGTGGAGAAACACCGGCCTGACGATATGCGTCATCAGCGGCAGCACGCCAGCGGGCTGCTGCGAGATACATGTGAATGCCGGTTCCGCTTACAAGCGGGTTAACGAGAGAAGAGTTTTTCTTAGACATGGGCTACAAACCTATGGAATTGATCGGATACTCCACATAGTTACGATAGACGAGAAGCAAAAACACTGCGGTATCTTTGCAGTCTTTCAAAATCACACGACGAACTATAACACAGATTAGTTCGTTTACCCTCCAATGAGAACTTTCGTTACTACCTTCTTACTACCATTTGTTACGACATGCGTTTTTGCACAGTCGATCAATATCAAGGGTAAAGTTGTCCAATCGACTGATGCAAGCCCCGTGCCCGGCGCTGCAATTAAACTCGTATCTGTTAAAGACTCGACGCAAACGAAAGGGGGCTATGCAGAGCGTGATGGTTCGTTCGCCATCAAAGACATGCCCTTTGGCGCGTACAGATTAAGTATTTCTGCTATTGGCTTCCGGAAGCTAGAATCCACAGTCTTCGTGCGGGAGGGAAAGAATGACGTAGGAACGTTCCGCATGCAGATCGACACGGTAAAGGGCTCTGCGATCAATGTCGAGGCAACTGCGATTCGAATGGAGGTAAAAGGCGATACGATGGACTACAACGCGCAAGCCTTTAAGACCAACCCAAATGCAACTGCAGAAGACCTCGTGAAAAAGATGCCCGGCATCACAGTGGAGAACGGTACTGTGAAGGCTCAGGGAGAAGAAGTGCGCCGTGTAACGGTAGACGGACGTGAGTTCTTTGGAGATGATGCTCAGGCAACGCTGCGCAACCTCCCGGCAGATATGGTCGACCGCGTACAGGTGTTCGATCGCGGCAGTGATCTGTCCATGTTCTCTGGATTTGACGATGGCAACACCTCGAAACAAATGAATGTGGTCACACGAAAAGACAAGCGCAACGGCTCGTTCGGTAGGCTTTATGGCGGCTATGGCGATCAGGACCGCTACCAGGCGGGGGCAACGATCAACAACTTCTCGGGACCACAGCGCATTTCCCTGATCGGCATGGCGAACAATGTGAACCAGCAGAACTTCTCGTTCCAGGATATACTTGGTACTATGGGCGGTGGCGGTGGAATGTCTGGAGGTATGGGGCGGATGATGTCCCGCTATATGAGCGGTGGCGGCTCTCAGATGATGATGCGAATGGGTGGCGGTGGTGGCCCAATGGGCGGCTTTTCAAACTTCTTTGTTGGCCAACAGGGCGGAATTGCAGCCACGTATGCCGTCGGCATGAACTACAGCGATCAGTGGGGCGAAAGAACAAACGTCTCCTCGAGCTATTTCTTCAATAATGCCGACAATGATCGCACGACAGATCTTAATCGTCAGTACATGGCCGCACAGAATGCAGGACAGCTCTACACGCAGCAGGACACGGTCAATACAAATTCGAACAATCACCGGTTTAACATGCGCATTGAATCTATCATCGATAGTGCCAACGCGCTTGTGATCTCGCCACGTTTTACGTTGCAAGGCTCGCGGTCACGAAGTGATGTCGATGGCGCAACGTCATTCAGCACGAACCCATTGAATACGACAACCACACAGACGCAGGGAAACAATGGTGGGTACAATGCCTCAGTATCGACAACATACCGCCGTCTGTTGTCGACCAATGGCCGGACAATAGCTGCAACGCTGAACGTTGACGGATCGAACAGATGGAATGATGGCTCACTCGAATCGACAAATCAGTTTACAATTCCCCTTGATTCGACATACAACTTTGACCAACGATCAGACGGGGGCTCAACCGGGCGCACGATTGGTGGTCAGCTTGCCTACACTGAGCCTGTGGGCCAACGGGATATGATTCAGTTCTCATACGAACCGTCGTTTACTGATAATACATCGCGCAAGACCACTCGCAGCCTGGACAGCACAACCAATGCATTTACTGCTGTAGATAGCTTGCTCAGCAACAACTTCACTAACAGCTACAACACACAGCGTGCAGGTGCATTGTACCGCATGCGCGGAGATAACACGATCATCACCTTTGGTGGAAACTATCAGCATGCACAGCTTATCGGCGAGCAAACGTTCCCGCAGAGCAGCAAGGTTGAACGAACCTTTCAAAACTTCCTTCCGTCGTTCATGTGGCAGCAGAAGTTCTCTCAAGCCAGCAACCTTCGTTTATTCTATCGCACGAATACCAATGCGCCTTCCATATCGCAGCTTCAGGACATCGTAGACAACTCTAATCCCCTGCAACTTCGGATAGGTAATCCAAATCTTGTGCAGGAATACACACACTCAATGAATGCCCGTTTTGTAGATGCGCAATGGATGCAGGGCAAGACAATGTTCGGCTTCGTGAACGTGAGTTACACGCAGAATTACATCGGCAACTCAGTTACCTTCCTGCGTCCGGGCGATACCATTGGCAGGGCACAATTCAGCGGCATCGTGATAGGTCCAGGAACACAACTGTCGCGTCCTGTTAACCTAGAGGGCAACTGGAACCTGCGAAGCTTCTTCACCTACGGATTCCCCGTGATGGGATGGAATCTGAACCTTAACTCAGGCGTCTTCTACACGCGAACCCCGGGGTTGATCAACGGGACTACTAACTATTCAAACTCTACAACTGGTAACGCTGGGCTCTTCCTGAGCAGCGCTGCCTCGGAAGATCTCGATGTCTCGATCTCGTACAACGGTATGTACACATGGGTTAAGAACACGCTTCAGGTATCTGCTGACGACAACTACTTTACGCACATTGCTACGGCACGCGCGATCTGGAACATTGGTCCGGTTGCCTGCAGCACAGATGTAAACCAGACCTTGTACTCTGGTCTGGGCGATTTCAATACGACATTTACGGTGTGGAATGCAGGGGTCGGTTATCGCTTCATGGAGAACCGCGCAGCCGAACTACGTTTGACCATCAACGACATCCTCAACCAGAACGATGCTGTGAACCGTTCTATCAATGATGTTTCTATCGAGGACACGCGTACCAACGCACTCAGGAGGTACGTCATGCTTACCTTCAGCTATGACTTGAAGTCGTTCAATAAGCCGTGAGATTCTAGCCCCTTGCCTTGCGACTTTTCATGAATGGTTTCTCGAACCAGACGAAGAAGAAGGCAGAAATAGCAATGATCGAAGAGGTGAGCACAGCGATCTGAATCAGGATCGCTGGGAGAGTTGTAGGTATATCCTTGCCGAACACGAGCCAATCCCAGAGCTGATGCAGGGGCCAGAACATCACCGTGTGGTATAAATAGATCGTGTAACACATTCCGCCGATGGCAACGATCCAACGACTCCGGAATACTGCTGATAACAGCACTCCGCGGAATGCCGATACATACGCAACAAGGATAAGAGCCAACGCATACAGATCTTTCGTGTGACTCTGCCCTACCGTAAAGGGTAGTACACCCCATGCCGCAAAACCGATGGCATCCCACGTATAGGATCGTTGCGGAGCTGCATTCTTCCAATCAACGATGTAGATGTCGACCAGCAGAAAACCCAGCAGGAAGTAGTAGAGAAACGGGACCACTGTTACAGCAAATGGAGGTCGTGGGATCACGTACATCATTGCATGTGTGCCGATGATCAGCAGCAACAGCACAATACGCCGTTGCACATGCTCATGGATGCGAAACACAAGGGCCAGCAGCGGTGCAATGATGTAGAACTGCACCTCAACTTCGAGTGACCAAGTAACATGGTTAAGTGCGAAGTATCCGGGGGTATCTAGTGGACCGTAGAATGCACCATGGAGATAGAAGACGTGAGCAACGAAGTGTTCCACGTACTTGCCAATTTGAGCCGTCACAGGTCCAAAGTTGTTGATCATCGCTACAACGAAGTAAACGATAAGACTAATGACGTAGGGCGGCTGCAGGCGCGTTATGCGCCTCCAGAAGTACTTCTTGAGTTCTACGCTACGTCCAGCTGCCAGTTCTGCCTGAGCAAAGGGTAACGCAAGAACAAAACCACTGATCACAAAGAACAGCTGGACACCGAAGAACCCCGTATAGACAACCCATCCTGCTATATCACCACCAGGCTCCCAGAAGGGGCGCGCAGGACGCTCAAAGTAGCGTCCACCCAGATGGAATGCCACAACCCCAACTATGGCTATGAACCTTAGGCCATCGATCTCCGGGATGAAGGCACCGGAGGATGTTGCGCGAGAAATCGCGGCATGTACTCTGTCGATCAGCTTCACATGTAACTCAATGCATAAAGAAACGTGTACAATCGCGCTGGGCGCGTGTAACGGCCTCAAACATACGCAGTATCACGTTGGATGCTGATGTAGCAGGCGTTGACCAAACGATGAACCCTCCCTTTCGTTTATACAATTCAAATAGTGCACTCCTGGTACAGTCACATGGGCAATATGTGAGAACGATTCTCGTTAACTTGCCTTCAACACATTCTCATCACGACGGTCTGAGGGATGCGGCCCTGTGAAGACCACCAACCGGTTTCGAGCCGGTGGCAAAGCCGCGATCGATGAGGTATACCATGGATATCAAGCAATATCTTGAGCGTCAGTGCGCGCTCAACAGTATCAGTCGCGGCCAGATCCCGAACCTGCTGGGATACGCCAATGCAGCCAAAGCGCTGCGGCGCTACGACGCATTTGTAGGGGGCAATGTTACCGATGAAGAGTTCGCTGAACGAATTCGTGCATGCGACCTACTTGCCGGCTCAGCACTCGACGAGGCCATGGCACACACAGCGCACGTTCAGCGCGTCAATCAGAGAGAACAATGCTTTATTGAAGAACTACGCAAGCGCAACGCCTTTGTTCCCCACGTTTGGTTTGAGCACGAGCGATCGTACCCGTCACCCATCTTCATTGTCGCCATGTTCGGCGAAGAACATTTTCGCAAGCTCGACCTGCCGGAGGAGATGCAGACCTTTTTCCTGACGGGGGGCTGGGTATTCGACGTGCAATCGATCATAAAGGATTTTATTGACTCCCATCCGCAACATCGACTGCTAAGGGGTCCCTTTGGCAAGGCGGTTCGCGTTATCATACGCGACACCTACGATCATGGTTTTGTGTACGATATCACCACACTTGAGCTTATCGAAGAGCGGCATACAGCGCCCAAGGTGGGTAGGATTACGAGACACCGAGTAAAAGGTCGCGGAAGAAGATTGCCGTAACCCCAATTTGACATACTGTATGGTCGAATTGTTGTTACTTTCGTGAACACAAAAAAAGGGGTGTACCATGCGTCGTGTTATAGTTACGATTACTTTCCTTGCTGCGTTTGCAAGTACGTTGATTGCGCAGTCGGTTTTTACGGGGTCGGCTACGGTTGATGGTTTTACGATAACAAAGGTTGTAAGCGACACAGCGATCAATACTGGCCAAACCTTTTCGTACTCCATTTACTTCACGATTCCGGCAGGAGCAACCAATGTCACGGTAAGTGACATTCTCCCAGCGAATCTAGAGTTTCTTGCCGCGGCATACTCTGCGCCGGGGACAACTCCAACTGTAAGTGCGCCCACGGTTGGAACACTTGGTGGGACCTATTCACTAACATGGGCAACCGCTCCGGCTGGCTGTGCAGGATCGATCTCGATCACCGTGCGATTCCCTAATGGAATCACCTGCCCGGGAACCACGGCGCGTAATCGGGCGTGTCTACTTGGCACTATCAATGGCAAGACAGTCGAAATCTGTACACCATACCTGTCAACTCGCGCTAAGGCTGTTGACCCATGGAACATCACGAAGAATGTTACTGGAGCAGCTTGGCAAGGGGGCGCGTGTCCATATGCGACGGCTGATTCTGTAGTCACATATCAGATATGTGTTTACAAAGACGTTGGCAACACGGGTCAGTTAAATCTTGTAAGTGGAGTTGTCACAGACGTGCTACCTGTTGGTGCTGTTCTTCAATCGTCGACATGTGGTGCAACCCAAGTAGGCCAAACGATCACATGGAATGTTGGCAACATGTCGGCTTTACCACAGTACAACACAACATGCTGCACCTTTACAGTATTGTATCCACGTGCACTCTTCCCTACCGGCTCACTTATCACTAACCAAGCCATTCTGACCGGTTCACTTGGAAGTACGCAACAGCCGTGCGGACCAACAGCAGATACATCGCAGCAGACTTGCGTCGAGATAAAGAATATCGTCAAGGGAACGATCTCGAAGTTTGCCTACACGAATCGTCAGCCTGGGTGTCAAGGCAAGTATGTTATCTGGGTCTGTAACAATGGCAATACACCACTAACGAACTACACCGTAACGGACAATGTGCCGGCAACACTAACAGGCCTCAGCGTTGGCAATTCCTCACCGTTGCTAAATGTGGTGCTAACCGGGAACACTGTAACTGTGACGACCACTGCTACTCTTAATCCCGGGCAGTGCGTGTACTTTGAGATAAACTTTACTATTCCGGCGAATGCAGCTGTAGGATCGACTATCACGAACTGTGCAACGTTGACCATTCCAAATGTTACACCTGTTACAGCTTGTAATTCGTTTGTAGTTGATGCGCCAGCTCCAAAGGCTTGCGTCTGGAAGGAAGTCTGCAATGAACAAGTGAATTACACTCCGGGATCAACATTCCGATATCGCTTGCGAGTGCAGAACATCGGCGGACAGCCCCTAACGGGCAGTACTATCACGGACCAGCTGGATCCGAACCTGCAATATCTCGGCAACGCGTCATACTATACCTCGACCAACTGGGCAGCCCCTTGCCAGACAACATCCAATTGGGCAGGCGTCAATCTGACATTCAACAGCGGAACAAACACGGTGACGGCATCGCTGCCTACGATCCCCGCTTCATGCCAGTCTATCTTTTACCCGAATTGTGGTATGTATGGAACATCGGGAATACCGTTCTATTATATCGAGTTTGATGTCAGGGTTGTCGATACATCTGCACTTGGCAATGTGCCAAACAACTTTACACTTGCTGGGGGAACACTGCCGACATCAGTAACATCGAATACCGATCTTGTAACGGTAGTTGGTGTTTCTGGCTTCACCCTCACAAAGGGAGTGCGCATTGCAGGTCCAGGGGTATATACAAATGCAGCAACGACCGGCGTCGGAGGCAATGTTGACTACAAGCTTCAGTTGACTATCCCGGTAGGCAACGTTGCACTACGATACATTACCTTCGCAGACCTGTTGCCTATCGACGACGTAACACTGCCAGATAAGCTTATCATAGGCCCATGCACGAGCCGTGGCAGCTTGTTCGACGTCCAATACGCAGCCTTTATCGCTGCTAGCCATTCTTATTCTCCATATACAAACGCTACGCCGGGATTTGCTACGATCACAAATCTTACACCAGTCGGTGCGCCGAGTGGACTATTCACGGGGGCGTGCGGTAGTGCAGGCACATGGGGACTCGGCATGGCCGTTGGCTCTCAGAACCTTGCCTTTGGCTTTTCGTCAAATGCTATAGGATCTTCCTCGCCTGCCTCTATCGAGTTTACAGCAGCAACTGCAGCATCGGCGCAGGTAAACCAGATTGCCTGCAATTCGTTTGTTGCTAGCGGTACCGTTCGCCACCTGCTCTCAAGCACTATCACTCAAGACATACCTGTGGGCATGCTAGAGTCCAATCTCGCATGCGTAACAGTCAAGCAGCAAGGTTGCTTGGGTAACGCGAGTTTGAAGGTTGACTGCGCCGGCAAAGACCAGTTTGGCAATCAACAATACACTATTACGATAAATGGCAACTACACCACAACGCCAACAGCTGTTCTTACTCTTAGTTCGCCACAAGGTTCATTTAATCCCGCATCATTCCCGATTACGTCGGGTGCGTTTAATCTCACATCAACCTTTACAGATCTTCCGCCAGTAAACAGCATCATCACGATCTATTATTCTGTGATTGGACCAAATGGTGTGGAGATCTGCAAGGATAGCGTGATTCGCGATCTACCTCCATGTCCTGGCGGTGGTACATCCGATGATTGCTGCAAAGAGTTCATTCGCCGTGTGACCAAGAAGAACCTCGTGTACAACAACGCAGGCAATGTTAGCCTTTCAACAACCTTGATGGCCGGTCCAGCTCCAATCAAGCAGGTAACGGCAACGCTTGTAAGTGTGCAGCGCAGGAGAGTTTGTGGCACGTCGATCAATCCTTGGGAACGATCGTTCGGGGACATCAATTCTGCTACGCTTTCGCCGACACTAGCTCCCGGACCTCTCACACTGCAGATCTTTAGTCGCGAGGCTTCTTGGGGACCAGGTGAATGCTTGAACTTCATGCAGGGGGCTGGTATGCAGCTCAACATGATATTCCCGCCAGTCCAAACTGGCATTCTGTGCCGCGACACATTGGTGTTTGCTATACGATACACATTCACGGACTGTAAGTGCGTAACATGCAACGTGCTCGTTTATGACACACTCGTGCGCAAATACAAGCTCACTCCTTGGGACAATCCTGCGAAAACGTTTACCGGTGGCAAACTGGGCACAAAGGAGAATGGCGAAAAGACACAGGCAGATAGCGCTGTCACGATGTTTACTATGGCAGACTACGACAACGGCAAACTGGCTATCGTCAACCCTGCTACGAACAACGATATCAAGATCGTTGGCATCGAAATGCTATCACCTGTTGTAACACTTACCGGTACAACATCAGGATCTGTAAAGGGCACCATGAACGGCCCGGTTGCGTTTATTCCGCTCGACTGCCCGCCGGGCAGATCCGTTGACGTATCCTGCACATTTGCCAACAACGCAAAGCGAATGCAGTTCCCCGTCGATGTCCGATACTTGTATACCGACAATGTTGTAACTGCACCAGTCTTTAGCGAACCTGTTCGCTACATAGCTCGTGTGCCAGATAGCAAACCGGATGTGATCGCTGGTGATCCAACAACGAAGCCAGCGAATGTGAAGACCTTTGCACTAACGTTTACCAACGCTAATGGGTATCGGGAGAATGTTGCAGGATTTACCGTGACATCAACGGGTTCGGCAACGATCCTGGCTGCTGGACCAAGTGGAGCCGATGCTAAAACAGCCACGTATGCAATCATCAACGGCGGTAGCACGTACGTGTTCAGTGCTCAAGCTTCTGGAGACCTCGGAGTTGCAACCGGTGGCGTTGCAAAGCCGATGTTCCTTACTCTCGCAAATGTTGAGGCCAAAGAAGTTCCGTTCGACTTTGTTGCTTATGATGCCGCTGGCGAGATTCTGTCGAAGGGTTCATTTGTCTTGAGCGATCCGATCTCATCGGTTCGTGGCAATGACGATGCACCAGCAGAAGGAATTACCCAAAGCCTCATGCCGAATCCTGCAGGTGAGTCGATAACCGTATCACTGAACGTTGCAACCACAGCTCAAAGAGCCGAACTAGTGATCACTGATGTTCAGGGCCAGGTTGTGATGACGTTGTTCTCGTCTCGGCTTGACGCAGGCAATCATGTGATTCACGCAGACGTCTCCATACTTGCCGCCGGATCCTACCTCGTATCACTTCGCACGCCGACAGGCATGGTAACGAGTCCACTGAGGATCGTTAGGTAACAACGAAGGTTAATATAACATAGATCGAGAACCGATGGGGGTGAGCCAATGGCTCACCCCTTATCGTATAAACTCCACCGTCTGTCTTACAACTTCGTCCACACTCTTTGAGTCGGGTGCATACCCGATCTCATGCGCATCTGCATCGAGCGTGATAAACTGCTTCTTTGCAGACGACAATTCAGCATGCATTGTGCGCATGGCATCGACGCTTACCAATGAATCCTGCACATCCTTGTTCTTGTACCAGCACATCGTAAGCACCGGCTGACGTATTGCAGCAAACGTTTGGGACGTCATTGCCGATTCGAGCAATGCCTGAAGCTGCGGGATAGCTTCGGCACGGTACTTCATGTACCAATACTTGGCCCGGCCAGGGTCTGCCATCTTTACCTGACGGTAATCACCGCCGATGATCATGCGGGTGAGCTGCAAGCCCCATGGCCCATTGCTTAAAAAACTCAGAGGATGGGCCAGACGAATGTTCGGCGACCAATTAACGACGGCAATCACATCCTGCGGATGACGTGCCGCAAGCATAAGCCCAAGAGTCGCACCTGTTGACGTGCCGACAACGACCACTCGTTTGCCGAGCTGTTTTCCAACTGCCAATGCATGCAACGCACTGGCATACACCGAGTCCGGCGAGTAATCGACAAGGGGCTCTGCAACGCGTAGACCATGTCCATGCAGGCGTGCCAGATAGACGTTGGCATGAAGCTCCTTTGCCACACGCTCGATAGCAGGAGATCCGTCGTGCCATGTACCCGAGAATCCATGCAAATACACAATTGCGACATCTGTTTGTTTCGGAAGTGAGTCCGCCCAGAGTATCTGTGCCCCCACATCAGGCTTGACGGGATACAAGGCCTCACGTTGTTGTACCGAGCGCTCAATCGTTTCGAGATTACCCTCCACACGCGGAAGTTCAACATCATACGATGGAACAGGTGTAGACGGACCGCTAAAAAAGACTACGGCCCCAATAAGCGGCAATGCAAGAGCAGCAACGATATACTTCATGATGAGACCCTGTGTTGGATTGCGTTTACACCGTGATACATCCCGTCGGCAAATCTACAGGGCAAGCTCCCTATTTTCGTCCCTATGCGTATTTACCAATACCTCCTCGCACTGTTTCTGCTTTCTACAATCAGCTCCTCACAGGATCTAACTCGCTACGTTGACCCCATGACGGGTACGAGCGGCACAGGCCATACGTATCCCGGAGCAACAGTTCCCTATGGCATGGTGCAGCTAAGTCCGGATACGCGCCGCGATGATAGCTGGGAGGGGTGCAGCGGCTACTATTACAAGGACACGTTGATCTATGGTTTCTCACACACCCATTTGAGTGGCACAGGGGCATCGGATTACGGAGATATTCTGCTCATGCCTACCAGCGGACCTGTGAGCTTTGATCCTACAGTGTATGCATCACGCTACAGTCACGCAGATGAAACCGCGCAACCAGGATATTACGCTGTTACACTCACAGACAACAACCTGCGTGCAGAACTTACAGCCAGCCAGCGCGTAGGTATGCACCGCTATAGCAGCAAAAGAAGGTCGTTTGATTCGCCGAACATTATCATTGATCTGCGTCATCGAGACAAGACACGCAGCGCACGACTCAAGCTCATTAGTCCCACTCGAATCGAAGGGCACCGCTACAGCGAGGGCTGGGCCAAGGATCAGCGCATCTTCTTTGTGATGGAGTTCTCGCGACCAATCGCCTCGTGTTTGACAAATCATGACGGTAAGATCCTGCAGCCGGGCAGAGAGATTGAATCCGACAGTGTTGCTGCCGTTCTCACGTTTAGACGTGGCTCCGAGGATATCATGGTCAAGGTGGCAATTTCTACAGTCGACTGTCAAGGAGCTTATAAGAATCTTGCAGCAGAGATTCCACATTGGGATTTTGACCAAGTACGTCGTGAGGCTACCGAGAGATGGAATGACGAGCTCGGACGGATTCACGTCTTCGGCAAGAACAACATCGAGCTTACCAACTTCTATACTGCTCTCTATCACACAATGGTGGCGCCCAATGTGCTCTCAGATGTTGATGGACGCTATCGTGGACGCGACAATCAGATCCATTCTTCATCAACACACACCCAGTATACGGTCTTCAGTCTGTGGGATACATTTCGCGCCGCCCACCCGCTCTACACTCTTATCGATAGCGTACGCACGCTCGATTATATCAAGACGTTTCTCACCCAATATCAGCAGGGTGGGCGTCTACCCGTATGGGAGTTGGCAGCAAACGAAACTGATTGTATGATCGGTTATCACAGCGTACCGGTCATCACCGATGCCCTCGCTAAAGGCATCAATGCCTTTGATACGTCACTGGCGTTTGAAGCGATGAAGGCAAGCGCTACATGGAATCATTTGGGCATACCAGCCTATATGACAAGGGGCTATCTCAGTATAGAAGACGAACATGAATCTGTCTCAAAGACACTAGAGTATGCATACGACGACTGGTGCATAGCCGAAGTGGCACGAATGCTGGGTAAGACCGAAGACATGCAGACGTATTATCGCCGCGCTGCCTCATACCGCAACGTGTTCGACACCTCCACCGGTTTTATGCGGCCACGACGCAACGGTGATTTCTTGCGGAAGTTCGATCCTCGCGAAGTGAACTTTCACTTCACGGAGGCTAACAGCTGGCAATATTCATTCTTTGTTCCGCAAGACATTCCTGGGTTGGTCGATCTCATCGGCGGCGCAACCAAGATGGAACAGAAGTTAGACGAATTGTTCACAGCCCCTGTCCAAACAACTGGACGAACACAGGCCGATATCACCGGACTTATCGGACAATATGCGCACGGGAACGAGCCAAGCCATCACATGGCATATCTCTACGACTACATCGGCAAGCCATGGAAAACACAGCGTATCGT
>JBEBCJ010000207.1:0-18570 GCA_041157865.1 Bacteroidota bacterium
AACATTTGTCCACGACGCTCCATGCAGAGCTTCATGATCGTACCTACGTACTCCGAAGGTGCAATGATCTGTGCGCGGATGTATGGTTCTTGTATCTCGTTGATGAGCGTTGGATTCGGCAGCTGAGCAGGGTTGTCTACCCAAAGTACTTCATCACGCGTCGTGATCACTTTGTACTGTACGTTCGGAACGGTTGTAACGATCGTCTGATTGAATTCGCGCTCGAGGCGTTCCTGTACGATCTCCATGTGCAGCAGACCAAGGAATCCACAACGGAATCCAAAGCCCAGTGCACTTGATGATTCAGGCTCAAACGTGATCGCAGAGTCGTTGAGCGAAAGCTTGCCCAATGCCTCACGCAAGTCTTCAAAGTCGTCACTATCAGCAGGATAAATACCGCTAAACACCATTGGTTTGACTTCACGGAAGCCCGAGATCATCTCAGTCGTTGGATTTGATGCCAGAGTAACCGTATCGCCAACCTTTGTGTCCTGCAGTTTGCGGATGGCAGCAGTGAAGTAGCCTACATCGCCGGCAGAGAGTACGCCGGTTCGCTGACGCTGCATGAATAGCACGCCGACCTCATCAATCTCGTATGTCTGCCCCGTAGCCATGAAGAGGATCTTGTCCTTCTCCTTCATAGTGCCATCGATAACGCGTACATAAACGATAACACCTCGATAGGCATCAAAGACAGAATCGTAGATAAGAGCACGCAAGGGGGCTTTGGGGTCGCCCTTGGGTGCCGGCACGCGTGCTACAACAGCCTCTAGAATCTCATCGATGCCGATACCTGCTTTCGCAGATGCCAGGATCATGTCTTCTTCTTTACAGCCGATGAGATCCATCACCTGCTTCTTGACATTCTCAATAGTCGTCACAGCACTGGGCAGGTCGATCTTGTTGATCACAGGAATGATCTCCAAGCCCTGATCAATGGCCATAAACAAGTTTGATATTGTCTGGGCTTCTACGCCTTGCGTAGCATCAACAACGAGGAGAGCCCCTTCACATGCACTCAGCGAGCGTGAAACTTCATAGGAAAAGTCAACGTGGCCTGGCGTATCGATCAAATTCAGTTTATAGGTTTCGCCGTCATTGGCCTTGTAGTCCATTTGAATAGCATGGAGCTTGATGGTGATCCCACGCTCTTGTTCGAGTGGATTATCATCAAGTATCTGATTCATCGTCATCTCACGCGCCGAGACCCGACCGGTACGCTCCAACAACCTGTCTGCCAGGGTGGATTTCCCGTGATCAATGTGCGCTATGATGCAAAAGTTGCGGTAGTTCTGCATAAGTAGGCAAAGATACGGAAGAGTTGAGAGTGGAGAGTTGAGAGCCTTATCCTTCACTCTCCACTCTCCACTTAATCTGACCCGCTGGTCGGAAACCGAACCAAAGTTCGTAGTTTCGTGTTCTGCGAGTTTCACCACTCATTTTTCATCCAACAAGGAAAAAGCCCCATGGCAAACCCAGATTTTTCGGTGTTGTTCAATGGTATCGATGCAAAGGATCATGTCCTCTTCGGTACGTTCTTGACAGATGACGCGCAGTTTCGTTTTGCTAATCATCCAGCTGTAGTAGGTAAGGACACAATAGTGAACTTCCTAGAGGGATGGTTTCAGAGCATCGCTGCCATCAAGCACTCTGATCTTGTCGTCCGCGAAGCCGACGGATTCGTCCTCACAGAAGGAACTGTTACGTACACACGTCACAGCGGTTCGACACTTTCAGTGCCGTTCGCAAACGTCTTCAACATGGTTGATGGCAAGATCAAAGACTATTTGATCTATGTCGATAACTCAACGCTGTATACGGAAGAGTAAGTGCCGAGCAGCGAACAGCGAGTAGCGAATGGGGCGAGCCAATGTGCTCGCCCTTGTTTTTTGTGGTAAAGCTTGATCTATCTATGCTGGATTCCCGCTTTCGCGGGAATGACGTTCGGCACTCGCTGTTCGCTGCTCGCTGTTCGCTGCTGGCTACTCGCTGCTCTTCTTGACCACCCATGCAAAATATCTGCTGTCGGGACTCATCACGAGGCGTGAGACAGTGCCGTTTACATAGGGTGAAATGTATGGTTTCCATGTACGTGGCTGATTGTACGTGGCACAACCGTACAAGGTGCCGTTGGCGAACGTAAAGATCGTGCCTTCGTACATCCAGCAGAAATCCTCGGTGCCCTTGGGCAGGGCTACGAGCGTGTCGATACTGGCGGAATCTCCTGCTGTAGCTATGATCTTGTAGGCTGTTGAATCGGATTTGTCGACATACGTCAGCAGGCCATTGGGTGCGCGCTTGATGCAGCGCCCGACGTTTGATGCAATGCTGATCTTGGATCCATTGGTCGTGTTGTATACGTCAAGCTTGTGAGGGACCTTGCCGTCCTCCGAGCCTACGATGAAAACAGCGACATGATTGGCATCAAGCCATGCATGATATCCGATGCGGGTAGCTGGAATGATTGTACCGAGCCCCTTGCCCGTTGAATCGTATTCCCAAAGTTCCTGAGACTCTGTGTAGGAATCGCCTTCGGCGGTGGGCTTCCCAACATGGACTGCTGTAAAGCGACCGTTAGTTGTTGGTGTAGGAGAATACTCTGATGCAGATGTGTGTGTAATACGGCTCGAGACACCTGTCGAGAGATCGTACTTCATCACATCGGGAGAACCGTTCCCGTCCTGGTCTGAAGCATACAGCAGGTACTTACTGTCATAGCTAAAGCAAGGTTGGTTGTCATAGCCTTCATGCTCAGTTATCTGACTCACGTCTGTTATCTCGAGTGTTCGCTCGTTGAATTTGGCAATCCATATCTCGGTATTGGGAAGGGGCTCCTTCTTGATGGAAGCGCAGCTCATGCACACGAGTGATAGCAAGATGATGTATGGCTTCATAGCGGACGAGTTGTAAAGCGTGCTGAGATTGATAACGTAATATATGTTTCACTGGAGCTGGCGTTATCAGTTCTCGCATTGATGAATAGGCCATTGTAATCGACTCTGCGACATTCAAGACGACCAAGAATGTTCTCCGTAACATCGTAGTCTGCATTCAGCGAAGCAGAAGTTGCGACGAATCCACCACCCAGTGGTGTCTGCACGATAACAGCATCAGGATCCGCATAATGCTCAACTCGGCCAGCGAGCCGAAACGACGCCGAAAGATTGTATCTGGACACGAACCCTGTATACCACTGGGTACTTGTTCCGCTGTTGGGTCGTTGCTGCAAACCAAGGTCGAGAAGTCCAACAAGTGCAAGCTTGTCAGTTGCTTTCCATTCACACCAAATGTTATTGTGGAACCGCACCAAGGATGGCTTGTCACGGGGCTGATCATTCCCGATGTACGTGTTCCATGAGAATGTAACTGACGAGTCTGGTCGCCATTTAACAGCGGTGCCTACAGAAAGATCATCATTGTTGTCTACGATGCGTTGCCAGCCGTTTAGTAACAAAAGACTGATGCTAAGGTTGTCGCTTGTACTGTACGTACCTGAAAGTCCTGTCTCGAAGTAGGGCGTATTGTCGGCCGTAAACGAGCGCGACAGCGTGAGATTGTCACGTGCAATCATCGACTCATAGCCAATGTGCGAAGGCATCACACCGCCGCTTATCGTGAGCCTGTCGCTAGCACGGACACCAAGCGATGCTTCCTGAAGGAATCTCCAGTCATAATCAGCGCCAGCATAGTTTACATCAGGGAACCAGCCGTCCTGCAGGGCAACACGCCACCAGATAGATGGCGACGAACCAGTGATCTCTGCATGGCCCTGCATGAGGCCAAGGGTGCGATCACGAGATGGCTGTAGCGTAAACAGACGCTTCCCGTCGGCAGGGCGAACATTCGATTGCGATTCGACGAAATCTGCAAGAACTCCGACACGAATGGTCGTGCTATCCTCTGAGACTGCATCAGCATATGCCAATGCTGCTATCAGGACGGTAAAGATGAAACGTGAGTGGTACATGACAACTCGTTGTTTCGCTCAATACGCCCGCGCAAACAACACACGTTGCGCACTCGGCTTGCCGGTGCGAACGCAGACACCATCCTCCTGAGGATTGTTCAGCGGGATACAGCGGATCGTTGCCTTGGTCTCGTCTTTGATCAGGTCTTCAGTCTCTCCCGTACCATCCCAATGTGCGCTGATAAAGCCCCCTTTCTCATCAAGAGTCTTTACGAACTCGTCCCACGTGTCAACACGCGTGATGCGCTCGTCGCGGAACGTCTTGGCACGTTCAAAGAGGTTGTGCTGGACTTCATCAAGAAGGTTAGCAATGTAATCGCCTATGCCGTCGAGCGTAACACTTTGCTTTTCACGTGTGTCGCGACGGGCAACTTCAATGGTGCCTGCAGCCAGGTCGCGGGCACCAACGGCTAGGCGCACAGGAATCCCGATCTTCTCATACTCGGCAAACTTGTAGCCCGGACGGTTCTGGTCGTCTGTGTCGATCTTGACGCGGATGCCACGAGCGCGAAGCTCTTTGGCAACATTGTTGATCGCTTCGTCAAGTTCGGCAAGGGGCTTGGGAATCGGCACAATCACCACTTGGTGCGGTGCAATCTTTGGCGGAATGATGAGCCCTTCATCGTCGGAGTGCGCCATGACGAGCGCTCCCATCAGACGTGTTGATACGCCCCATGACGTGGCCCAAACATATTCGAGCGTGCCTTCCTTGGATGTAAACTGCACGTCGAAGGCCTTGGCAAAGTTCTGACCCAAAAAGTGCGACGTGCCTGCTTGAAGTGCTTTGCCATCCTGCATCAGCGCTTCGATGCAGTACGTGTCTTCAGCTCCAGCAAAGCGCTCATTGGCGGTCTTAACGCCTTTGACGACCGGCAGTGCCATCCACTCTTCGGCAAACGTTGCGTAGACGTCCAGCATCTTGCGCGTTTCTTCGATGGCTTCTTCGCGAGTTGCGTGTGCCGTGTGGCCTTCCTGCCAGAGGAATTCAGCTGTGCGCAGGAACAGGCGCGTGCGCATTTCCCAGCGGACAACGTTCGCCCACTGATTGATGAGCAACGGCAGATCGCGGTATGACTGGATCCAGTCGCGGTAGGTATTCCAGATGATGGTCTCTGACGTTGGACGGACGATCAGCTCTTCTTCAAGGCGCGCATCGGGGTCGACTACCACACCGCTGCCATCTTCGGCATTCTTCAGACGGTAGTGCGTTACAACAGCACACTCTTTGGCAAAGCCTTCAACGTGGGCTGCTTCCTTACTCAGAAAACTCTTTGGGATGAATAGAGGGAAGTAGGCATTAACGTGCCCCGTCTCTTTGAACATGCGATCGAGCGTGTCGCGCATGTTCTCCCAGATCGCAAAGCCGTAGGGCTTGATGACCATGCAGCCCTTGACGGCTGAATAGTCTGCCAGACCGGCCTTGCGGACAAGGTCGATGTACCACTGTGAATAATCTTCGCTGCGAGAGGTGATGTCTTTGCTCATATCCTGCGAATTTACGCAGGATCGAACAGGGGAGCATCCGGTTTCGGTGGCTGAAGACCCATGTGCCTATAGGCGAGGGGCGTGGCAATGCGTCCACGAGGCGTGCGCTGCAGAAAGCCCTGCTGTATCAGGAATGGTTCATAGACCTCTTCTAGCGTGCCGGCATCCTCGCCAACGGCAACGGCAAGTGTAGAGATACCTACCGGACCGCCACTAAACTTCTCGATCAATGCCAGGATCACCCGCGTGTCCATTTCATCCAATCCGAACTCATCAACCTCGAGCGCTTCCAGAGCAATGCGCGCAATATCACGTGTGATCACACCGGTGCCTTTGACGTCGGCAAAGTCGCGAGTGCGACGCAGCAGTCTATTGGCGATACGTGGGGTGCCCCGTGCCCTGCGAGCTAGCTCATTAGCCCCTTCGGGATCGATCTCTGCGCCAAGTAAGTGTGCGCTGCGCGTGATAACGCGGGCAAGCTCTACAGCATCGTAGTAGTCAAGGCGGTTTGTGATCCCAAAGCGAGAACGCAAGGGCGCAGTGAGCAGTCCCTGACGCGTTGTGGCACCAACTAAGGTAAAGCGCGGTATCGCAAGCTGCACCGAACGAGCCGCCGGACCCGAGTCGATCATGATGTCGAGCCGGAAGTCTTCCATTGCTGAGTAGAGGTATTCTTCTACAACTGGCGATAAACGGTGAATCTCGTCGATAAAGAGGATATCATTTTCATCCAAGCTTGTAAGAAGTCCCGCAAGGTCTCCTGGCTTCTCAAGCACCGGACCCGACGTGATCTTGATCTGTGCAGACATCTCACGAGCGATGATGTGCGACAACGTCGTCTTACCCAATCCCGGTGGACCCGTCAAGAGAACATGGTCCAACGCTTCACCACGCCCCTTGGCAGCAGCGATAAAGATCTTTAGGTTCTCTACAATCTTCGGCTGACCCGTAAAGTCGTCAAACGATAGGGGGCGGAGCGATGCATCTATGTCATCGTCCATCCGAGTAGGATCTGTGTTTGGTTGTTTACGAGACATGGACAAAAGTAGTGAACAGCGAGCGTCGAACAGCGAGCAGCGAACAGCGAACGTCTTTCCCGCGAAAGCGGGAAACCATATACAGTGAATTGGTTGGATTCCCGCTTTCGCGGGAATGACGACCGGCGTTCTTTTTAGATTCCCGCTTTCGCGGGAATGACGATCAGTAATTGGTGATTGATTCCTATCTGCCCAGATACATCGTACTGCTTCCTACGGCCACGATTCCATCATAACCGCCGTAATCGAGTTCGCGGTAGTAGGCAAATGCGATGAAGGAGTTGTTTGCTGATGCCGTATTGCCTTCGAATTCCTCGAAACACAGGTCCATGATCTGGTCGGTATCGGCATTGAGGCGTCCTGTAGCATAGAGGTAGTTGTGGCGTCCGCGGCGCAGCCACTGACGCAGACGATACAGATTAAGGGATTCGTCGTACCACATCATCCATGACTTATCTGGTTTCCAATTGTTGAATGAGCCCACTACGAAGACATCTTCGCGGCTGATGCCACCTGGATTGGGATCAAGCAGGATCTCGACTGGCACGAATTCATCGTTGGCTCCAACTATTCCTTGCGACGTCATTGCGCCATCATCTGCGCGCTCAAGGAACATCCCATTTCTGCGCATATCGGAGAGCGGCATGCGAACTGGTGCGCCAACGAATGGGTAGCGAGCCATGTCGGTAAGGTCCAGAATGCGATACTCGTTCTGGGCTGGTATACGCTCGAGACGAAACACCTTGCCGCTCTGGATCATTCCAACGACGTTGCTGCCGATACCATTTGGGTTGCGCGCAAGACCGAGTGTCTCACTGGCATACATTGGTTCGTTCCACCTATGGTTCCTATACAGCGCCAGTGTGTGCATGTTCGTATTCAGCAACCTGTTGGTGCGGTCTGCCAAGCGTGCTTCGATGGTATAGGCTATCGACGAAACTTGGAATCGTGGCTGGTAGAAATCGGTCATGAAAGACATCCGCATCGATGCACGTGCATCTACCGCAAAGAAGCGTGTTTGACCAATGACCGAGTCGGTAGACAGATCGTATAGTGTTACGAGCCAGTTGCCCGAAAAGCGTATCGTAGTCTGTGGATTTGGAAAGACCATTTTACCACGATATCTGGAATACTTGGACCGCTCCGGCGCAATTGACCAATCAACCAGACTCGTCCGATTTGTAACGTCGTTGAGAAATCCATTCTCAGATGGTTTCCAATCAGCCGAGCAGTGCGTGATTCGAGCATAGACGTTGGGTATTGACTGCGCAGCAACATCAAATTCGATTGTTACAAACTCTGAACCCACATCGTTCGATTCGCTTGAGTTGATCACCGCTACTGGTGGCAGTCGTTCATCATTGGCCCCGTAACAGCGTATCATACGCACTACTACATCACCATCCTGAGCTTGGAGGTGCATACTCAGCAACAGCAGGCAGCATACGAACTGCCAGATCATCCCCGTCGTGCCTTCATGGCTTCACGGGCGCGCAATCTAATCTCTCTGCGCATGGCTGCTTCTTCGTAGCGGTGCTTCTCTTCCTCGGTCTCCGGCATGAGCGGTGATGCGGGAAGGGGCTTGCCATATTGATCGATGGCAACAAAGCTCAGGTATGCATCGGATGTACGTGTGCGTGTTCCATTCAATGGATCTTCACGCTCAACCTGCACGTAGACTTCCATCGATGTCTTGAATGCGCGGGTTAGGATCGATGTGATGTGCACCACATGCCCAAGCTTGATTGGCTCCTCGAACGTTATCTGGTCTACTGACGCGGTAACGCAGACTTTGCCGGAATGACGCATTGCACTGAGTGCAGCTGCGATGTCAACCCAATGCATTAGGCGACCGCCGAGCAGATTGCCAAGGTAGTTCGTGTCGTTCGGGAGTACTAACTCCGTCATCACAACTTGACTCTGTGATGGTGTTTTCATTACAGTCCTCGCTCGATTGCATCAACAACGGATTGCTGTTGAGGTTGCTTGATGAGTCGCCTATATGTTGCTATCGACGTGCGTGCTTCGTCGATGCGCTGGAGCTCGACTAGCAGCTCGATCTTCTTTACTAACGCAGGTTCGAGCCATTTCGTGTCTGGATATTCATCGATGATTGCATCCAGCTGGATCATGGCTGCCTTGCGCGAGAGCGTTAACAGGTAGTGGTCGGCAATCAGCCAGAATCGTTCGGCAAGCCGATCGCGCAACTCACGAATACGCTTCGAGGCTTCAAGCGATAATGAATCACGAACAAAGAGCGCTTGAAAGTCCGTGTATGCCTGAATGGCCTTGCGAGTATTCTCCTGATCTCTGTCGGCCGGCAGCGCTATCTTCTCATAGCATTGGGCAGCCTTGAACATCGACTCTCGGACATACTCACTGGATGGGTATGAGCGGCGGACCTGGTTGTAGTTGAATGCCGCCATGATGAACTCGCCACGCTCAAAATTGATCTCGGCAGTGTAATACTGCGCATCATCGGCATATTGCGATGCCGGATATTGCAGCTTGATCACATCGAACTGGGCCTGAGCATCGAGGTAGTTGCCATTGTCAAAAGACGCTTTGCCGGCGGTGTAGATGTCGTCAACAGACTTCTTGGCGCTCGAGCTCTCACTGCTTGAGCATGAACCCAACAGTATTGTGCTAACGGTGATGAAGACTATGACGGGAAGGCGTTTCATAGTGTGCAACTTAAGGGTTCAATAGCCCATGCTGGCGAGTTGGGCGCGGTCGTTACGCCAATCATTGCGGACCTTGACGTATAGCTCGAGGAAGACAGGGTAGCCCAGGTGCGCCTCAATGGTGGCACGAGCAGTAGACCCCACGTGTTTTAGAGCCGCACCTTTTGCGCCGATGAGTATTGCCTTCTGATTCTCTCGCTCAACGATGACATCTGCAGAGATGTACCATTTGCCCCCTTCACGCTCCTTGAATTCGGTGATCATGACCTCTGTTGCATATGGTACTTCTTCGGTGAACTGCTTGAAGACAGCCTCGCGTACGAACTCTGCAACGAAGAACCTGTCCGTTTGGTCTGAGGCAATATCTGTGTCGTATTGGAAGGGGCCTTCAGGTGCTAGCTCGCGGAGCATCGTCATGAGATCGTCAACGTACTTGTTGTCACGAGCAGAGATCGCAATGGCCTTAGCAAAGAGTCCGCTCTCACGTGCCTGCTCCATGAGCGGCAGCGCTTCCTTTCGGATCTTAACGGCATCCATCTTGTTCAGCACGAGCACTGTCGGACGTTTCCGCTTCTCGATGATGCCGGCCCACATCGGATCGAGAATATTACCTCTCTCGATTGCCTTTGGAGTATCGACCACTACGCAGATGATGTCTGCTTCGTCGAGAGCTTCATCAACAAAACCCATCATGGAGCGCTGCAGACGATACTTGGGTTTGAGAATCCCGGGAGTATCAAGGAACACAAGCTGTGTGTCGTCCTTTGTGTCGATCCCGAGAACGCGTCTGCGCGTTGTCTGAGGTTTGTTCGTCACGATACTCAAATGCATCTCCATGATGGCATTCATGAGTGTGGACTTGCCGGCGTTCGGACGCCCGATGAGTGCGACAGTTGCGTACTTCGTCACGCAGCTTCTTTCGAGGTTGGCTCAAAGGTAACTTCAGGATGGGCAGCTACCCATGCGCGCTCGCGCTCTATGATGTCGCGTACAGCTGGCTTCAAGAAAATATCCTCCGGTACGAACTGACACATTGCGCGGGCCAGTATGACGCAGGCTGCCTCAAGCGGCATAGACCGGTTAACGATGATCAGGCGCTGCTCTTTCACAAGGCATGCTCCGCCTCTGAACGTGCCCTGTTCACGACGAACATTGTAGTCGAGTGACTTTGCAAGCGCTGTGAGTTCGTCAAGAAGTTTATCGGCTTTCATTCTTCTTTGCTGGTATGGTGTAGGGGGCGCATGGTCGTAAACAGCACGATCGTAATGCCCGAGAGCAGAACAAGCGAGGTCGTGATACCAATTGCCTGGTTAGAGAATCGTGAAGTAAACACCTTGACGATCTCACCTGGCTGGGCAAGCGCCATGCCGGTTCGGTAATCAAAGAAACTCCACAGAAGTAGATCAGCGTCGATCAGGTACGTTTGCGCTGGCAACAAGATCACAAAGAGAATGGCAGACATAAGCAGCCAGCCGTGAAGCTTGTAATGTCCACGCAGAATCCACAGCACAGCAAGGCCTGATAATGCGGCCACTCCGTATGCCACTGTTGTCCACATCCCCAGACTTGTATACAACCAGATCGTCTGCAGCAGAACGGGTTCACTTAGCTTAGCTTTCAGCGTAACGGTGCCGGTTACAAAGGCATCATATCCAACAGCCAGACGTGCAACGGCAATGCCGAGCCAGAGCATACTGGAGAGGACGAACAACGACAGGATGATGCGGGAGAACGTAGATCTAAACATTGCAATGGTGGAGTTTGAACGCGCAAGTTACGGCACAGGGTGTATTTGACGAATTCGCACTATGTTCGAGTGACTTTCTGGAGGTAGATCATGTTTAACATTGCCAAGCGTGCTGCCATCACAGCATTGTTGTGTACCCTGTGCGCTGCTGCTGCCTATTGCCAGCCCGGCACGATCACCATACGCATCAAGCAGCCGCCCCCTAACCAGTACCGGATGTCCGATGTATGGAAGGGTGAGATCCTGAATGGCACCGCAACCACAATTCGCGTCTACCTGCATGCGGCCGTTGATGAGCTCTCACGGACTACAGGGATTGTAGTTGATGCACGTTCCAAACAGTTCGACCTTCCGCCGGGTATCACGTATATCAGCGGGTCGCAGGTTGAGCCCTTTACCGTGGACAAGTACAACAAAGATTACTATAATGTTATTCTGCAGTCAGGGTCAATGCCGAGTGGCGACTATCGCGGCTGCACTGAGGTGGTGGAAGTTTCAACCGGAAGTGTTCTGGCTACCACTTGCAATGATGTTGTTATCCAACGGACATCGCAGCCGTTTCTGGTTGCCCCGATCAATGAAGTACCCGTACGCGAACAATATCCTGTGTTCTCATGGATGAGCTCCTCTCCTCCGCTGAACAGAGACGAGATCGTATACCGGTTGCGTATCGCAGAGATCTATGGCACCCAAACGCCACAAGATGCTGCCAAGCGCAATCCGGCATTTCTTGATGTATCTGAACTGCGGCGAACACTGCTGATGTATCCTGTGTCTGCACGCCGCTTCACGGTGGGGCAGCGCTATGCCTGGTATGTAAGTGCATACGAGCGCATTGGCAGCAGTTTCCAGTATTTGGGTGAGAGTGAGGTATGGCAGTTCACATATAGCGACAGCCCCGCCGGGGCTGATTCTACGCAATACGCTCCTGCTGCCATTCGATTGTTCTCGTGTCCGGGCGAGAACTGGGATTTCGAGACTGGTACGTATTCGTGCTGGGTTGCCGAGGGCGACGCATTTGAGGAACCACCGATTCGCGACGACCATCCAGTGTTCGGTTCTGTGCAGCAACACCGACGTTATTGGGTCTCGTCATATGGGATCGACCTCGGCGATGGTGCCAGAGGAGAACTCAGATCACAGGAGTTTCTGATCACCAGTGATCGCATTCAATTGCAAGTTGGAGGCAGCCAGCACCCCGAGGCATGCGTCGAGTTGCTTGTTGCCAAGAACGATGGAGATACACTCCAGGGTCCGCGCAGGCGTTTAGCCGGCATGACAGGCAACTTCGTTGTTGTTGCTACGAGCCATATGGACGGTAAGGGGGCTCGTGAACGACTTGAGCCGGTTCTATGGGACGTACGGCAATACAAGCAACGTCAGGCCGTGATTCTGATCCGAGACTGGTCGTCCACGGCACACGTCAATGTTGATGCCGTGCGATTCCTCGACGACGAGGCTGGACAGAAGTGATGCGACTGGTTGCACTTATGCTTCTGCTCTGCGGAGCGATGCCGGCTTATGCACAATCGTGGTTCGGGCTTGGTTCCCGCTCGAGCGATGCGCCGTTGGTGCTTACCGGTAGCTACCGCATTCTTGGGCAATCATCTAACCGGCAGGGTTCGTTTCAGGAGAAGCCCCCTGACTTTGCTCGTGCAGAGTTTACGCCTACAGTGATCGTCTTCGGTATACCGGTGAGCGCAACACTGCTTTACAGCACCGAGCAGCGTGACATCAGACAGGAGATCAATGCATTCTCGTTAAACCTTGATCCCGAAATGCTGCAACGCGTGATTGAAGAACGCGCCTATAGGGCATTGGAGCAATTCATGGTCTCAGACTCGGGCACGATTCTGCACCAGGCATCCGACGTTGCAGATTCGACCCAGAGTATTGTCGATTCTGTGCGTGCACTCGCCGATTCGGCTCAGGCCTCGGTAGGGCAGGTAAACTCGCGTGTAGAACAGTTTCGCAAGATTGAGCAGATGCGCGCAACAGCTGGAAGCAATCCGTTGGAGTATGCTGATGCGCTGCAGTCGCTGGGTCTGATCAGCTCCACAGAGAAGATCATGATGTGGCTGCCAAAGGTGGGCTTCGGAACGATCTTTCCTACGCTTACGCCACTTACTGTGAGCGGCACGCGCGTAGAGGGCACAAGTATTGAATGGAATCCTGGGAAGGTCTTTTTTATCTCTGCACTTAAGGGCACAACCCAGCGTCCGCTGGCCCGATTAGACGGGCTGCGAATTGACACAACGATCTATTCCAACCTGGATAATGCAGACTTTGGCAGAGCCATCACCGGTGCGCGACTTGGATTTGGGGCAAAGGACGGACCGCACTGGATGCTCACCGGAGTCTACACGACCGACGATGCCTCAACTGCACCAGTAAGCGACAGTATGTCCATATCGACACCGCAGCGCAACGTACTTGCATCCATGGACTTTCGTGTAGAACCCATCAAGGGCGTTTGGTCCATCGATGCCGAAGTTGCAGGCAGCATCACCGTTGGCGATCTCAACTCGCCGAAGTTCTCTACCGATCAGCTTCCCAAGTTCTTCTTAGACCTTATCGATTCAAGTTCCTCAGCCTTTGCCGATTGGGCTGGTACGGCAAGCACAGCAGTCTCGATCGCTTCTACAGGTACGCGTCTGTCCGGGTCGGTGCGACGCATCGGCACCGGCTATCGAGCGCTCGGTGTTCCCAACATGCGGGTTGATGTCTTGCGGTACGATGCCAAACTTGATCAATCGCTGTTTAAGCGCCAGCTCTCGTTTGGCGTATTCGCCCGCAGAGACCAGGATAACCTTGTACCTATTAAGCGTGCTACAACGATGACAACGTCCATGGGGGCTAACATGAATGTTTCCATTCGGCGTTTGCCATATGTTCGTCTGTCGTATCTGCCATTTGTGCAGGAGTCTGATGCCACAGATTCTGTGTACGCTTATGCAAATCGCACAACGATGTGGACGGCGGCAACGGGGCATTCGTACCGCATCGCTGATATGTCTGCCAGCACACATCTTACCTATTCGCGACAAGAGTCGGCCACGTCTGTGGCCAGTTCTAGTTACGCTGTTGTCTCGGCAACGGGTAGCCAATCGCTTGCGTTTTCATTCCCGTTGAGTATCACCTTCGGACTTGGCATCATTCAGCAGACCTCTGCCGCAGAGGCTGATGCATCGATCCTCACCGGTGATGGCTCATTTGCCTATGCATTCGATGATGTGCTTTCTGCCAATGGAGGTATCACACTGGCCCTTGATCGAACGTATGGAGACCGTGTAGGCTTTCAATTGGGGGTCACAGCGCACTTCGAAGACATAGCAGATATAGACCTTCGGGCTGAACGCTCCATCTTTGACGAGCGATTCACGCCAGCCGTTCTGGGCGGCTCCTATCAGGAAAGCGTCTTTCGCGTCGTTGTGTCGAAGTCATGGTAGAGGGCTCTGTAGCTTATCGGACTTCCCAGTAGAGCTTTTTGCGCAGCTCTTTCATCCATTCTTGTTCCAGACGCTGACGTTTTTCCATCGAAGCCATTTGTTCAAGCTGCTTGTAGTCGTCTTCGAGCGTAGGATAATGCTGCTTGATGAACTTCTTGCGCCACATGATGTGGAATCCGGGCTTCGTTGGGTCGGCAGCATAGGGAAGGGGCTCTGTTACGTCGCCGTCATTCATTGTAAGGATGGCTCTCTTCATGTCATCAGGCAGGCGCTGCATGTCTATCTGACCCATCGCGCCGCCGAAGCCCTGCGTTTCTTTCTCTTCACTATACTTTTTGGCAAGCGCCTCGAAATCTTCGCCCGCTTTCACGCGGTCGCGAATCTCTGCAAGTGTCTTCTTTACTGCATCGCGGTCTTCGTCGCTTTGACCAACCCGAATAAGGATATGTCGGCATGTAATCGTCGATGACGTTTTGCCAACCAATTGTATCACGTGCCAGCCAAACGGGGT
Organism: Bacteroidota bacterium; assembly: GCA_041157865.1. GTDB lineage: Bacteria > Bacteroidota > Ignavibacteria > Kapaibacteriales > Kapaibacteriaceae > UBA10438. The sequence goes on from JBEBCJ010000207.1 coordinate 14,881, forward strand.
CTCAACCGGCTGTGATATCTCGTTCGACTCGAGCGCAAAGGCCGCGCTCTCAAACGCCGGCACAAACTTGCCCTTTTCGACTGTACCGAGGTCTCCACCATTTGCCGCAGACACGGGGTCGCCACTGTATCGGCGTGCAAAGTCGCTGAATGAGCCCCCTTTGATGATGGAATCGCGAACGCGAATGGCAAGCAATTGGGCTTCTTTGTTTTTGGCCGTCGAGGCCGTAACATACTTTACGATGTGATACAGGTCTACTCGATCGTTGACCTGCGGTATCGAATCCTTGTAGCGGGTAAAGAACGCCTCGACGTCTGAGCGAGATGCCTTAACGTCGCCAAACTTTGTGCCTTGGATCTTCTCCACGAGCAACCGCTTACGGATCTCATCGCGAAAGTCCTTACGAATCCGCGACATACTCATGCCGTACAAGTCTTCAATGCGCTTTTCCGAGCCATACTGCTGAACCAGCATTTGAATCTGGTACTCCATGCGCTGCGTGATCTCGTCGTCCTGAACATCAACGCTGTCTTCGATGGCTTTAGTGACCATCAGACGTTCGTTAATGAGCTGATCGAGGATTGCTTTGCGGATCTCGGGATCCTTCTTGTTCATCTTCGGATCGCGCTGGGCCATCACTTCAAGTTGACCGTCTACGTCGGACTTCAAAATGATCTCACGTCCAACAATCGCAACAATGCCCTCTACTGCGTCCTGTGCAAGCATAGGTGCAACGGTGCTGCTCGCCAGAAACAGCACGAAAAGTGCGCGTATCGTCCCTTGGGAGATCATTTCTTACTCTTGCTCTGCTTGGCAGCAGGCCACATCGCATCAATGACCTTGGCATTATAGACAACCGGGTGACGTGTGCGAACACCCGATAGCCAGTTTTCGGTCAAGCGCTTTTGCAATGCGTCCTGATAGGCAGGCGCTATCTCGGAAAGCGCACTCTCAAACGACTTTTGCTGTGGTGCTACGATTCCATCAAGGCGGATCAGCGACCAGCCAGCATCAAGCTTTACTGGACCGATGATATCGCCCACCTTTGTTGTTGAGGTAATCTGCTGTGCCACCTTTGAGGTCTTTGGAGAGAGCGCACTCGTATAGCCCTTCTTGTCGCGCATACCGTCGCGTTGTGTGAACTCCTGCGCAAGCGCTGAGAAGTTCTCACCTTTACCCATGCGAGATTGGATAACAGAAAGCAGCGAATCATTGAGTACGAAGATCTCGGTAACATCATACTTCGTCTCCGTCATCCATCGAGACGTTGTTGTGTCGTAGAATACACGCGCATCAGCAGTATCGAACTTCAGCTTGCTCCATACTTCCTTTTCTTCCACCTTGAAGAGTAGGATCCCGTCATTGAATTCGCGCATGAGTGATGCAAAGTCAGGATAGTCGCGCTCGAGGTTGGCTGTAGCCAGCTCAAGTGCCAAAGGATCCGTCATTTTATTGATCGCACGATCGAATCCTGCACGGTTAAGTGTAAAGCCGCGCAGATCCGAACGCAATCGTAGCGTATCTGTGAACTGCTGCACGCTGTAGTCTCCATTCGGCAGATTATACAGTGGCTGCGGAAGCAGCTCGTCGCTGATGGAACGATGCCAGAGTGTGTCCTGTGTGTTACGGTTTGTATCGATTGAGTTCAGAAGCTTACCCAGATTCACGATGTTCCAGCCGTAGCCGTTGGCCTTCTTTACTGTATCAAGTACGATGCGCTTGTCTTCTTCGTAGTAAAGTCTGCGGTACGACCGCTTTGCTGCATCACGCTCTACAAACTGATCCGGACGCTTTGTCGAGTCGCGAATGATGATGTGCGTGCCGAACATCGTGTTCACCTTGCCCGAGACCTGGCCATCCTTGAGGTCAAAGATGGCGCGCTCAAAGTCTGGGACCAGACGCGAGTTGTTGTTCTCCATACCACCAGAGCGTGTGTATGGGGCTCCAAGGTAGCCACCCTTTGCAGATGATGTTTTGTCGTCGGAGTATGTCTTTGCAAGATCTGAGAATACATCGCCAGAAGGTTGCAAGCCCCTTGCCGCCAGGGCTGCATTCTGCTTCGCAGCTGGCATATTGAGGATGCTGATGAGCGAGTCTGCAAACAGCTGGGTTGCCGCGCTGTCGCGTCCATCCTTTGGCTGCAACAGGATGTGGCGGAACTTTACCGATTCTCTGCCCGCGCTGCGGAAGAGCTTTACAACGAAATATCCGTAACGAGAATAGATCGGTGATGGTGATACCTGGCCTACACTCAGGCTGTAGGCGGCATCCTCGACGGCCTTGATGATCGTTCCACCGCTGATCCATGGCAGACGTCCACCGTTGGCGGCTGTTTCTTTATCGTCGGAACGCTCGCGTGCTGTCTTGTCGAAGTCGGCACCACCGTTGAGATCTGCAATGACCTTCTCAGCTTTGAGTCTGCTGTTGAGCGTATCCCAACCACGGGTCGCAGGATCTGGAATAGCGCAGAGAATAACGCCGATCTCGAGTTCTGTCAGGCGTCGTTGTGCGAGTTCTTCAACGCGGCGGTTGGCAACGGCCTTATCGTAGAAGAATGTCTCGGAAAGCAGTCTGCGGTTATTCGCAAGGTCTACCTTTACGGCGGAGTCTTTGTCCAGCCCCCTGTCGCGGGCATCTTGGACCTTGAGTCGGTAGTTAGTGTACAGGCGCAGAAAATCCAGCGCTGTGTCCTTTGGGACCGAAGAGAACTTGGTGTCGCGTCGCGTGAGGTTCTTCTGAAATGCCCGCTCAACGTCGCCAAGCAGCACGGGCTCGGACCCAACGGTTGCGATCACAGTCTGTGATTGATCAACAGGTTTCGATGGACGCGCTTTCTTTTGAGCGTGGGCAGAGATAGCTGCCGTACAAATGGCTGCTACGAGTGCAAGGATGCGAAGACGACTCATCATGGTGTTTAGCAACATGAAAAAAACCAGAAAATCAATGAAGTGAAACCAACGTCCCAAGACGAAGGGGATGCAAAAATAGTCAGTTCAGGACGTCTGAACCTACCGTATGCACATCTCCTGCCCCCATTGTCAGAAGGATGTCGCCTTCTTGAAGGATCTCACGAAGGGTCTGAGGCACGTCCGAAAGCCTCGGAACGTAGTGAACATGCCTGTGTCCGGCATCGCGGGCTGCATCGGAAATAAGTTTACCAGAGACCCCTTCAATGGGCTCCTCTCTGGCCGGAAAGACGTCTGTCAGGATCAGCACATCGGCGTTATCGAAGGACGTGGCAAACTCCAGGTAGAAGTCTCGGGTACGTGTATAGGTATGCGGCTGAAACACTGCTACGATGCGCCTCTTCCAGCCGTTTCTGGCTGCCTCGAGCGTAGCCAGGATCTCTGTTGGATGGTGCGCATAGTCGTCAATCACCAGTATTCCGTTGTTCTCGCCCTTGATCTCGAACCGACGGTAGACTCCGCCAAACTCCGAAAGCGCATCTGCGATCACATCCGGCGCAACTTCGCACTGAAGTGCAACGGCGCAAGCTGCCAGGGCATTGAGCACGTTATGCTCTCCGGGCACATTCAAGGTTATCTGACAAAGGGGCTTGCCATGGTAATTCAGGGTAAACGTTGAATGCTTTTCCTGATAGGTAATATCTGTGGCGCGTACGTCACATTGCGGTGTAGTGCCATAGGTTGTCACGACGCGCTTGATAAGGGGCATCACATCGCGCACACC
>JBEBCJ010000208.1:0-9452 GCA_041157865.1 Bacteroidota bacterium
AAGTCGAAATGCAGCTCGCAGCACTCAACGGCGTTGCTCCTAAGCTTAAGGTAGAGACACTTGATACGTATGTGAAATCAAAAGCGATCAAGCTCTTCGATGCCAAGACCGACTACATTGCGGACATCGTCAAGAAGATCGATATCAAGGCCATCCGCAAGAGTAAGCTTAAGATCGTCTACGATCCTATGCACGGGGCCGGCATCAACTTCATGAAGAGCATCCTGCCGGACATCGTCGAGATCCACGGTGAGTATAACCCATCGTTTGGTGAAGTCGATCATCCAGAGCCGATTGCTGAGTGCCTCGTGCCCCTTTCCAAAGCCGTTAAGAAGCATAAAGCACATATGGGCTTTGCAACCGATGGCGATGCAGATCGCGTTGGTGCGGTAGACCGCACAGGTGCGTTCGTCGATCCGCATCGCGTATTCATGCTTCTCATGAAGTATCTGCGTGAATACAAGGGTATGAAGGGTGCAGTTGTTAAGACTGTCTCGCTCACATCGATGGTGAGTGCGTACTGCGAGAAGCACAAGATCAAGATCTACCAGACGCCGGTTGGCTTTAAGTATGTGGCCAAGCTGATGACAGAAGAGAAGATCCTTATCGGCGGTGAAGAGTCAGGGGGCTTGGGAACTTCGTTGCATATCCCTGAGCGCGACGGCATCTTTAACGGACTTCTTCTTCTTGAGATGATGGCCGTTACAAAGAAATCGCTCAAAGAACTCTGTGACGAACTTGACGCGGAGTTTGGTCCACATCGTTACCGCAGACGCGACGTTCATGTTACCAACGAAACAAAGACAGCAATCCTGAAGGCCTGTGCCAAGAAGCCAACGATGATCGGCAAGCACAAGGTCGAGGTCATGGACACTACCGATGGTTACAAGTTCTACGTCAAGAACGGTTGGTTGCTCATCCGTGCCTCGGGCACAGAACCGCTCGTGCGGTTCTATGCCGAAGCTCCATCACTGAAGATGGTGAATGAGTTGCTCGATGCAGGGTTAGCGCTGAAGTAATGTTTCTTACAGCGATGAGCGTACAAGATTCATCGCTGCGAACGCGTTGCCGTTGATACCCCATACGAGCGAAGCAATGTTGTTGTGGGCCAGTATCATGGGGTGTTGCTGGGCTGTAATGCTTGGAACGGGATGGCGCTCACGAAAGTCTGCTATGTTCCATTGTACGGGTGCTGAAGATGCTGCCACAACAACAGGTAGGTCTGGCTGCATCCTTTCAGTCATTTCTACCTTCGGACCGCTCACATCTGGAGCAATGCTAGCGCGTGGAGTCTTGCCCCAGACTTCGGCTTCGCGTTGCTGACCAAGCATTTCAGCAAGGGCAGAAACAGCTGATGGTGCAAACTCGTTTTGAAGCACGATGATCTTGATGTCCTGATCTCTTCGGTTTTCAGAGCCGCCGAGTAGACGTGCAATCTTTTGTGCTTCGTAGTGCGAGCCCCCTGCATTGTTACGCAGATCAAGGATCACGGTGTCAAGATCACTCGGTGAATAGTGCTTGACGATATCAGAAAACTGCTCTGCAGAATTGGCGGCAAACTGGCTGATTGCAAGCGATAGCGTGCGGCCGTCCTGGTATGCGCCGATGAATTGCGCGCGTCCGTCCTGTACTTCCACACGACGGCAGATGCGCATGTCCTTGCGCTGCACGTCAATCATCACGAAGTCGGCTTTGATGTTTTGTGTAAGTGCTATTGCAGCAATCAAAGATGCAATAGGACGATGGTTGATAGCTATCAGCTTGTCGCCCTTACATAACCCTGCGCTGTATGCAGGCATGCCAAGGAACACCTCTGATATGATAATACCATGAGTGCTAGAATCAAGAGATACTCCAATAGCACGGGTGAAACGCGCATCGCCATGATGCGGCAGTGATGCCTGGTTAAGTGTCTTGATGCTGTCTGGCTGGCCCCACTGATAAGGGGACTCAGATGCCCAAACGCTTACTGCGCTGATAAGGCCGAGAATTCCACGAATGAAGAAACGCATAGCAACCTCCGATCTGTGTGTTGTGAACAGGTGGTCATGTAGGAGGTAGCAATGCGCATTGTGTCTTATGACTGTGGACGATCTCCTCATGCAGACGCAGTGGAGATCGACCTTATTGTACAGGGTGTGTAATTTGACAGTAAGAAATGTTGTCGTCTCATCATCTGCGCATCACTCTGGCCATGCTCTTGCTATGGCTTCCAACGTTGCAGGCCCAGCGGATATCAGTTGGACCTATCGCGCAGGGATCGATCAATGTGCCGTATGCAAGTTTTCCGTCGTGGTCGGATAACCCTTTGTGCTGTAGCGAATTTGGTATAGGTGTCGGCTTGATGGGCGTCTTAGGGATGGAGTTGAATGCCGAACTAACCCCTGGCCTTTCCTTCAGTATGCAGGCAGGGGCAGGGGGCGTAAACGATCTCGTCTGGACTCGCGATCAGATCGGATGGAGAATGGTACGTAGTGCTACAGGCAACAAGGTCTATCCCGCATATTCAACGTATTACTTGGATATCACCGGCACACTTGTCGATGCCGCAATGCTGGCCCACATCAAACCGGATGCGTCATCATCATGGAGCTTTATTCTCGGTGGCGCTATGGTGTGGCCGCTAGCGCTCGAGTATGATCAGTATGAGCTGTTCGATGGCGATGCTGCTTCTATTCTTAGCGACAGCCGTCGTCCACAGCGTGACGTTTCCGCCGGAACGGTCTCGAGCGACGCTAAACCATATGCACGAGCTATCACAGGACTTCGTCATGAACAACGTATCTCTCCTAGTACGCGATTGGTCTATGACCTCACAGCAGTTCTTGCGGTCACACCACTGCTAACGTCGGGCTCTGGTGCATACAGCAGGCATGGGTTACGAGCATCTATCGGATTGCTTTTTGATCTAACCGGTGAAACATCCAAAGCTCCCGCGATTGTTAATGACGAACCGATCGCCTCGGTTGTCCAAGTAGATACGCTTCCCACTACTCCATCTACACCGTTTACAGACACTATAGCCTTAGTCACAGAACGCACACCAGTTGTCCAAGAGCCGGTACCTGCGGTAGAATCTGCAGTCGTGCCACCTCCGCCTGCAGCAGTCCTCGAACCCAAGCCAGAGCCTGTGGTTCATGATCAGACGATTCAATACCTTGATCTTACTACTGCGTATCAATTGCTGCCATACATCTTTTTCGTTCCAGGCACTACGGAGATTGATGAGAAGTGTCATGACCGCAAACCCATGTTGGATGTGGAGAGACTGTTTGACACAACGTGGACACCTGATGGCTACACAGTGCGTCATGAAGCACTAAACAAACACCTTCTTGATGTGATCGGCTATCGAATGTCGCGAGAGTATCCCCAAGCCCATCTTGTTGTACGTGGCTACATCAACGGAAGACCCTCTGACAGCGGGGTCACGAAATACGGCTACGCAAGGGCACGAAAGGTTACACAGTATCTTCAGCAGCACTGGGGTATAGAATCTGGTCGACTTCAAGCTTCGTCATCTGAAAGTATGTCGCCAACAGCGTGCACGTACGCACTACGCGACGAACGCGATATTCTCGATGCAGAAGAGGAGAATACGCGCTGTGAGATCTCCTCGCCCAACGAGCCCCGACTCATGGCAAGCGTCCTGGCAACTGTGCGGGTTTCACAAAGCGATCTTGCTAAGACACAACAAACAGCCATCGTAAGAGTGATGTCTCTGCCAGTGCTCGACGCAGCCACTGTTGTAGCTACAGGTGCGCCACCACCAGGGACTGCGACAACTTTGACCGCTATAACGGGTTATACCGATAGAAAGGGACCACAGAGTATCAACCAGCGTATATCTGAACAACGTGCTCGAAAGGCCGCAACGCTGATAGGCGCGCAATCAGGTATGCTAACTATTGACTGGATAGGCGAAGGGGCTCGTGGTATGCGAGCCCCTTACACAAATGATTCTCCGTTAGGACGGTTGTTAAACCGCTGTGCCGAACTGCGGCGTACGTGGGTTAGCTCCCAACGCTAAAGTAGTAGCTAAGACCAGCACCGATAGATGCTGCCTTAGGGATAAAGTCATCATCGGTGATCGGGCCACCGCTGTGCATGCCAGTAAGCATATAGCCACCACGGATATTGAGGTTAAGACTACTGGTCTTTCCTCGCATGAGTGGCACTACTGCACCGACACGCAATTCGAATGTTGAACTGGGCTTGCCGATCAGCAACTCAATCGCAGATGTGTTATCAAGTGTACCATCAACAGACTTCTCAGAGTAGCCCATGGGGATGCCATAGGCGAAACCTAGCTGGAAGCCACCAAGGTAGAGGGATGGTGCAATAGAGAAGTTGTGGTAAGTGCTGATCGATGTCGTCTTATCATTTGACGCTGCGTCGCTTTCCGGCCGCATCTTGAACGAATATGTGTCATAGCCTAAATCCAAATTAACCCCGGTGTTTGAACCACTGGAAAAGAGATATAGAATCGAGGCATTGATATCTGGTAAGCTGTTGATGTTGAGATCTGTCTTGGTGCCATCTGGGACGACGGTGTTGATTCCAGCTTTTGCGATGACTGTTGCTCCGATGCTTAAATCGGTTGCACGCATGGTAGCTGTCGACATTGTTGCTGCGAGAATGCAGACTGTGAGTATGAGACGCTTCATGGACGATCTTTCTCGGTTTGTGTATGCAATTGTAGTCCGCCAAATATAGTAATGAAGACTATGTTGGAACCCAACACATCACATGTTCGTTTAGGCGCTCATGAACACTACAGAGATCATACATCAGGTATCACCCCTACGGTCGGAGTTGGCCCAGCATAGGCTCTATGCTCTGATGACGTCCACCAACAACATCGCTCGGTTCATGGAGTATCATGTGTGGGCCGTTTGGGATTTCATGTCCCTATTAAAGTCACTGCAACAGCATCTTACATGTACCACCACACCTTGGGTGCCCGTGGGAGATGCAGAAACCCGCTTCTTGATCAATGAGATTGTGGTGGGAGAAGAGAGCGATATTAACCGCCACGGCGTCCGCACGAGCCACTTTGAGATGTACCTCGCTGCAATGCGCGAGGTTGGGGCCTCAGTTACAGCAATCGAAACGTTTGTTGAGTTGGTCATAAATGGTAACGATGTAGCAAGTGCAATGAAGCAAGTAGGTGCGCCGCAAGCATCACAAGACTTTGTTTCGTTCACCATGAGTGTGATTGCCTCCGGCCGACCACACGAGATTGCAAGCGTGTTTACATTTGGACGAGAAGAGATCATACCTACGATGTTCATCGGCATTCTCGATACGCTTGAACGTAACGAGGGTAGTAGATACGATGATCTGCGCTACTACTTGGAGCGTCACGTTGAAGTAGATGGCGGACATCATGGCCCGCTGGCCGAACGCATGGTAGAGGTGCTTTGTAGAGGCAATCAACAGAACTATTCAGACGCAGCAATTGTGGCACAACGGGCTCTGCAGCATCGTGTTGCGCTCTGGGATGCAGTGGCTGAGAAGTGTCAGGCAGAACTACTCGTCTAGGATTGCGTACCTCTCCCAGCCGGCAAAATCATAGTGCCACCATTCTGAAGGCAATACCGTAAAACCTGCAGTGGCCATTATGCCATTGAGTAGAGCGCGGTTGTTGAGAACGTCCTCTGGCAGATCTGTAAAGGTGGCGGCAGCTTTTTCGGTGAACTCGTCATAGCCGGTACCCATGTTTAGCTCTGTGCCCTGCATGTCGCAAAGGGTTAGGTCGAGAGCACATCCACGGTTATGGCGTGAGCCTTTTGCCGGGTCTGCAACATATCTCTCGTCGGGAACTATACTCCACATAAGTCTCTGAACACTAAGCGGACGATAGGCGTCGTAGACCTTAAGCTGCAGACCTTGGGCCAACGCCAGCTTCTGCGCCTGAGCAAGTGCCCTTGCTACACTATGTCTTGCATACAGTATGTCGGAGGTATACAGTATTCGACCAGTAAAGTTGTTTGCTGTAGAATAGCGAACGTCACAAAGAAGGTTTGGGATGACATCTCGAAGCTTTACAAGAACAGTATCGCGTGATTCTTGTTCGAACACCATATAGTTTGACTGTTGACTACTGCTTAACGACAAGTGTAGTCCTGGAAGATGAGCCATTGCGAATGACGGCGTGATACACGCCGGCAGGCAGGCTGCCAACATGCAACACAGGCTCAGTGCTGCTGACAACTGTTTGACCGATGGCGTCGAAAATGGTGATCTCACTACCATCATGATGTACCTCACCTGATGTTGGGTTGGGCCAAACAGATCTGTGTGTTTGCATCAAATCACCACCCACCGAAGTTGAACCACAGGGAAGCGCATTGATGTACTTCCAGAGATCATCATCAAATCCACTTATTGCAGGGAGAGATTCTGTAGCCTTATCTCCCATGCGGATTACAACAAGCCCCTTGCTGGGCACAACGTATACGCGCTGATCATTCTTTCCCATGCCGGCGTACATGTCGTCGGGTGCCGACGGAACTAAGTCGGTCTTGTAGACAAACGGAATCTGCGGCTGTATGAAACTTCCTTTACCATTCAGCCAAAAGAGGTATCCGTAGGATTTGTTCAGATCCTGTGATGTAGAGATCATGTCTGCGAAGTATGTGCGATTCTTGATGATCGTGTCGCCATTCCAGATACCGCCCGCCAGGAGCATCAGGCCGAAACGTGCCATTGCGCGTGGTTTCGAAAACAGCGTGCCATCGTACCATAAACCACCCATACCGAGCTTCGCGGCGAGTTTGCGCGTGTAGTACTGTTGATATGTCTGGCCTGATGCCTTTGCTACCATGTCTTGCAGCAGCAGGTAACATGCATTGTGATAGTCCCAGATCGTTCCTGGTGCTCCACGATAGGTAAGGCAGGAGGGCTCCTTGCAGTTGTCATTGCTGCGTTCGAAGCCGATACCAGTTGTCATTGTAAGATGATGACGAACTGTGATGTTCTGCTCTTGTTCCTTCGTGCATGACGACCAGCCTTGGCCAAGGTAGGCTGCACTGGAACTCGTAATGTCCATGATGCCTTCTTGTTGGGCAATTCCAACAAGAGCGGCTGTAACGGTCTTACCTGCAGATGCCCAGTACCAGAGACTGTCGCCAGTGAAACTTCCGTAGTACTTCTCGAGGGCGATACGCCCATTCTTGAGAACAATAAGCGCTTTACCATTTGTTCTGCCTACGAACTCAACGAGCGAATCAATGCGGTCTCCACACCAGTCAAGCGACGAGGGTGAAACGGTTTCCCAAGTACCTGAAAGAGGCGGGAAGTAGACCTCCTGAGAGTAGGCCGCTACAGAGCAGAGCATCAGCACTATGGCAGCTATCCGACGTACCATTACGGCATCCTAAATAGTGGATTCGTGAGAAAGGTCTCGTCGGTAAGCGTTTTGAGAAACGCGACAAGATCTTGCTCGTCTTGGATGCTCAGATTCAAACCAGGTTTAAGATTAAACTGCATGAGTGGATCTACGGTGCTCGAATTCTTTACACCAGTGTTATAGAAACGCACAACCTCTTCAAGAGAGGTGAAGCGACCATCATGCATATACGGCGGTGTTTGGGCGATGTTGCGCAGCGTGGGCACTTTAAACCTTGCGCGGTCTGTGGCATTGCCGGTTACGAGCTCGCGACCAAAGTCTTTGAACTCGTTGTCTGAATCGAGTCCGTTGTTCATAAAGCGATCATTGGTAAAGAACGGCTCGGCATGACAATGGAAGCACTCAGCACCCTTGGTTCTGCCTGTTGGGTCGAACTCGCGCATGAAGAGTTGACGTCCGCGTTCTTCCGACTCTGAGAGTTGTGCCGAACCACGGACTGCCCTGTCGAACTTACTCTCAGTAGAAACAAGCGAAAGCATGAATTGTTCGAGAGCAATGCCAATCCTATCGGCCGTGATCGAGTCGTTGCCGAACGCCCGCGTAAAGTGCTCTCGGTAGACCTTCGAGGCCTGCAGTTTCTTGATCACATTGTCGAGTGTTTCATCCATCTCCAGTGTGTCAACGATTGGATGCAGGGCCTGGTCTCGTAATGTCGGCGAACGACCGTCCCAGAAGAAGCCGCGTCTATGCCATGCTAAGTTGATAAGGGGCATACCCTGACGTGTACCAGGCAGCCCCCTTACACCAATACTGTATACTCGATTGTCTGAGAAGCCGGCAGCCTGGGAGTGACACGATGAACAGCTCTGCGTTCCTGTGCGGGACAGCATGCCGTCGTGAAACAATGTCCGCCCCAGAGACACTCGCTGAATAGTCAGTGGGTAATCTGTGGGCAGCTCCGGTTGCGGCAAGTCTCCGGCACTGAATGCATAAGGGGTCTCATCGAACTGGACCACGTACTCGGGGTCGGTACATCCAGTGATGAAGAGTGTGCAGAAGATCGTGGCAACAAGAAAGGATCTCAACGCATGAACCGTGGATTGTAGATGAATGCTTCGTCGGTAAGGGCTTGAAGGAAGCCTTCGAGATCGCGTTGTTCCTGTGCAGAAAGGCCAAGCGGTCGTATCAGTGGAGACTTGTTGGGGTGGTCGAAACCGCCGCGGTTGTAGTGTTCAATCACTTGTGCAAGTGTTTCCATGCGTCCATCGTGCATGTAGGGCGCAGTTACCCCAACATTGCGCAGCGACGGTATAGCAAAGACCGCCTTGTCGGCTTGATTGCCTGTAAGCTTAGCGCGACCCATATCAGCGTAAGATGCATATGCGCCGTTGTTCGCAAAACCGTGCGTAGTGTAGAGAAAACCGCCATGGCACGATGAGCAGGATGTCTTGTTGCTGAAGAAGAGTTCCTTACCCCGAAGCTCGGAAGCAGAAAGCTGCTGACGATCCACACGCGCGCGTCCACTAACGAAGGTCCGCTCGAATGACGCGATTGCCCGAGTGAGCACGTAGGCGTCAAACGGCCGGCCATAGGCCTTCATACTGAGTGATTGAATCACCTGGTTATTCTTGAATCGGTCAATCACGTCAAGAACATTCATCCCAAACTCACTATGCTCGGAGACCGGCACAAGTGCCTGCATTTCCAAGGTTGGTACGCCCCCTTCCATGAGAAAATGGGGCTTGTAACCAACGTTGGCTAGAGACGGAGAGTTGCGCGTACCGAGACGTCCCTGGGTTCCTGGGCTGATGGTCTGTTGTCCGGTAAAGGAGGCGCCTGGATAGTGACAATTCACACATGCCACATCTGAGTCGTGCGACATCAGCGGCGAATAGAACAACACCTTGCCCAGAAGAATCCGGTCCTCGTTCGGAACATTGTCAGCAGGGAACTGCTGCTCCGGGAATCCAGGCGGGACATCGATGATGTTTGCATATGGCGATGGCTCTATTGGTTCGGTGCTGCATCCGGAAAGATGCAGAGCTGCCAATAGAAGGCCCGTGCAGGCAACAGTCCTAGCGAATGATCGTAAGAGCGC
>JBEBCJ010000209.1:0-23352 GCA_041157865.1 Bacteroidota bacterium
GTTCCAGCTGACGCAGATGCAGCTGCGATCGAAGAACTTGCTAAGTCTGACCCGAACGTGCAGAAGCATCTTGATGGAAAACAGATCAAGAAGACGATCGTCGTTCCAGGCAAACTTGTGAACTTCATCGTAGGGTAAGATGACAGTCTACATCGCCGCTTTACTGACATGTTTGATCGCAACAAGTGCCTGCGTTGGTCAACACACTTATGAAGGTCCTTTCGTCGTTGGCGCGACGCCGAAGGATGCTTTGCCTGAAGTTTCAGGTATCGTGCAGAGCCGTGAGTCATTTGTCTTATGGATGATCAATGACTCTGGCGATGAACCATATGTCTATGCCGTGGATACTCGCAAAGGCCTGCTCTCAAAGCACAGGCTCGCAGGTGCTGCAAATATCGACTGGGAAGACATCGCCATAGCTCCAAGCAATGCGGGATATGATTCTCTGGGCAATAGACTCAACGATCTCTATATCGCGGACTTCGGCGACAACAATGCCAAGCGCAAGAGTGTTGTTATCTATCGTATTCCAGAGCCAGAGGTCTTTGCGTCATCAACCATTTCGGAGTCGAGCGTAAAGAAATTCGAGCTTACCTATCCTGACGGCCCCCGAGATGCTGAGGCACTGCTTGTCGATCCGCTTAGGGGCGAGATTGTGATTGTTACAAAGCGCGACGCCAAATCGCGCGTCTACAGCTGTGATGACCTTACGTCCTCGCCCGGACAGCTCACATTTCGCGGTGAGCTTCCATATACGCTGATCACCGCAGGTGATGTTGCATCGCATGGCCGCACAGTTATTCTGAAGAACTACCACAAAGCCTGGGAATGGACGCGAGATCCAAAGGAGCCGCTGTGGAAGGCATTGTTGCGTGAAGGCAAGCGCATACCTTATGGCCCAGAGCTTCAGGGCGAAGCGATCTGTTATGATCAGGATAACCGAGGATACTACACCACATCTGAACGCGAAGATGGAGGTGAAGCCGCCCCGATTTTTTACTATCCGTTACAGGCATCTACGACTCCATTGAATGGACGGGATATGAAACAGCCGCAGATAGAGGTGTCGGCGGTTTCGGGTAGAACCGGTTTCTACCGTCTGCGATATGCAATCGCCGAGGTAGAGCGCGTTGAGATCAAGCTCTACAACGAGGGGATGTTCAAAATGATGACAATCGCCGAGGATACTGCAGAATCCGGCGCGCAGGAGCGCGAGATCGATATGCGCAAGTTCCCTTCCGGCAGTTACGCGATCCTTCTTACAACGCCTCATTCTCATGCATCGTGCCTGCTCGAGCATGTCTTTCGGTAATTGCCAACCCGGGTATACAGCTTGCCAATGATCCACCTACTCCTCGCTATTGCAGTATCGGCCGTTGCGACCCATGCCCAAAGTCACATATCGATGCGACTCAACGATGTATGCGCAATCTTTGCCGGTAAGTCGGTACAGTTCGATACTGTCTTTACTGCACAGTTTCTGGAAAAAGTGCCGCCCATGCAGCTTCGCATGATTGTGTCGCAAGTCACATCTGAATCTGGACCATGCACCACCATTCGTATCAGTGATCAGCGTTCTGCCTATCAGGTGTTTGCAGAAGGTACCACGGCAAGCGGATGGTTGCTCCCCTTTACACTCACCATCGAGTCAACGCCTCCTCATAGGATCGCCGGACTCTTTGTGCGTCCGCCCGTAAAGCCAACGGTCAACATTGACGGTATTGTGGAAGAGTTCAAAGCTCTGCCTGGTAGGACATCGCTCATGGTGGCCGATCTTAGTACCGGCATCACAGTTGCTTCGCATGCATCAGCTGAACGTCTGCCGATTGGTTCAACGTTCAAGCTGTACGTATTGGGTGCATTCGTGTCATCAATGCATACATGGGAAGAAGTGACCCAGATTGATTCATCGCTGAATTCGCTGCCAACGGGTGTGCTGCATTCGTGGCCGCATGGTTCTCCGATCACACTGCATACTCTGGCGTGCCAGATGATTTCTGCCAGTGATAATACAGCCACCGATCATTTACTACGCATCGTAGGCCGCGAGGCAGTGCAGCGTCATCAAGCGTTAATGGGACACAGTGCACCAGAGGTTAATGATCCGTTCTTATCCACTCGCGAGATGTTCTTGCTGAAGTATTGTGACGGCGGCTTACCAGCTCGAGCATATGCATCGGCCGACCCTGCAGATCGTCGCGCGATATTGCGTCAGGTACAAGACTCATTTAGTCTTGCAGATGTCTCACTCACCACAGCTCCAGTCCTCCCAGATTCGGTTGAGTGGTTTGCATCAACGGCAGAGATCGTGCGAGCTCTGGATTGGTTTCGCATTGCCGCGACAACTGCAGAGGGCAAGGCGGCACTCGACATCCTCGAGGTCAACCCTGGTCTGCAACTCGACCGAACCAAGTGGAAGCGCATCTGCTACAAAGGCGGGTCCGAAACAGGTGTCATCAACATGTCTTACCTCCTGCAAAACACGTCAGACAAGTGGTATGCGGTCTCTGCTACGTGGCTAAACGCTGAAGGCAGTATCGATGATGTCAAGTTCTCAGGCCTTATTGATCGCACCATACGGCTACTAGCCCCCTAACTTTGCCTGTATGTTGTGTCTTCAATCAGAATCAAATCCGGAATGGGTCGACGTAGCATGTGCTAACACCGACAGTATTCTCATAGACCATGCGCTATGCGAAAAGAAGGCCGCCGCATTTGCGTTAGCGCTCATTACGCGCTACCCCAAGCGCATGCGTCTGATACGCGACATGATCGCGTTGGCACAGGAGGAGCTCGAGCATTTTGACATGGTTATGCAGGAGCTCGAAAAGCGCAACCTTACGCTTAGTAAAGATGTTGGCAATCCGTATGCGAACGCACTGCACAAGTATGTACGTCAGGGGGAACCAAAGCGCTTACTCGATTCGCTGATCGTGGGAGCATTCATCGAAGCGCGCTCATGCGAACGTTTTTCGCTTCTTGCAAAGCATGCCCCAACCAATGAGCTACGTCAGATGTATGGGTCGCTGCTTGCCAGCGAAGCTGGACATTACCGCGCCTATACCGACATTGCGCGCGAGTATTTCCCCATAGAGGAAGTACGTGCACGCATCAAGGAGTTTGCCGACTACGAGGCAGAGATTGTCAAGGGGCTTGCAAATACTCCAACGGTGCACGGCTGATGAGCAATATCATCTTCATGGGAACGCCTGAGTTTGCAGTACCTGCCCTTCAGGCACTCCACGCAGAGTTTGGCGTAAGCACAGTCGTTACTATCCCGGACAAGCCACGTGGCCGAGGCCTAACGGTTACTCCGTCAGCAGTAAAGCAAGCAGCAGTTGAACTTGGCATCACGGATATTCTTCAACCGGAGAAACTGCGGGACTCAGAATTTGCAGAAGCAATAGCAGACCGAGATCCTGATGTTATCTGCGTAATCGCCTTTAAGATCTTACCGCGCTCAGTGTTTTCGCTTTCATCGAAGGGAACATTTAACGTGCATTCTTCACTCTTGCCGCGATTTCGTGGCGCAGCGCCGATCAACCATGCGATCATGGAGGGTGATGGCGAATCGGGCGTGACGTCGTTCTTACTTGACGATGTTGTCGACACAGGAACGATTCTGCTTCAGCGGCGCTGTAGGATACCAGATGGCACTACCGCTGGTGAGCTTTATGCCATACTTATGCCGATGGCAGCAGAGTGTGCACTGGCCACCACGCGCGGTCTTCTTGATGGGACACTTCAGGCACAGCCACAAGACGATTCACTGGCAACACCGGCACCAAAGGTCTTTCGGGAGACTGCAAGCATCGACTGGACATTACCGGCAAGGCATGTTAGAAACTTTATCCATGCACATTCGCCCTCTCCGTGTGCTTGGACGATATGGAATGGCGATGTGCTAAAGATCTTTAGAGCTTCATTTGCAGATGAACATCTCCCATCTGGCTCATGGAAGGTAACCGATACCGCGTTGGTGATTGGCTGTGCCGATGGCAGCATTTCCATTGACGAGATACAACTTCCGGGAAAGCGTCGAATGACACCTACGGAAATGATTCCAGGCTATAGAGGCCCGCGAGAGGGATCGCTTCTATGAAGCCCCTTGCCGAACTTGTTCAGGAAGACGGACTGCTGATCTGCGCTCATCGAGGTGCTTCCAATCTTGCGCCGGAGAATACTATGGCTGCCCTCCGTAAAGCGCTTGAAACCGGTGCAACGATGATTGAACTGGATGTACAGATCACACGTGACCAGGAACTGGTTGTGTTCCATGACGATACATTAGAGCGGACAACGAACGGATATGGGAGCATTCACGAAAGGTCCTATGCAGACCTTACACAACTTGATGCAGGTTCTTGGTTTGCGCAGGAATTCGCAGGCGAGCACATACCACGATTTCGCGATGCTGTCGAGATGCTGCGCGGCAGGACATATCTGAACATTGAGATCAAGCCTCAACCGGCAAGCGAAGAGGCAGCGAAGAACATCGCCTCTATCGTGAGTATCATCGACGAGTCCGGCATGATGCCCTACACAGCGTTTTCCTCGTTTGATCATTCTGCACTTGTGTTCATCAAATCGCTCAACAAGAACTCGCACACCATCGCTCTCAACATTCCCGGAGATAATCGGATGCCTCGTCGAGTGGTTGAGACCTGTGGTGCAGATGGATACGGTTGCTCATTAGAAGAGCTGAACACATGGCGCACTGAAAATTGTCTGCATTTCAAGATTCCGCTGGGCGTCTACACGGTCAACACACCCGATGAACTTGAGTACGCATTGAATTTTGGAGCAACAGCCGTGGTCTCAAACTCACCAGAAGTGATCGTTCGGCATTACAGTACAATTAGGAACGTTGGATAACAGATGCCTGAACTTGACACCACAGCAGCAATTGGCTTGATCGCTGGTACATGCACAACCTTTGCCCTTGCACCTCAGGCCTACAGGGTCTGGAAGTTGGGCCAGGTGGATCAGTTGAGCTTAGGCATGCTTACACTGATGACCTTTGGAACATTGCTTTGGCTTACCTATGGTTTGCTTCGCCTAGACGTCAGTATCATCTGGGCAAATGTGATCGCAATCATGTTCCTTTCTTACATGCTAACGGTAAAGATCAACGATATCCGCAAGGTCTCGCGCAAGTAGTTCATCACATGGCCGCTCAACACCATCTTGCACCATTGATTTTTCCATCCTTCGAGATGAAGATCTCACACGAGGGTTCTACGACCAAAATCTATGATGTGGTCCGCAAGACCTATGTCGTGCTTACCCCCGAGGAATGGGTCCGCCAGCACTGCCTACACTGGCTTGTCTCATTGGGCTACCCACTTGGTCGCTGCAGTATTGAGCGCATGCTTAAGCACGGAGGGTTGCGCTACGATCTTTTGTGGCATGATGCCCGCCTGCACCCCTACCTTCTCATTGAATGCAAGGCTCCTGCGATAAAGATCTCTGATGACACACTGCGACAGACAGCGTGGTATAACATGCAGCTTAAAGCACCATTCATTCTACTGACTAATGGCAACGTTGCATATTGCGCGCAGATGTTAGCTGACGGCAGCCTAAAACAGTTAGACGATGTACCACACTACAACAACACATGATGGAAATCACACTGCATTCGCCCCTTGACATGCATATTCATTTTCGTCAGGACGACATGCTCCGCATAGTTGCGCCACTCTCTGCGCATCATTTCGCAGGAGGCGTGATCATGCCCAATCTTCTGCCGCCGGTAGACAACATCGACCGACTACTCTGGTATACCGATGAGGTCAGACAAGCGTGTTCCGGAGAGACATTTGACCCATACATGACGCTATTCTTTCGTGACTATAGCTATGCCGAGCTGGAATCCGCTAAGCCCCATATCATTGGCATCAAACTCTACCCTGCCGGTGCTACAACCAACAGCGAAGGCGGCGTTCAAGAGATCATGTCGATGGCGCATGTGTTCGATGCGATGCAGGAGCTCGACATCCCATTGCTCGTCCATGGCGAGACACATGGATTCGTCATGGACCGCGAAGCAGAGTTCTGTGAGGTATATCGCGCACTTGCAATACGTTGGCCGCGACTGCGCATCACCATGGAGCACATCACCACGGCAAAGGCTGTTGGTTTGCTCGACGAGTTTGATAATCTGCGTGCGACCGTAACACCCCATCACCTGATCATCACGCTTGATGATGTTGCAGGGGGCCTTTTGAACCCCCATCTGTTCTGCAAGCCGATTGCAAAACGTCCGGAAGATAGAGAAGCGCTGTTGCAGGCCGCCTTGAGTGCGCATCCGAAGCTGATGATGGGTAGTGATTCTGCTCCACATCCGCGTGACAAAAAAGAGTGCCCTGGCTGCGCTGCGGGTGTTTTCACTGCGCCGATTCTGCTGCCAATGCTGGCCGAGTTGTTCGACAAGCACGACAAGCTCGATAATCTGCAGGCATTCGTCTCCGACACAGCGCAGCAGCTTTATCGCCTAACACCACCGAAAAAGGTTGTGACACTGTCGAAATCATCAATGACGATTCCAGATCGTTACGACCAGGTAGTACCAATGTGGGCGGGCAGAGAGTTATCATGGTCTGTTTCCTCCGTAGCATGATCAGAATTCTACTCGTCGTGTTGTGCGCATGCGCAAGCATGCACGCCCAGCCTGTCTTCGACACCTGTGGTATGGAGGGGTCTGCCGTTCGCTCAGATGTGCGTTTGCTCAATCAGAAAAAGAACCGCTACGACCTACCTAGTCTGGATCAGATCAATCGCAATGTGGATTTTGTAACATTGCTTACCTCCCGGGAGAACCCCAGATCGTTTCGTGAAGGTGATGCAATCGAGATTGTGGCTTATATCGAGGAGATCAAGCTTGGTGCCATAGAGTCTGTGAATTGCGGTTCAAAAGACGCATGGCACAGAGACGCCCATATCGAGTTAACGATAAATCCAATGCAAACTGGCGTCAAAGAGCATCTCCTGATAGCCGAGGTTACGCCTCGGCTGCGACAGATCATGAGAGAACGCGGAGTTGACTGGTCGCAGCAGGCACTTGTAGACAAGTTTAAAGGCAGGTGGGTCAAGGTACGGGGCTGGGCGTTTTACGATGCGATGCACGACGACGAGTCAGCCGGATCTGGAAGTTCCAGAATCTGGCGTGGATCTCCGTGGGAAATTCATCCCGTAACCAGCATTGAGGTAACCACCAAGCCAGCAAACCTTCCGACATTGCCGCCGATAACGTCACAGGGCTCCCCGCCTTCACAACCGACTGCAGCCAGTCGCCAATGCGAAGGCACTACCAAGACTGGGAACCGTTGCAAACGAACGGTGAAGCCCCCTGCCAGGTACTGCTACCAGCATGGGGCGTAAGACAATGCGGCAGGTGGTTATCTTCGTTGCTTATGAAGCATACGCAGCGCTCCGTCTGGACACCACCAACTGAGATTATACTCTCCAATGGCATCCGCCTTGTATCTGATTACGTGGGCTCGGTTGACTCGTGTGCGCTTGGCATATGGGTAAAGGCAGGAACACGCGATGAACCAACGGGCAAATCAGGTGTTGCGCACTTCGTTGAGCATACCTCATTTCGTCGAACAGCTTCTCGCACAACGTCAAAGATCTCACGCGACTTCGAGAATCGTGGTGCCTATGCCAACGCTTACACAACAAAGGAAGAAACCTGCTACTATGTTCGCACGCTTCGAGAACATCTCCTAGACGTTTCCACCACACTTGCCGACGTCGTAGTCAACCCTGTGTTCGATGCCGAGGATGTCGAAAAGGAACGCACCATCATTGTCGAAGAGATCCGTTCATACGAGGATGAAGCTGAAGAACACATCTTTGATCTGGGAGAACAGCAGCTCTTTCCGGTCGATGCCATCGGCTCTTCTATAGTTGGCACCGTTCAGGATGTCGAGTCACTCAAGCGCACCGATATCATGCGCTTTCATAAACAGCACTATACACCCGACAATGTGATCATTGCCATCAGCGGGAATCATGACATCGACACCTTTGCAGAACACATTGAACGGTCCATGCGTGGTCTAGGGCGGTCCCGCGCAGGCACAACTCGCATTGCACCCCAACCGGCAAAGCCAACCCACCAAGAGTATCGTAAACAGACACAACAAGCTCATGTGCTGTGGCAATGCCCGACCACTGGTTATCATCATGCCGATCGGCACGCACTCCAAATCCTGAACGTCGTGTTGGGTGATGGCATGTCTTCACGTCTGAATGTCAAACTCCGCGAATCTCGCGGACTAGCCTATTCGGTCTACTCGCAGCTGCAGCTTTTCATGGACTGCGGCATCATCGCGATCTATGCCGGCATTGATGAGACGCAACGTGTGCGCGTAGATCGCGAGATCTCGACCATCCTATCTGCACTTGCTACCGATGGCATTACTGTTTCGGAACGCAAGCGGGCTGTTGCCCAGCTGCGAGCCAGTAAGCTCATGTCTCTGGAGTCGCTTACCTCGCGCATGACGCTTCTTGGCAAAGGAATCATGGAAGAGGGTTATCCTGAAGATCCGCGTCAGACAATCGATGCGCTTGAATCGGTGACACTTGCCGACGTTCAGCGTGTAGCCAGCAAGTATTGTAAGCCAGCGAGATGGAGTACAACATCGCTGCTTCCGATTGGCGAGTAAGATGGGACATCCTCTCAATCAACAGCAGCTCGCGGCACTCGACCGTCATCTTCATTGTGCCGTGCTGGCTAATGCCGGATCGGGGAAAACACGAATACTCATTGAGCGTTTCCTTCGCATCATCGTAATCGACGACGTACCGATTGAGCAGGTTGTTGCTATCACGTTCACAAAAGCGGCGGCAGCTGAGATGCGCACACGCGTGTATGAGCGGATTGAGGAGTTGCTTGCAGACCCCACAGAACGCGAGCAGTATCATGCATATCTGTCCGACCATGAACTCATCGCTCGATTGCATGCACTCGTGCGGTCACTTGCCAAGGCGCGCATTAGCACCTTCCATAGTTTTTGCGCTGGACTTGTGCGCCAGTATGCAGACGTTGTTGATATATCCTTTGACGTTCGCGATGCAGAGGAGAGAGAGAGCAATGCAATCCTTGCCTCAGCAGTTTCATCCCTGATGCGCCGTGTCTTGCAGCCCTCACATCCGATGTATGAGTCTGTTGTACGATGTATCGAACAGACTTCGATCGATACGCTTGAGACTCTTGTGTGGTCTATTTCACGCGATCGCTCACGTATCATACGCGCAGAGGAGTTGCTCAACTCGGACAACCATGTCATTCTGGCGAAGCGCCGGCATCAAGCCATGACTCTGCAGAAAGACATCGCACTTGAAGTACTTCAACCTCTTGCCGATGCCTTGCGGCCACTATCATCATTTGGCTGCTTTATGTCATGCCTTCAGCAGTGCAACAGTTTGATCGAGCGTATCAACATGCATGGATACGACGACCAATGCTGCGACGACTTTGTTGCATTGAAGAAGGAATTCTTGACTGATTCTCTGCGATACAATAAGAAGAAACTCGACAAACAGGCAAAGCAGGAAGAGGTCTTTCCGGTATCAAACGAGTTCTCAAAGACATACGTTGAGCTTTTATCGACAACGTGGACCGATTCTACAGAGTCGACACTCCTTCATGTTGCCAAGATCATAGCAGAACTTGCTCTTCAGGCAAGCAAGGAGTTTGCCGAGCGTAAACGCAGCCTTAACGTGATAGATTTTGATGACATGATCTATGAATCGATAAGACTGCTGGAGGACGTCGACATCCAAGCTGCGGTGCGCTCGAGCATAACGCACATTATGATTGACGAGTTTCAGGACACAGACCCAACTCAATTCTATCTGCTAACCCTGGTTGCTCCTGAGCTGCGAGGAATGACAGACCCTTCGACGAAAGTATTTGTCGTTGGCGACGATAAACAGAGTATCTATCAATTCCGCAACGCTGATGTGCGTTTGTTTCGGCGCGCACGACACGAGATCGCAACAGCAAACCAACTCAGCACTTCAGACGATGGCTTGCGTCTTCTAACGAAGTCTTTTCGCATGCATCCCGACCTGTGCGATGCCGTCAACACGATGTGCACAGCATTCTTTTTGGACACCGATGTCTTGCAGGATCCCGCATTTGACTACGATGTGCCCTATGAGCCCCTTGTGCCCGGACTGGATCTTGATCGCGACCCGGATACAAAACGTGTTCATGTAGTCTGCGTACCAGCCAAAGATTCATCACTAAGCGATGATGAAGACCTTGGTCAACAAGAAGCAGACTACGTAGCTCGAGCCATCGTAGACGCTCTTGAGCGCAACACGACCGGTACAGTAAGTCCGAAGAACATTGGCGTGTTGGTACCAAAAAATGAATTCAAAGCTGCCATCGCTCAGGCACTGCGCCCGTATGGCATCCCATTTACGATTTATGGTGGGAAAGCATTTTTCAGCAGACCTGAGGTGGCGGACCTTCGCAATGCAGTTACGGCCTGTCTCGAGCAGACGAACAACCTGGCAACTGCAGCAGTGATGCGTTCTCCATTATTGTGTTGCACCGATCTAGACATAACACGAGCAGCGTTGCGCGGCCGCGCCTCAAGCATTCAAGATGGGCTCTTCCGTCTTGTAAGCACTGGTACTGCAAGCCCACTTCAACAGCGCGCCTATGAGTTCTTTCAAACGTTTGCTAAACAATTGGAGCAAGAGCCAGCTTACATAGTGATTGACCGCATGCTGGAGCACACCTCGTGGCATTCTACTGTTGCGGCCGAGATTCGATATGACCAGATGGTTGCCAACGTTGATAAACTGATTTCCATTTGTAGAGATATAACCATGCAGGGCGGCAAGTCGCATTATGACGTCCTCCAGGCGATCGAGGCCAGTGATTCTGATAGCGAAGCGGAGGGTGTCGTCCTTAGCGACGATGACGCAGTTCATATCATGACGCTACATGGTGCTAAGGGGCTTGAATTCGACGTGGTTGTGATAGCGGGACTTTCAGGTAGAAGTCGTTCAGACAGTTACGTCGAAACATCAGAGATTGGACTAACATTGTCCATGCCTAATGAGTACCGGAACGTTGCTGACCCGTCGATACTTGTGCCACAGCCTGCAAGTTTATCCCACATTTGCAACAAGTGGATTGCGAACATTCGTCGCAAGGCTGAAGACAGACGCCTACTCTATGTTGCCCTTACTCGTGCAAAACATGAATTGGTGATAAGCCTTCCCGATACATGGCGCGGCAAGATCCAATCCGGACGTCTTGGGATGCTGCAAATGGGTGTACTTGCATATCATGATGCCGTCGAGCACACATATGATCTGTCTACCCCAGCACAACCGTATGCTCCAATAGTCCATCATTCGACGTCACGCACTGATTTGACATTCCCAGTCGATGCGCTGCCGCAATCGACCATGACGCCAAGTGCACTCATCCAGCATCAATCTTCTACCTCTTCGCTTGGCAGGGCAATGGGCTCTGGAATTGGGACTGTTATCCATGACGCGATCGCACTGTTGATCAAAGAGAGTTTAGATATCAGTGATAGCTCGCTGATGGAGCGAATTGTACAGTTCATGCATGGCAGTGGGCTCTCACGCAAACAATCGCAGCAGGCCGCAGAGGAGGTCTTTACAGTTTTACGATCCCAGTTGGTGCAGGAAGCTGCCTTGCAGCTTGTATCAGCACGTATAGAGCAGCAACTGGCCTTCATGAAGGGTGAAACACTACTTCACGGAGTACTCGACGTGCGATTCACACATCCCGATGGTACAATCGAGGTCTGGGACTGGAAGACTAACTCAGTAGCAAATGAGGCAGACATTCAGAGCTATGGCCAACAATACCACGGTCAAATGAATGCGTATGCCGAGATGTGCCTGGCCGCTTACCCCGCATGCAATGTCGTACGGACAACACTAGTCTTCACAAAGGCCATTGTCAAGGATATACCAGCTACCTACACCGTAGAGCACAGGCGAACTACTGCCTAAGCGACACTCCAGCAGCAAACGCCGAACTCCATGCCCATTGGAAGTTGTAACCACCTAGCCATCCTGTTACGTCTACAACCTCTCCGATAAAGTAGAGCCCTTCCTGAAGTTTACTCTCCATTGTTTTCGATGAAAGCTCGCGTGTATCAACACCGCCAGAGGTCACCTCTGCCTTTGCATACCCTTCTGTGTCCTGAAAACTCAATGTCCATTCATGGAAACTCTGAATCGTTTGCTCTGTTACTCCACGCATAACTGAGTTAACGGGAACATGCAGGTTCTCGTCAGGCCATGCATCGATAAACCGCTGCGGCAGGAATCCACGTAGGATCGTGCTCAGGTGGCGCTTCTCTGATGGGAAATCATTGACGACATCTTCCACAGATATGTTGGGTAAGAGATCTATCGTAAAGCTTGGGTTGTTCCGGGCGTACGTTGATACCTGAAGGATTGCCGGACCACTCAGCCCCTTGTGTGTGATCAAGATATTCTCACGAAAAACTGCACTGCCTGCCTTCACGATGGCCTCTGTACTTACACCAGAGATCGCTGCGAACCTAGACCATTGTTGCTGCGGGAACACAAGCGGCACCAGAGCGGGAAGGGGCTCGACAATACTGTGACCGAAGTGCTTGGCAATGCGATAACCAACATCACTTGCGCCTAAGGATGGAATGCTGAGTCCACCTGTTGCTACCACAACGGCGTCAGCTATGAATTCTTCGGTACTCGTTGCTATCACAAACTGACCATTATGGCGTACGTTCTTGACAGCTACGTTGTAGTGCAGGTCAACATTTGCCTGTTTGCACTCTGCAGTGAGCATATCGATGATCTGCTGAGCAGAGCCGTCGCAGAACAATTGCCCAAGCGTCTTCTCATGCCACGAAATGCCATGTGCATCAACCATGGCGATAAAATCATCGGGCGTATAGCGTGCTAGAGCAGAGCGAGCGAAATCAGGATTCTCTGAAATGAAACTCTGATGTGTCACGATACGGTTCGTGAAGTTGCAGCGTCCGCCACCAGAGATCCGAATCTTTTTGCCGGGTCTATCGTTGTGCTCGAGAACAGCTACCCGCTTACCCCATGCAGCTGCTTGTGCGGCACAGAAGAGTCCGGCCGCACCAGCTCCAAGAACGACTACATCATAATGAGCCATTCAGACTACTTCGATATCATCAGCGATGATGTCGAACTGAACACTCCAGCCGAAATACGCACGAAGTAAAGCCCTGCAGGATAGTTCGCAGTGTTGATCTTGAGTGCATACTCGCCCCCTGAAAGGGTTATCGAACCATCAAGCATTGTCTCCACTGTGCTGCCTCGAGAATCGATGATCTCAAGCATGACGGGAACAGTCTCCTGCATCCGGAAGGTTACAACGGCGTTATCGATTGCAGGCTGTGGATGTACAGACAAACGTGGTTTGCCTACGCTCGCGAACTTGACCACAGAGATATTGCATTTGCCTGATGTTACAAATGGACTGGTGCCACCTTGTGGAACAATATCGAGAAACTGTATCGAGTCCGACACGAATCCGCTGTTCTCAACCATGATATCAGTTTGCGAAAGCTCAGGAACTGTAACGACAAATCGTAACGTGGCAATAGAACCCGATCGCGTAGTGTCTGCCTGCCGCACAGCAATATCAACAGACCCCAAGGACGACTCTGTAACTGTCATCTTACTTGGCTTCGATAGGAATGATGGCCCGATATACTTCAGCGAACGTGGAGCATACTTGACTGATACATCATAGTTGAGTCCGTTAAGGAAGTACTCAACACCTCCATATGTTGCAGAAATGTCCTTGTCGATCATCACAGGCACATCGACCGTATCACCTATACCGCCACGTATTGTATCGCTGATAAAGAACTTTTGCGTTGGTAGCATGCCAACTGCAAATTCTGGCGCATAGCCAAATCCGGCAACAGACGTTGTATCGCGAACCTCACATGGGTAAGCGCTAACGACCGTAACGTTGGTATCAACGCCTTCTTCGGCACGCGGACAGAACCTAAGTGTTACAACAGCAGAGTCGCCGGGCTGTATTGAGTCTCCAATTGGCGGAGTGCTCGAGAAGATCGTGGTGTAGCGGGTAAGGTCGAGGAGTTGGTTAACAGCATTCGGAACATCACCCGTGTTAACAACTGTAAGTGTGCGGTCTGCACATTCGAGAATACGTACAGAGTCGAACTGCACCGGCTGCGAGATGTTGATATCAGATTTAAGCGCAACAATTGTCCCCTTGTCACCAGAGGCAATTAGTCGGTACAGAATCACATCCTCCGTATCAAAGTTGATACTATCAATCGTTAGCTTACTGTTCGCGCGATTATTGTTCAGCGTAACAAAGCGCATTGTAGCAAACGGCGTAACTGAGTCGATACCACAGAAGTTCTTCAGCTTAACGCTAAGCCCTCCATATGGTGAGGGGGCTGTAATGATAGATGGACTAAACTTGACTCCACCTGTGGTAGAGGTACACTGATTGCCGGTGAGCGGCGAAGTGATGTCGAGCAGTCGAAGCTGCGTAGAATCGAAATCAACTCGTGTTGTGATATCAACGACCGTAGCATCGATCACAATAGAACTGTAGAGCGGAACTGCAAGTGTATCGCATGATATCATTGCAAACGTGTCTGGTATCGCACGCTTCGGATCAAAGGTGAACTGCAGTCCTTTAGTTTGCGCAAAGCCCCCTCCACGAACCAGAACTGTTGTGTCCCAGCCAGTACAAGGCTTGCTGAACCAGAACTTCATGCGGGCACGGTAATCCTTCGGGGCACGAGGCCTCTGTCTGAACTGCACGACCAGAGAGTCTCCAGGATTTACTACTTGTGGGAAGGTCGTTGGTGCAGTGATAAAGAACACGCGGTCGTTGGGCTCGAAGGTGATCGAGTCGATCACAACTTGATCCTGTGATGGATTGAGTCGGAAGTCTGGGATTTTGAGCACCACACTCAAGGCTGCTGGACTCAATACATCGATCACTCCATATGGGAACTGACGTGATGTTGGAGTGGGTCGGAATGACAGTGCCCTCTTACCGATGAGGAACGTCTCAATTGTATTGCTCCACTGAGAACCGTAAGCCTTGATGTGCATGGCTGCTCGGCATTCCATTTGCGTACTGTCTGCCGGTGTTCGTGGGCAGAATGTAAGGTACACTGTGTCGCGCTCTCCCGGTGGCACTTTATATGGCGTTGTCCCATTGGGCGAGAACTTTGATTTCCATGTGTAGAACTGCGGTTTACCCCCCGGAACACCGACTGAGTCGATCCAAATTGAGTCGATCGTCATATCGAATCGCAATGATCCATTCAACATCTCAATCATGCGTTCTACGCACTCGCAAGGTCTCGTGTATCCAAAGTTCACAAGGCTCAGGGCACTCTCGAGTTTGATGATGACTCCCCTACCAGTGATGCGCCCCTTACCAACAACCGTACATGGATCGGATGAGTATGCTGTAATGTCGGCAGCATAATCCATAGCTGCTGTCGGACGGAATTCAATTTCAATACGTATTGAATCTCGCGGCTGCAATGTGAGTGGTATTGGCCTACTTGTGGAGATAATCGTAAAACCAGCACCAATCGTGAGCGAATCAACGCGCACAGGCAGTGATGATGTATTCTCGAGGATCAACTGCTGACGCTTCACATCACCCGCCTCGACAACACCAAATGCGGTGAGTTGCGTGATAAAGATCTTGGGCGCAACAGATGTGCCGATAAGCTGCACCTGCCATTCTGCACGTGTTTGATCCCTAAAGCGTATATATGCCCTATCAGCTCGGTCGCGCGAGGGGTCGTTGGGTGTATATCGTGTACCAATGCGAAGCGAGTCACGTGCTGGTATCGTAAATGTCTTACCGTCGATACCTCCCGGCGGATCGATTATCTGCAAGCGACCGCCGCTTTGATCAACAAACCTCAGCGAGTCGATCGTGCGGGCAGTGTTCGTCATGTTGACAACGAAGACACTATCATCGCGCGTCTGACAAGAGATCACATTCTGTGTTTCCATGACAAGAGGCTGGAATCGGAATGTCTCCAACACACCTTTGCCCTTGAGCTCTATACAATCAACCGTATAGCAGCGAGTCTCAAAAAGACAGAGTTTGTCTACGTAATCTAGCGAGTCTGTAGGGCGGAATGTAATCGGGATCAGTACAGAATCGCCAGGCTGAATTGTGCGACCGGTCCCACCCAGCAGAGCAAAGGCTTCGCCGCGCTCAACGTAGAGCGCAATGTTGAGTGCATCATACTTGCTGTTATTACGTGCACGAACTTGCAGTGTCTTTTGCTGACCAACGATCACGTTACCAAAGTCGAGCAGTCCGTTGATCGACCACTCTACCTTATTATCAAGTCCACGACCAGTAACATAGATTTTCTTCTCGATCTTACAACCTTGAATGCTGGTCTTAATGACGATCGAATCAAAGACTACCCCTGGTTGCCGGGGTAAGAATCGAACTGCTATCGGCGATTGACCCGTCTTAGGCTGCAGGATAGCAGGGAACCGAATACGATAATGCGTAAAGTCTTTGGGTACGATCACGGTATCGATCTGCATCGGAGTCAGAGTAAGATTCTGCCACACGTAGTTCTGTGGCGCACTCAGCAGTCCAGGACACGTGGCCTCGAACCGCATCGTATCGATACGCCGTGTACCACCTGGATTTCTGATCGATATAACTTCCTGCGTCCGCCCGATTATTGGCATGCGAATTGGCGTGCGCTGACATCGATCATCAGTTCTGATCTCGAGTGTGTCGAGATAATCAGCCGTTGTATCACGCACGAAGGAACGAACCACAAGTGTTGTGCACTTACCTGGCGGCAGCAGTATCGGCCAAGTGACGCCAACAACCTGATAGCTCTTTGGCTCTTTGGCCAGAACACTCTGAATGGTCAACGTGCGCGGCTGTCCAACGAGGTCGGAAGTGTTGCAGATTTCAAACGTCGAATCAATGTACGTCTTGTCTACGCATCCAACCCAGAGTGTGTCAAACGTTAGTGAGCCCCTTGTAACTCCTGTCTCGGTGATGCGCACAAGATCAAGCCGCACTT
The DNA here is from genome assembly GCA_041157865.1 of Bacteroidota bacterium. Classification (GTDB taxonomy): domain Bacteria; phylum Bacteroidota; class Ignavibacteria; order Kapaibacteriales; family Kapaibacteriaceae; genus UBA10438. The sequence continues at coordinate 17,112 of JBEBCJ010000209.1, forward strand.
GCGTATTCGGGAGTCCGCAACGATTTGTTGGCCGTATCTCGAGTGTATCTGTGAACTGGCCAACATTGGTTCCAGTATACGTTAGTGTGACAGTTACCGGAACACCCGGTACAAGATTGACAGAGGCCGGGTTGACCTTGAACTTTGATGCGTCTGGGCCGCGCATCACCAGAGAAGCAGAGCTTCCGCATGGTGCAGCATCATTGATGGTAAATGTCCACGAAGTCACAGAATCACACTTTACCGTGTCTTTGATAGACGCGGGCACCACCGAAAGGGTTCTCGGAACAGCTCTGTCCGATCGTTGATTTGATGCACCGGAGCGCAGCAGACCTGTGTGAGCGTTACCCGTTGCGTCGCAACACGATGTGATGTTGTTAACCGATTCATTACAGCGCAGGTACACCCTGAGGCCGGTCTCATTGCCATTGAGGGAGCGGTCTTTTTGACAAAAGATTGTTGCAGAATCGAGTACGCGATCCCAAATGCGAATCTCGTCTACCATGCCCTTAAGTGTACGGTTAATGTTAGCGTTGTCTGCCACGCCGTTGAACGATCCAATCAGCAGCGGTAGGTCGCCTCGGTCCAGTGGACGCAAGTAATTCGCAGGGTGAGCTGAATTTCGCACGGGCCCAGCGGCCAGCACACCGTCTACGTACAGCGATACAGACTGCGTACTTCCGTCAAACACCGCCGCATAATGATGCCATGCACCATAGAGTGCAGAAGCATCTGCACGAACAATTGTATTGTCGACGGCTTGAAGGGGGCCATCATCACCATTTACTTCGAATGTGAGCTGATCGTTCTGGTCGATATACATCACGAACACATCGTTGAAATCACTGTTGGGACCCCACAAGCCCCCTATGTATTGACGGTTCCCAGACTGCCTCTCAATCTTTGCCCAGAGCTCGAAGGTAAGCGCCGTCTGACGCATCTTAATCGGATTCTTAGCAAGCTCGATAAAGTGCTGGCTGCGTCCAGTTGTAACCGTTAGCGAAACTGCCTGACCAACGCATTCCTTTCGGGTATCGCAAGCGGCAGGATATTGCGCCCACAGTTGCATTCCTGAGCAAGTCAGCAACGTCAGAACGAAAAGGCGTACTAGCGGTTTCATAGGCATTTCCTAACAAGATTGAGCCACGGAAAAGATACGAACTCACGGCATCATAGAGCCTGATTTCATCGTAACTTTTACGTACTTGTTTTGCACAAATCTGGATGCTTCGATGACAATAGATCGGAAGTCTTTCATCGCCCCACTCGCAGCGCTTGCAATGCTGGTACTCGCCACGATTGGCCTAAATGCACAGAGCCCTAAGGATTTTGCGGTGATGGTATCTGCAACGGCGATAACAACACCCTCGCCATCTATCAAGCTTTCCTGGAACCAAGACGCGAATCAGCAGGTGGTGTACATTTTTCGCAAGACAAAGGAGACATTGCGCTTCTCAACAACGATTGTAGACTCCGTAGTGGGCACAGGAACCACATGGACAGACAACAAGGTCAAACTCGGCGATGCGTACGAGTATCGGCTTCTTCGATATGTGAAAAAGTCGGACAATGCGACTCCGCCCAAAGTGGTTGAGTATTATGCCACAGGTTACATTTTTGCCGGCATCCAGGCGCCCCCCTCGCCGCGCGAACGCGCACTTGTGCTTGTAGACGAGACACTACGCACATCTCTTACAAGTGAGCTTGCAACATTCCAATCTGACCTCGAAAACGAGGGCTGGGACGTAACTATTCGTGCTGTTCCACGCGCAGAGAAGTTTGATTCGAACGCCGTAAAGCAAACACGAGCTGTGATCAAGGAAGAATGGGACGGAGGACCGAAGGACATTGGTTCAATCGTTCTGGTTGGCCGAGTTGCTGTTCCCTATTCGGGCACGATCTATCCGGACGGACACCCTGACCATGTTGGTGCATGGCCTGCTGATGGCATCTACGGCGACCACAATGGCAGTTACACAGATCGAATTGCAAATCAGGCAAACACAAGCCGTCCGGCAAACAACAATGTACCCGGTGATGGCAAGTTCGACCAGAGTCAGTTCGCAACGGATGTTGACATCCCTGTGGGTCGTATCGATTTTTACAATCTTCCGGCCTTTACGAAAAGTGAACTCGAACTCTTGCGCGCATACTTCAAGAAAAATCATGAGTATCGTTCCAACCAATGGAACGTTGCTGTGGGAGGCGTTATCGACGACAACTTTGGCACCTATGGCGAGGTGTTTGCGGCCAGCGCCTGGCGCACATTCCCTGTGTTTGGTGGTGAGTCTACAGTCCGCGCTGGCGACATCTTTACCGATCTAGCCGGACCCAACGTTTCCCTCCTCGCATATGGATGCGGGGGCGGCACTGATGTTTCTGCAGGGGGCGTGGGTAACTCAACTGACATGACCACAAAGCCCGTCAACGCTGTCTTTACCATGATGTTCGGCAGCTACTTTGGCGACTGGGATACGAAGAACAACTTCATGCGCTCAACGCTCGCCTCGAACCCGCGCGTGCTTACATGCGGCTGGTCCGGACGTCCACACTGGTACATCCACCACATGGCACTCGGAGAGACAATTGGCTATGGCGCAAAGCTTTCGCAGAATAACCAGACAATTGTTGGAGGTCAGCTTGGTAATTACATCCCGAACATCTTCGTAACAACGCAAGGAAACAGCATCGCTTCTGCCGGCGATCGTCAGGTACACATTGCACTCATGGGCGATCCTACGCTGCGAGCAACAACGAAGCCCGTGCCTGTTGTCACAACACTTACAGCTGCAACGGAGTATCCGAACATCATAAACCTTACATGGAACTCCCCCGGAGTAGATGCTGCAGGTTATCTCGTCTACCGTCGTAAGGCCGGCACAAAGAAGTGGACACAGCTAACACCAACAATGATAACAGAGCTTACCTATAAGGATTCGCTTGTTAACGATGGTACCCTCGAGTACATGGTCAAAACGCTAGCAGTGAGAGAACTGGCCAGTGGTTCATATCACGAGATGGGCAAAGGACGCGTTGCAAGTGTAGTTACTACAGACATCGCAGAAGGCAACACGAATACTTCAGTCGACATAACCGTCGGCCCGAACCCAACATCTGCATCAGTCAACATCGCACTTACTCTTACTGCTGATTCGCCTGTTTCAGTCGATATCACCGACATTACCGGCAGCATTCTGCAAACACAAAGTTTCGATGCTCTCGCAGCAGGCTCGCATACCATCGGATTTGATGTAAGTACAGAAGCATCTGGCAGGTATCAGATCATCGTCAAAACGCGAAATCATTCACGTAGCCACCCATTAACCATCATCAGGTAGTACCCCCGTACCCCCGTACCCTGAACCCGGTGTACCCCTGTACCCGGTGTACCCCTGTACCCGGTGTACCCCCGTACCTAGTTCTTACTTCGATTCCAGAAGTAATAAACAGGTATACCAATGGCCACGATGATCAATCCAGGCCAGCTGTAGTTAGGCTTGTAGATCAGCAGAGATACACAAATTGCAAGCGCTGCTGCGATGTAGAGCGCAGGCAACAAGGGATAGCCTACGGCTTTGATCGGACGCTCGAGAAGTGGTTGTGTAATGCGGAGCTTAAAAACACCGAGCACCGTCATGACGTAGAACAACAGCACCGCAAAGACAACGTAGTCGAGCAGGTCTCCATACTTGCCGCTCAAGCACAGCACGCTTGCCCAAAGTGCCTGCATCCAAAGTGAGTATGCCGGTACGCCCCGTTCATTCAGTTGTGCTGCCTTGGCGAAGAACAACTTGTCTTGGGCCATAGCGTAGTATGCGCGCGAGCCGCTCAAGATGATTCCGTTGTTGCACCCGAAAGTGGAAATCATGATCAGCACAGACATAATAATGGCACCTGGCGCGCCGAATATGACATCTGCTACAGCCGCTCCTACACGGTCATTTGTTGCAAATGCGATCCCGCGTTCGAATGCCGAGGCGCCATGCGGATCGTGAACAACGGGCATGACCGCAACGAACGCAAGATTTGTTAGTAGATACAACGCCGTCACAAGCGTTACTCCAATGAAGAGTGCCCGCGGAATCGTCTTGGTGGGCTCCTGTACTTCGCCTGCTGCAAATGTGATGTTGTTCCACGCATCACTCGAGAACACCGTTCCAACCATTGCTACTGCTATGGCTGCGAGGAATGGAATTCCCATGCGTGAAGCAAAGCCAAATGTACCGAGCTCATCAGCAGACAATTGAGGTACGATAGGCGAAACAGCATCGGTCCATAGAGCAGATAGGTGCAGTGAGAACGTACCATTTGTTATGCCGTAGACAAGTCCGACAATTGCGATGGCAACAACACTGATGATCTTCGTAGACGTAAATGTATTTTGAATCAACTTGCCGAGGGCAACGCCTCTGGCATTGATCCATGTGAGGAATACGATGCTCGATATCGCAAAGACCTGCGCGGCATTCACATGCAGGGGGCCTGCAGAAAGCAACACATTTGATTCACCCAGCGCGGGAACAAGCTGGGCGGTGTACTTGGCGAACGCCATACCAACAGCTGCGATGGTACCAGTCTGAATCACCGTGAACAACGTCCATCCGTACAAGAATCCAGGCAGTTTGCCTATCGTTTCGCGCAGATACACGTATTGTCCGCCGGCATGCGGATAGAGTCCTGCAAGCTCTCCATATGTGAGTGCGGCTATCAGCGTCATAAGCCCCGTAACAAGCCAGACTACAAGCATCATGCCTGGCGAGCCAACGGTGCGTGCGACGTCTGCACTAACTATGAAAACGCCGGACCCAATCATGGATCCGGCGACAATCATTGTAGAGTCAAAGAGTCCGAGTGAACGGCGGAAACTCATGCCTGGCCTTTACGAACGAGTGAGTGCTTCTTACCATACATGTGATAGATCACAAGGCCGATAGCAAGCCAGAGAACAAGTCGCATCGCATGCAGATAGTCGCTCAAGCAAAGTGATACCAACAACGCTCCACACGAAAGTATGCCCAGAATCGGAACGAGCGGCACAAGGGGCGTCTTGAACGGACGCTCGCGATTAGGCTCTTTGTGGCGCAGAATAAGCACGGCAGCGCATACCACGACGAATGCGAAAAGTGTACCAACTGATGTCATTTCACCAACAAGAGCGATCGGCGCAAAGCCGGCAAACAGGCTAACGACGAGAGCAAACAGAAGGTTGGACTTCCATGGTGTTTTGTACTTCGGATGCGTATCAGAGAAGAGTTTCGGCAAGAGACCGTCTTTTGACATCGTGTAGAACACGCGAGACTGACCAAGCAACATCACGAGGATAACGCTGGAGTATCCGGCGATGATCGCAAGGTTGATCGCTGGCCCCAACCACGATACGCCCATCTTTTCAATCGCGACAGCAACAGGAGCCGCGACTCCAGCAAACTCTTTGTAGTTGGCAACACCTGTCATCACAAACGAGAAGAGCACATAAAGAATTGTACAAATGATAAGCGAGCCAAGAATGCCGATCGGCATATCCTTCTGAGGATTCTTCGCTTCCTGTGCAGCGGTTGAGACAGCGTCAAAACCGATAAAGGCAAAGAATACCATACCGGCGGCCTTCAGCACACCGCTCCATCCAAAGTGTCCGAATGAGCCTGTGTTGGCGGGAATGAATTCAGCGTAGTTGTCGGCATTGATGTAGGCAAAGCCCAGACCGATGAAGATGATCACCACGGCCACCTTGAGTCCAACAACCAACGCATTTGCACGCGCCGATTCTTGAATGCCTCGTATCAGCAGCAGCGACACGGCAAACACGATGATCATTGCAGGCAAGTTCACCACACCCACTTCTGCAGCTCCGGGCGGTGTTTGCCAATACGACATGGCAAGAGCAGGGGGCAGATGTATCTGAAAGTACGCTAAGAACTTGGCAAGATAGGCAGACCACGAAACAGCTACCGTAGAGGCCCCCACGGCATACTCAAGAACCAGGTCCCATCCGATGATCCATGCGAAAAGCTCTCCCATGGTGGCATACGCATATGTATATGCGCTGCCGGCAACTGGAATCATCGCCGCAAACTCAGCGTAGCAGAGTCCGGCAAATGCACAGCCGATGGCAGCAATCACAAATGACAACGACACGGCCGGCCCAGCATGTTCTGCTGCTGCTATTCCAGTGAGCGAGAAAAGTCCGGCTCCAATAATGGCCCCAATGCCAAGGTTGATCAGGTTTACCGGACCAAGCGTG
>JBEBCJ010000210.1:0-5353 GCA_041157865.1 Bacteroidota bacterium
GGCTTAGCCAAGACCCGTCCCGACGCGACAAGATCGTGCTGGCAACGAAGGTGTACGGTCAGATGGAAGATGGCATTAACAACCGCGGTTGTTCTGCCTATCATATCAAGAAGGCATGTGAAGACTCGCTTCGCAGACTTAAGACAGATCACATTGATCTGTATCAAATGCACCATATCGATCGGGCTACGCCGTGGGATGAGCTATGGCAGGCCATGGAGCAACTCGTGCGCGAGGGCAAGATTCTGTACGTGGGCTCGAGCAATTTCGCAGCCTGGAACATAGCGCAGGCAAACGAGCTTGCCAAGAATAGACACTTTCTCGGACTCGTCAGTGAGCAGTCCGTGTACTCGTTGCGTAACCGTCAGATCGAGCTTGAAGTTATCCCGGCGGCCAAGGCCTATGGCATGGCGATGATTCCGTGGAGCCCTCTTGCAGGGGGCTTGCTGGCTGGGATCTATTCAAAAACTGATTCAGTGCGCCGTAAACGACCGCAACTGTTGGAATCTGCTGAAAAACTTCGTCCACAGATCGAGGCCTACGAGACTCTTTGCGCTAAACTTGGGTACGAGTGTGCCGATGTAGCACTTGCTTGGATCTCCCAGCGAGACGGTGTGACGTCCCCGATCATTGGTCCGCGAACCATTGAGCAACTTGATGCGAACGTTGCCTCGTTGTCGATCACGCTTGATGCGGATACACTTGCAGAGCTTGATCGCATCTGGCCTGGTCCAGGCAATCAAGCGCCAGAGGCATACGCATGGTAATCACCAGCGTATTCTTGCTACTCCGATTATACCCGACACAACTGGGTTAACGTTGGAGAACAGGGAGGTAAGATCGAGTGTTGAAATCCCGAGCTGCCACCTGCCGTTCATTATCGAGAACATGATAGAGGTTGGCATGGTTAGACCCATGTTCGCTCCATGGGCTAGGCCAAGGCCGATGTTGAGCCAGTCCTTGGGACGATAGTCAACGCCGCTGCTAATCAGTGTCTGGCGCAGTGCCCCAGCTACATCGTTAAGTGCTATGATGCAGTCTACGCCGTATGACCAGCGCTTGCTTTGCTGCCACGAGGTGCCAAAGCGCAAGCGCATTGGCAACTCGCTCTTGGCGCTCATAAGGCCCTCCCAACGGAAGTACTGGCCTTCACCAGTGATCTTGGGGGCCTCTTCGAACAAATTATAACTGTCGAATCCTTCGCTGCCAAGTCCATTAAGAACCGTATCGCCAGCAGCGAAAACATTGCCGTTGTAGGTGACGCTTCCAATATCGATGATCGAGCCCGAGAATGTCCAGTCCTGATACTTGACGGTAACTCCAGCGTCGAGTCCGTATCCCTCTCCGATCGGCACAAGGGCTGTCCCAGTAATTGCCGAGGGCGTTGTGGCTTTCCCGTAGTTGATGGCGAAGTACGGACTCAGCGCGCTTTGTGCAAGTAGGTCGCCTGCTGCTACACGTGCTTCGAGATAGGCATACGACTGCAGGAATTTTGGCGCAACACCCACGTAGATTGATGTGCTTGAATCTTCAAAGACCTGAATACCGTATGAGATGGCAAACTCGCGAAGCCACGACATCGATAGAATCGTACCATCGAATAGCTTCGAGAACTTCTGCGGATTGCGGGCATAGCCAATCGTATCACCGCGCCAATTCAGTGCTGTTGAATCAAAGTAATCAGAGTGACGTCCTTGGAACATCAGTTTCGCGGCCTGCTCGTTGAGAACGAACGTCCCATTTACACGCTCGCGCACGCTCAATGCAAAGCCCCCTATCGACTCATGTTGATACGCGAAAGCAAACGGCATGATGTCGAGATTGAATCGCAGACCCTTGCCCGAGAACGCTTTTGCAGCGGCTACCTTATCTGCCTCTGAGAATTTTACGGCGGTACCACGCTGCAATAGAATGTCGATCATGCCCGACTTTGAAAGTGCATCGCTGCGGATGGATGCGCCCCCTTCACCCAAGCTTACGGCAAACGTCTTACGAGAACGCTCGGATCCACTCGATAGCGGAGTAGAGAATGAATAAACGTCTCTGGTCGGTACGAAGCCGAGATTCGCAGGATTTATTCCAACGCACTGATAGTCGGTAACAACAGTGGAGAGAAACCCTGCATGGCCTATGCGCGCAAAATCAGATGCTTCGGACTGCGCAAACGCTCTGTCCCATGAGATGAGAAGCATCAGAGCTGAGAGCCAAAGGCGCGCACTGGTCATACAGTCTGAATGATATGATCGATCCATTCGGCTATTCGCACTGCTTCTGCGCCATCACGCAAGGTTACGGCTACATCGCGTCCACCTCTGATGCTCTCAACAAAGGCACGCTGTTCCTCGAGAATAGCATTGACTTGAACTGGTGCTGGAGCATCATGAACGATGACCTTATCTCCGTGTTCGGTTGCTATCTGTCCAAGGGGCGTATGGCGATCAAGATCAATCATCGATGTGTCAAGCAATCGATACAGTTCGGCGATGCCGGTTGCCATATCAACAGAGATATATCCATCCCGCTGGAATAGTCTCAGCTTACGCATCGGTTTTGCGCTGATGCGCGAGGCTGTGACGTTGGCAACGCATCCATTTGCGAACGTCAGGCGCGCATTGCAAATGTCTGTGGTATGCGTGAGCACTGATACTCCCGTTGCCTGAATGTCTACGATCTCAGACTTTGTCATCCATAACAACAGATCGATATCGTGAATCATGAGATCATGGATCACGCTTACGTCGATGGCACGGGGCTTGAACTGCGCAAGGCGATGCGCCTCTATGAATAACGGTTCTAACGCATATCCCTGCAGCGAGCGCAATGCCGGATTGAACCGCTCGACGTGTCCAACCTGAATGACCCTGTCTGTTGCCGAAGCACGTTCTACCAAGGCTTTTGCCTGCTCGTAGGTTGCTGTTACAGGCTTCTCTATGAAGCAATGAAAGCCGCGATCAAGACACTGTAGGGCAACATTATAATGCACAGATGTGGGTGCTGCAATAACCACTGCGTCTACATCTGGCATAGATGACACGTCTGGGTACCACTGCGAGCCATGCTGCTGAGCTATCGAAGTGCCTTGTGTCTGGTTGGGATCAACGATTGCGACGAGTTCTACATCGTCCTGCTGCTTCCAGAGCTTCGCGTGAATTGACCCGAGGTGGCCTGTGCCTATGACTGATATGCGCATGGGACGAAGATAGGGAGGTGCGAGGGACTAGGTGCGGGAGTTACAGGAATTACAGGAATTACAGGAATTACAGGAATTACACTCTCCACTCGCTGTTCGCTACTCGCTATTCGCTGTTCCCCTCGGATGCGCCTTTCGGTACGCATCCTTCAGGCGTTCTACGCTAACGTGGGTGTAGACTTGTGTGGTGGACAGGGATGAGTGTCCGAGCATCTCGCGCACAGCGCTGAGGTCTGCGCCGTTATCAAGTAGATGTGTTGCGAATGAGTGACGCAGCACGTGTGGACTCTTACGTTGAGATTCTGTGATGGGGCCAAGAGCTGCGCGAACAATACGCCATGCACTCACGCTTGTAAGGCGCCTGCCGCGGTCGCCCAGGAACAATGCAGGCTCGTCGGGTGATGGGGCTAACTCTGATCGGCGCGCAACCAGTTGGGCGAGAATGTCGATGCTCTCCTGGGTAACTGGCACAACGCGTTCCTTGTTGCGCTTACCCAAAACGCGCACCGAGCGGGCTCGTGCATCGATATCACCAACATTGAGTTGTAGAGCTTCGCTTATGCGCAAACCGGATCCGTAGAGTATCTCGCAGAGGGCGCGGTTACGAAGTTGTTTGATCTCTGACACGTCAAATGTTGACCACAACGACGCGGCCTCTGGAGCCTGCAGAAATGATGGGAGTTTCTTGTCAGTCTTTGGAGAGGGAAGCGTCAGTGTTGGATTGCGATTGATGATGCCGGAGCGCAGCAGGTAACGGAAGAAACTTCTCAGGGCAGCTAACTTGGCTCGCAGACTGCGCTTTGCCAGCCCCTTGTCATCGAGCCAGCCGAGGAATGGACGAATATCTGCTTCGACGATCTCACCCACCGGTGGAATGACACCGTAGGTCTCACGAAGGTACTCTTGGAACTGCTCAAGGGCCGTAGCATACGCTACGGTTGTATGGCTGCTTGCAGCCTTCTCCACATCGAGAGCCGTGAGAAATGATCGTACCGCTTCTGCGAAGTCCATGCCCGAACTTACGGTATATTTGCAAGTTCAAGGAGTTTCAACATGTTGCGCATCAGAAACTATATCAATGGTAGTTTTCAGGACCCAGTAGGGGGCGAGTGGATCGACAATGTCAATCCTGCTACAGGCGATGTTGTTTCTCTCATTGCGCGCAGTCGTGCTCAAGACGTTGAAGCAGCCGTAGAAGCTGCCACGAAGGCATTCCCGGCATGGGCTGCGATGCCTGCCAAGGGGCGCTCAGAGATACTGATGGCGATCTCGAGCAAGATCAAGCAGCATGCAGAAGATCTTGCGTTGGCAGAATCGAATGATCAGGGCAAACCATTGTGGCTGTCGAAGGCAGTAGACATTGCACGCGCAGTAGACAACATGGCATTCTTTGCCACGGAGATCCTTCACACGAAGACAGATGCCCATCAAACAGATGCGCATGTCATGAATTACACGGTGCGTCAGCCCATTGGCGTTGTGGGTTGTATCTCTCCATGGAATCTTCCGCTGTATCTCTTCACATGGAAGATTGCACCAGCGTTGGCTGCAGGCAATACGGTCGTTGCCAAGCCGAGTGAGCTCACACCAATGACCGCTTTTCTGTTCGCTGAATTGTGCACTGAGGCAGGACTCCCACCAGGCGTTTTGAATATTCTGCACGGATACGGGGCCGAGTGTGGAGGCGCAATCGTTGCACACCCCCATGTGAAAGCTATCTCGTTTACAGGGGGAACGCAGACCGGGAAGACGATTGCTTCGATCGCTGCCCCGATGTTTAAAAAGTTGTCATTGGAGCTTGGTGGAAAAAATCCTACAATAGTTTACGATGACGTTGATGTTGCCCACACAGCGCGGCATGTTGCCCGCGCAGCATTCACGAATCAAGGCGAGATTTGTCTGTGTGGCTCGCGCATCTTTGTGCAGCGAGATATCTATGAGACCTTCCGCTCTGCGATGATCGCCGAGACACAGAAGTTTGTCGTTGGTGATCCGCTCGAGGCCGACACCCGCATGGGAGCGCTTGTCAACGAAGCGCACATGAACAAGGTGCTCTCCTACATCGAGCTTGCACGTGAAGAGGGCGGCACTGTTCTGACAGGGGGCTCGCGCAAACAGGTCAGTGGACGTTGTGCAGGAGGATTCTTCGTTGAGCCAACATTG
>JBEBCJ010000211.1:0-6954 GCA_041157865.1 Bacteroidota bacterium
ATACGACGACGAGGGCATCGGTGCATCCATCAGAGCAACAATGGTATCAAGTGCCTGGGCCACATCGTTATCGGTAGGTGATATCTCGTTGGACTTGATCTGCGGATAGCGTGCAAGCAGATGCTGGATAAAAGGTCGCTCGTCTACGTCGCCCGTGCCTGTGTAGTATGCTGTAAATGCGCGGACCTCGTGCTCGGATGTGGACGAGGCAAGAACGGCGGCGATGGAGGTCGAATCAAGTCCTCCGCTCAAACACACACCCATCGGAACATCACGCCTTGAGGTAATGCGTATCGAGTCGATGAAGAGTTCACGGAATTGCTCGGTGTACTCTTCAAAGGTGTTGGTTGGATTCTCGGTTCGTGTAACCTCGGCATACTGCCAGATGCGCAGCTTGCCGTCTTTCCATTCAAGATTATGCGATGCAGGTAGAGCCAGGATGTCATTGAAATACGTCTCTTCCCAGTGATGCATCCACCCTAGGTAGAGACCGCGAGCAACTTGGGCCTCATTGAAGCCTCCTCTGAAAAGAGGCGAGGTCTTTACAGCCTTGATCTCCGAGGCCAGGTAAAGACGTCCATCTCGGAATGCATAATGGAACGGCTTTATACCAAAACGATCCCGCGAGCAGAATAGGGTCTGATGCGCGTCATCCCAGATAGCAAATGCCCACATGCCAATGAAGCGCTCCACTGCTTGATAGCCCCAGTGAGCGATTGCCGAGAGCACAACCTCTGTGTCGCCGCTGGTTACGAATGTATACCCGGCAGCCTGCAATTCTTGGCGAAGTTCAACGTAGTTATAAACTTCGCCGTTAAAGGAAATCGTCAGATTGCCTCGGGTCATTGGCTGATGGGATGCCGCAGAGAGATCGAGAATGCTTAGTCTGTTGTGCCCAAGGAACACATGACCTGACTGCCAGGTACCCCGATGGTCGGGCCCACGATGTCCGGTTACGGTCAACATTGCCGACCCTGCTTCGAGCAGTTCGTCGGCCGAACGTTGGATATCAATTATTCCTGCTATGCCACACATGAATGCCGAAACTACGGAATGCGGTACATTGTGATGATGAACCTATTCTGGAAAAGCCGAATTCTTCTTGGTCCGATGCGCCCCTTTCTTGCAGCGAAGCTGCTTGATGGAGCCAGCATTGCAGTGGACAGACTTCGGTTTGGTTCGATGTACCCAACTCGTATCACCGAGGCACTGCATACGCGATCGGGCTTGTTCCCGTTGCCGTCAAAAGAGTGGTTTGCCCAGCATAGTCCTCATGTACTGAGGTTCGCGCGGAGCATGCGAGACGGGAAGATCAACAGATATGGCATCACAACGTGGGTGGTTGGGCAGACAGATCCGGCAGATGTTGACGTTCGAGCGATCTTGGAGCTCAGTAGAATGCACCACTGGTGCGCCTACGCATTGGCCGCTCACATCGAGCCAGACCGCGCAGAGGAATGGGCTGGATGCTTTGAGCGCGAGGTTGCAGCGTTTCATGCGGCGTATACTTCTCGCGCATGTCCGCAGTGGGCTCATCCTATGGACGTTGGTTTGCGCGCTGTTTCAATGCTGGTTGCCTGGGACTGGATACGGCGGACGGGATATGAGAATATTGATACCGACCGGATTATCGCAGCGCGTGCGATAGATCATGGACTGGTGGTCTTTTTGCGCCGTGAATCTCGAGGCGGACTTTCAACTTCTCACTACTCAGCAAATCTTCTTGGTCTGTTAGCAGTGGATGCCTACGTGACAGGATCTCATGGTTTACCCAAATGGTCTGGGTTTGTACGGTCAGAGATTCACCGTGAGTTACAACGTCAGTTCCTTCCTGATGGCATGGTGCAAGAGGGCTCGACAGGATATCACAAACATGTTGTCGACATCTTCATGATGGCTGCACGCCTGCTCGTTTCAGCTGATGGAACACTTCATCGTGATTTTATTGACACCCTTGGCAGGGGGCTTGCAGCTCTTGATGCTATCGAACAGGTCGGTATGCCGCTCATTGGCGACAACGACGATGGCATGGCGATGAAGCCGACGGGATTTGATCCAACAACAGACTTCCTACGGGATGTTGCGGCGCAACTCGGCATTGAGGCATTACCTGGTAAGCAGTGGACCTCCCTGCCGGCTTTCGGATTGGATATCTACAATGCCCCCTTATCACTCACACTTCGCAACGGCGATGTGGGGCAGTTTGGCAAGGGCGGTCATGCACACCACGACCAGAACTCTATCACGGTTAGCATTGGGGGGCGGCACGTGATTGTCGATCCGGGTTCGTCGCAATACACCGTATCTGCCAAAGACCGCAACACTCAACGCAGTGTGCAACGGCATGCTACAATGTGGCCAGATGATCTCGACCAGGGGTGTATTGAGCGAAGCACAGGCGGCCTGTTCTGGCTACCAGCTTTTGATATCCAACACAACGTTCTCGAACGCAGCGAGTTCTCTTGGAAGGGCCTCGTGCGTCATCGCCGTGGAATCGCCCACACGCGAACCCTTATGCGCTCGCAAGATGGACGCAGCATTTCATGTGTTGACGAACTGTCGGCTGCTAACACTGGCGATGTCCATGGAAGCGTTCGATTCCCGCTGGCCCCAGATGCGCACGTACAGGTGCAGGACGGAATTGCAACAATTCATGTAAACGATGTTACACTTGAGTTACTCTGGCAGGGGGCTTCCCACACCGTGGAGGAGATCGAAATTGCACCTGCCTACGGGACATCAATCCGCTCACAAATGTTGGTGCTTCGCGGCAGTAGGATCACGTGGTCGCTCCGCATGGGCTAAATTCGCATCATGAAGCTCACCGAGCACCTTGGAAAGATCACTTGGTCACTGGCCGACAAGCTCTTGTATGTAGGCTATGGATTCGTACAGTTCATGCAGATCAACGCACTGCATGCAGGTAATGAGGGCAATCGGGATACAGCCATTGCAGTCTATGGTGTGTTCACACTTGTGGTCACACTCAACACGTGGATCACAATGATCGCCGACGGCTCTGCCCTGGCAGGCATCATTCAGTTTGGAGTAGACCGCGCGGAACGTCCGCGGGTTAATGCTTTGGCTATTGTCATCTATGCAGTGATCGTCGTTGCCTCGAGTACACTCTTTTACATGTTGGCTGGGATCATCGAGCACTCCCTGAGCATTGACTCGTTCACGGTTGTTGCCTCTTGGTTGCCGTTGTATCTGGTATTGACCATGCCACGAATGATCTGTTTAAAGATCCTGCTGCGCGATATGGGCATGAAAGAGATCTTCATTGCAGATGCGATTTGGTTCGGTGTGCGAACGATCATGACGGTTGTGGCAAAGAACTCTAACACCCTCGTTACTCTGGATGATATTCTGTTGATTGATCTTGTTGGCATGGGGGCTTGTTCGCTTGCACTGGTTCTGTTGACGTGGCGGCAGCTGGAATTTTCATGGACAGGGACAATGACATTAAAGAACTACCTGCGCTATGGAGTGCCCCTTTCCCTAGCCGGTGCTTTGAGCACTGCACCTCGGATGCTGGATGTTTATGTGATTGCCATGTTCTTTGGTGTAGGAGTGGTAGGACTCTACAATCCAGCTAAGAACTTATATCGCATTTTCGAACAAGCATTCGACGCCGTTGTGACTCTGCTGTACCCTGCTGCCGTTCGTATGTTCAGTCAGAACCGCATGAGTGATCTGCAGATTCTGATAACGAAAGCAATCAGCTTTACGCTCATACCGACCATAATTGCTGTAGTTGCGCTCGAGCTGGGACTCGGATCGTATCTGATCAACCTTCTTGTGCCGCAATACGGTGCTGTTATCGGACACTTCAATCTATTGACTATCGCTGCACTTGCGATGCCGTTCGGATTGATGGCCGGTGTGATCCAGGCCATGGGTCGAAGCACGGCACTTGTTCTGTATTCTGCTGTCAGTGTTGCTGTCTCCATGATCGTGCTATTCGTTGTGGGGTACTCTGGACGAGCAGAATTGGTCGGGCTGGGCCTTGTTTCCTTCACGGTGGTTGCTGGCCTACTCTACATGAATCACGTCCGCAAGGAGATACACATTCCAGCCCGTGCACTCCTTCGTGCGCTGGATGATGTAAAACACAGCCTTGCAGGACGTTTCGGAGGGAAGTCGTAATGTGGATTCACATGCACATCATCAGACGTGCAATCGCACGGCGGCCGCTGCTATGGATTGCCAGATGCCTTTGTATGATCTTGCTAGCACTGTTGTCAATTTCAACGTGGTGGATTGGATCGTCACGAATTGCAGACCTCGAGCGACAGGCCTCGCTGATTACTGTTGACGTAATCCTAATGCCCGATGTGGATCCCGATGCGGGGAATATCCCAGCACATGATTGCAGAGCATCGGTACGTCGCAGACCTGACGTCGTCTCTGCCATACTGCTTAGCAGACGTGCTGTTTGGCGGCTGTTTCAATACGAACTTGGAATTCAGCCCGGGGGGCTGACAGATCTGGCAACGATGCCGTCGGTGATTCAGGTGCGGCTCAGACCAACGTTCGCGACGCTAAAGAATGCCTACAGTGTTAGGGACTACCTTCTGCGCAACCATCGTGATGTGATTGACAGAGTGCTCATTCCAGAGGCAGCATACATCGAGATTGGGAGTATGGCAGCACAGGTGCGGACGAATAGAACGTGGGGTATGGTCAGTACACTTGCACTCGTGCTCATTGGACTGGTTGTTATGACCATATCTGTGCGCAAGGAAGTACTACCTGTTCCATTGCACACCGTACTCGGAAAGAGTCCATCGTGGGGAGTGGCATATGTGATTGGTTGTATGGGGCTTTTAGCAGTTATAGCCTGCATACTTGCACTGGCCTTGGCCGTCACCATCAGTCCTCACCTGCAAACGCACGTACCATGGCTGTGTAACGCATCTGTAATGTTTGAGGTCTGATCATCA
Source organism: Bacteroidota bacterium (assembly GCA_041157865.1). Classification (GTDB taxonomy): domain Bacteria; phylum Bacteroidota; class Ignavibacteria; order Kapaibacteriales; family Kapaibacteriaceae; genus UBA10438. The sequence goes on from JBEBCJ010000211.1 coordinate 4,947, forward strand.
ACATTGTCACACGATATGTTCTGCGTCAGTACCTAGTTACAGTGCTCTTTGCACTGTTTGCACTAACAGTCCTGTTTGTGGTAGTTGATCTATTCAATCAACTCGATAAATTTCTCGATCATAAGACGCCGGGCACTATCATAGCGCAGTACTACCTGAGCTACATCCCTCAGATTGTCGAGCTGATAACACCGATTGCTATCATGCTGGCAGGATTGTTCTCGATAGGTAGACTGAGCACTACCCATGAGATCACCGCGATGCGTGCCGGCGGATTGAGTACGGCGCAGTTTTTACTGCCAATACTATGTGTAGGCATGGCTCTCAGTGCCGCTCAGGTGTACTTTAACGGGTGGGTTGTTCCGATTGCCAGTAGGAATAAGGTTGAGATTGAGCGGCGCTATCTCGGCAACGATGAGGGACGCAACGTACTGACAGATCTTTTTTTTCGGGAAAACCCAACGCTGAACATTTCTATATCACGCTACGACATCGATGCTCGTCAAGGTAATGGCGTAACAATAGAAGAGTTTACGAATGTGGATAGGCCCCGGGTCAGTGCGCACTGGAATGTGTCGGGTATTGAGTGGGACACCGTTAAGCAATCATGGATTGGAAAGGGGATTACGCGCAGGAGGTTTCTGGGCGATACCGTGCAGATAGACAATGCAGCGCAAATGTCGATTCCATTTACGACGCATCATGATGAGATCATGCGTCTCCAGGAATCCATCGATGAGATGACATTTCCTGAGCTTGAGCGGCACATTCAGACTCTGAAAAAAGGGGGCAAACAGACGCGGGTTTTAGAGATAGATCTCGCTGGACAGTGGGCATTCCCGTTTGTAAACACTATCGTAATCATGTTGACTGTACCCTTTGCTATGATACGTCGGCGCGGCGGTGTAGCAGTGAACATCTCTCTTGCGATGATTGTCTCAATCAGCTACATCGCTTTCTCCAAGATCGGTCAGGCCATTGGTGCACAGTCAAGCGCACCAATTTGGCTCGTTGGTTGGAGTTCTAACATCATATTCGGATGTTTGGGACTGATGGTTGTGTATCGATTTCGTAAATGATGGATACTCCCGACAATGTTTACACTTTGCATCGTTGCTATGCTGCTGTTGGTGTCGTTCCGATTACCGGGGCAGACCTTTCAGCTAATGTCTGTTTCGCGGACAGGTGTGAACTTCCGCAATGATATTCGAGAATCAGACAGCATTAACATTCTACTTGATTTCTACATCTTTAACGGCGGCGGTGTTGGGATAGGAGATCTTGATCAAGACGGACTTCAGGATATCGTGTTTACGAGCTCCCAGCAGGGTGTACGGCTCTTCAAGAATCTCGGCGATTTCAAATTTATCGAGCGTTCAAAGCAGGCAAATCTGATCATTCCTGATTCTGTCCAGAACACTGGAGTAGTTATTGGGGACCTGAATACAGACGGACTCCCGGATGTGTATGTATGTCGGCGATATGCAAAGAATCGTGTCTACATTAATCAGGGCGGCAGTGTCTTTCGGGACGAAACTGATGCGAGCCCCTTAGCAATCAAAGCCTACACGACACATGCCGTACTAGTGGACTATGATCGAGACGGAGATGTGGACGTGTTCCTTGTCAACAGCGGAGAGCCCCGCAGAAATGGCTATCTCAACCCTGGTGTCTCCGATATACTGCTGCGCAACGATGGCGGCGGCTCTTTTACCGATGTTTCGGCCAAGGCCGGTATTGTGGATAAAGGCTACGGACTTTCAGCATCCGTTGGCGACTTCGATGATGACGGGTGGCCCGATATCTATGTGGCCAATGATTTTGAGGAGCGCGATAAGATCTGGCTCAATCAGCGAGATGGCACATTTCGAGAATCGGCACTAGAACGTGTTCCGAACATGTCATGGGCATCCATGGGCAGCGACGTGGCAGATATCAACTCCGATGGCTTGTTGGATGCAGTAACCGTTGATATGCTTCCGAGAGATAACTATCGGCGTCAGACCCA
>JBEBCJ010000212.1:0-19952 GCA_041157865.1 Bacteroidota bacterium
CTTACAACAACCCCACCGCCGAGATTGAACTGAAGCAGCTGGACGAACGTGGATGCGCCGTAATCTGCTCCACCTGTGCCGAAATAGAATCCTACGCCGGAGAGTACCATGGGCATGTTGAGTGCCGCCTGAACGCGCAGTCCTACAGCGTCTGTTAGCCATACCTTGGTGCCGCCTGTAAGCGTGCCAAGAAATCGCACAACCGACTCATACTCTGGTTTGGACGGTGTGAAGACCTCAAGTCCGAACATAACACCACCGAAAACGTCTACTGATGGATTTACGGATTGTGAGTAGAGTCCACCGGCCTGTACGAAGTGATTCGTGAGATCTGTTGCATGAGCCACTAGTCCACCTCGGCCACGTTCTTCGGCTCGTGTTGGTTGATGCATGTACTGCACCTCGAACATGATGTTCTTATCAAGTGTGATATCAACGGCACCGCCGTAAACCGCGCTCGGTGCAATCCAGATATCACCGTAGCGCAGGCCACTCCTATAGATGTAGTCTGTTGATGTACCGAACATATAAGCAGACAAAGCATTGACTTCGACGCGCTGCGCCGATGCTGCATGAGCACCAAAAATTAGTCCGAGTGCAAGAACGACTCGTATGATGCGTTTCTTCATTGCTTTACGATTGAATGTGGCAAATAGACTATACTTTACGTATCGCTGTAAAGATAGGATGGCCAATGAAATACTAACTTCATTCTTGTAAGGGGGATCCCAGTGCTGATAACGACTGACCGGGGAGATAATAGAGGTTGGTTGCGCCAATCATGCCTCCGCATTGCTTTGCTCATACTTGTTGTAAATCAGCTGAATCATAAGTCCAAAAAGCACAGCAGCAATAACGAGAATATTGTTTAACACACCCTCAACATTGAATGACATTCGAATCAGTATCGTGGATATGATGAAGCCAGAGTTTCGAATAATGACATGAAACCTGTCCGTATGATAGAAAGAAACAAGTAGCAGGATTACATCAACTATCACGAGTAGTGTAAAGAACTGATCAAAAAACACTCTGTTAATGCCGTGAAACTCTGTGAGTGAAGAGGACCCCGCCGATAAACTGCCAAGAAGCCAATCGATAAATGAATAGATGGCCAATATGAAGACCAGCGGCACAAGTCCCGATGCGATAATACTTTTAACTCGGGCATAGGTTTGTGTTCCCTCATCAATATTCGGTTGCCCATTAGCTGAGGTGAAGCGGCGCTTACTCTGTGTCGAAAAGACATAGATCAGGAAGAACAATAGTAATGTTGATATGAGATCGTACGTGAACTGTAGATCATACTTCAGCGTAAACCACTCAGATGAGATATTGAGGTTGGCCAAGTCTTTGAAAAGTCTTCGCATGATGATCAGCTCAGGCGATAGCAACTGTCCCGCAAGATTGAGAAGAGTGTTCTTCATGTGAACTCCTCCGCTGTCGGTTCTTAGATAACAAAGTTGTACTCCCACGACCTAGGAGTAGAAGTTACGAGTATTACTACCCCGTTCAACAGGCCCCATACTTCATCCTAAACCCATGCCTTTAGGGCCTCAGGAATCGCCAGCGTACACTCTATGAAACAACCTGCTATGCGGTACAGTAAGTGCACTCAGAGCAATGAAGAGCATTGCCAATATGTTTACATGTGGAAACACCAGTGGCCCGATTCCAATGCCAATGAACGTTAGAAGGCTCAGAGGCGCAGCTGCAATGATGAGCATTCGCCATGACCATGGATTTGTGCTATCAATGTAGTGACGTAGCGCATTCATGCTTGTCCACGAGTGCATGACAACAAAGTACCATGTGAATGCAATTAGTGAAGGGGCGAGCATTGCAACGCCGAGAATGAGAAGTCCATGTAGGAGCAGATTTCCGCGTGGTACTTGCGAATGAACCATAGGAGTACCGAAGACCAGCACTGCAGCAAGTATTCGAAGCATGCTGTAATACGATATCATCGATGCATCGACAGGATATCCCAGGAGTGTTTGTAAGATGATGCCGATTGTGGGGTCCTTCAGATCAATAAGAAGCAAAAGGACAGCCGCGCCGTATGTCAACGCAAGCAAAGGACGTAGTCGATGGTTTGTACTGATATCACAATCTCCAAAGTGCCAAGCTGAGTTGATCAAGAACAGCGTGAGCATGAGCGTTGGTTGCATGAGCCAAACCACGAGAACTAGGGCTATGCAGACGAGGTATATACCGAGTTCTCGCAGGCGCTGCGCTCGGGTCGACATAAGATGAAGGTCTAATGATCCATGGGGTATCCCAAGCAGCGCGATGAGAAGGCCACAAACACCAACAGCAACATTCGTCGGTGCAAAGCCTAGAAATACTGCGATTACTGCCGTTAGGCCATAGACTAGCGCCGAATGATTGCGCGTAGGAACGGACGCCACGGCAGACTCCAGAATATCAGTACTTCATCAGCAAGCGAGGTCCCTTCGTCGAGAAAACGAAGGATCTTTTCAATTGGATTTCTCGAGAACAGTGTCCAGAGAATCCTTGGCACTTCGTGCGGCTCATCACGAATGATCCTCAGCAGTAGTTGATCATACCATCGAAAGCGTCCGGGGGGTAGTGGAGGAACAGAGAATACGCCAGTCCGCATATAGGAGGTCATCATATGCTCTGCATCGCGGACGCAACGTGCAACGGTATACCCTGTAGTTGGCTTGGTAAGTCCGCCAGCCGTACCAATTGCAATCCACGACGGACCATGCTGACGCTGCGGCATGCGATCCGTCATGGGAATAACGCCAACCTCTGTTGCGATAATATCATAACTAGATGCGCCCAGAATCTCGGCAATGTAGTTCTTCAGTCGTACGTCGTATAGGTCCGCACTCCAGACAGATGCAGAGAATACTGTGCATTCTACAAGTGCTTCATTGTCGGCGTATGGGAGTACATACACGAAGCAGACACCATGTGACTGGTCTACTCGGAAATCCATCATTGTTGCTACGTCAGTATCGAACATGGCCGTAGACGTGCGTATGCGCCATCCTCGAAAATGCTGCAACAACGATACTGTTGCCGGTCTGATGTCACGTCCACGATCACAGCTGTCGAGCGAAACACTAGCTTCTGTATCGGGCTCTGTTGCATCACAGATCTCCCTTCTGATATCTAGCCGTGCATCAGCAAGAGCGCGTATTGATTCAGCGGTGTACTGACAATACACCATGTTGCCAAGTTCCAGATTGATGCAGTTCTTCCCTAATCCTATGCGCACGTGCTTCCACTGTGCTACCGCGGCATTCGAGATTGCCGACTCTGCCGAGCCCCATACACATAGTGTTCTATCTGGTGCTACATGCGAGCGATCGAGCATTGTTACGTGTAATCCATCAGAGCCGATGATGTCCCTTGCAACAAGTGCATAGACGTGCGCAGCTACGCCGGCGCCGAGGAAGTGCAGATTGGTTGTGTTTGTCATAGCAGTACGGGTAAAATAGCCATGTTTACGATAGTGTATTTATCCCTATTATCGACAGGGTTGACCAACAACCTTCAATCCATCACAATCACCACAAAGGTGATCTATGAAGTTGGGCGTTCTCAAAGAAACGGCATCAAGGGAAAAGCGTGTTGCCGTTGTGCCGGCTGTTGCGGCAAAGCTTATATCGGCCGGCCATTCTGTCCATATTGAGTTTGGTGCCGGACTCGACGCAGGTTACAGCGACGAGATGTATCAGGCACAGGGTGTAATTCTTGGACCGAGGCAGTCGGTGATCGCAACCGCAGAATGTCTGCTGCATGTCGCAGTGCCTAGTGCGGAGGAAATCTCCTCATTGCGCAGTGGTACATCAATTGTCTCGTACATCTATCCAAAACGTCATCCGAATCTGCTGCAGCAGATTGCATCTGCAGGTATTGATGCGTTTGCGATGGATGCAATGCCACGTACAACCCGTGCTCAAACAATGGATGTGCTCTCATCCCAGAACAACCTTGCTGGATACAAGGCCGTGGTATTAGGAGCTGCCGAGCTTTGTCGGATCTTTCCACTGATGATGACAGCAGCAGGGACTGTGCCCCCTGCAAAGGTGCTTATCTATGGAGCAGGTGTTGCCGGACTTCAGGCAATTGCAACAGCTCGCCGGTTGGGGGCGCAGGTCGAGGTTACTGATGTGCGTCCAGAAACAAAGGAGCAGGTCGAGTCACTCGGTGCTAAATTCATTGCCGTAGAAGGTCTTGATGTAGTCAATGTCCAAGGGGGCTACGTATCATCCGTCGATAGTGATGTTCTCGACCGTCAAAAAGTAGCAGTCGAAAAATCGCTACTCCAAGCAGACCTTGTGATATCAACAGCACTTGTTACCGGTGGGAAGGCTCCAGTGCTGATCACTGCAGATCAGGTTTCCCGCATGAAACGTGGAGCAGTGATCATTGATATGGCAGCTGAGGCAGGTGGAAATTGTGAACTCACACGTGCCGATGAACGTGTTGATGCTCAAGGAGTCTTAGTTCTGGGCCCTACTGATTTAGCATCTTCTGCCGCACAGAATGCATCCGACTTGTATGCAAAGAATGTTCTGGCATTTCTTACTCACATCGCACAGACAGATGGACTGAAGTTTGATCTCGCAGACGAGATAACGTCGGCTACGCTTGTTGTACATAACGGACAGGTACGAATATGATCATCGACGACGCAACGCTCTCGCTGCTGTATCTCGTGATACTCATGGCGTTTCTGGGCGTAGAACTCATTGGCCATGTGCCATCAGTACTGCACACACCTCTGATGTCGGGTGCAAATGCTATTCACGGAGTTGTGATCATTGGATCCATTATCGTTATGGGCATTGCGGACGACACCGCATCGACCATTCTTGGATTCCTTGCAGTAGTTCTTGGGACGCTTAATGTTGTTGGGGGATTCGTCGTAACAAACCGCATGCTCGAGATGTTCAGGAGGAAAGAATAATGGACGGTCTCTTACCCCTTCTGTATTTGATGTCATCGGTGACCTTTGTTCTTGGCATCAAGCTCCTGGGCTCACCAAAGTCTGCTCGCATTGGCAACCTTATAGCCGCGGCTGGCATGTCTGTGGCAATCATAGGCACAATGTTTCTGTACAAGCACAATGGTAAGCCCCTTCACAATCTCGACTGGATCATTGCTGCACTGATTCTCGGTGGTCTAGCCGGATGGATCATGGCAATGCGTGTCAAGATGACGTCCATGCCGCAGATGGTATCGTTCTTTAACGGTATGGGAGGGGGCTGTGCAGCACTGATCTCTATACTCGAGTATACATCTGCCTCGCATTCTGCAACGTCAATCTCGATTGGTCATGCACTTGCCATGATGGCAGGTCTCATCATTGGCGGAGTATCATTTTCGGGATCGATTATTGCCTATCTAAAGCTTGAGGATAGGTTGTCTGACATACGTTTTGCCGGACAGCAACTTGTGAATAACGGGCTTCTCATTGTGACGCTCATACTTGGAGCCTTGCTCGTAGTCGGATCACTCTCTGGTCTGCCTATGCTCTATCTCTTGGTTGCTCTTGCGTTGATATTCGGGGTACTCTTTGTGCTTCCAATCGGCGGTGCTGATATGCCGGTAGTGATATCATTACTGAACTCATTCACGGGTGTTGCCGCTGCCTGCGGCGGCTTTTTGTATGATAATATGGTAATGCTCATTGGTGGCATTCTAGTTGGCTCTGCCGGTACGATCTTGACCGTTGTGATGTGCAATTCCATGAATCGCTCACTTCTCAATGTCCTTATCGGCAACTTTGGCAGTAGTGTCGGCGGCGGCGGTTCGGCTGGCGGTGGTACGTATAGAGAAGTAACAGCAGCGGACGCTGCAGTGATGATGGCTTATGCCAATAGAGTTGTCATTGTGCCCGGATACGGTCTTGCCGTAGCACAGGCGCAGCATGTATGTCATCAACTTGAACATGAACTAGAGAGCAAGGGAGTGACGGTACTATACGCCATACACCCTGTTGCCGGCCGCATGCCCGGGCACATGAATGTGCTTCTTGCGGAAGCGGATGTGGCCTATGATAAACTCATAGAGATGGAAGAGATCAATGCAGACTTTCCAACCACGGATGTTGTGCTGGTCGTTGGTGCAAATGATGTTGTAAATCCTGCTGCAAAGACCGATCCAACATCTCCGATCTATGGTATGCCTATCCTCGATGCAGAATTGGCCCGCCAAGTTGTCATCATGAAACGCTCCATGAAGGCCGGATATGCAGGTATCGACAACGAGCTCTTCTACAGACCGAATGCTGCCATGCTTTTTGGTGATGCCAAGGCATCACTCTCAGCACTCGTCAACGAAGTCAAGTCACTCTAAAGCTCTGTCCCTCCTGTACCTAGTTTCTCACAAACCCAACGGTCCGCATTCTCTGGCCTTCCAGAACAAGAACTGAGTATGAGCCTTTGGCAAGTTCACGTACATCGATCTTGATGCCAGTATTGGTCTGTGTAGTCGGACAGGAAATCTGTTCACCAATGGTGTTGATGACGATGATGTTGTGCGGATCTGCCTGAAGTGCCATTACGGTTACATAGTCTCCCGCTGATGGCGAAGGGGCTACTACGAGCGATTGTGATGGGTCTTCGTTGACATCGGTTGTCTGACCGTATCGACGGTAGCGTACGGTTTTAAAGGTAAACGGACCAAACAACGACATGTTAGCAGCGTTGAACACCTGGACGGTTGATTCGTCAATGATAAACAACGGGATGTTCGACGTAAGCTCTTGCCATGATGTCTTCCGTGAGATGGTCTTCACGAATGCCTTCTGAGGTCCGATCGAAACCTCAACAGACATCGTGTCGCGCTGACTCACACGGGCAACGTTGTTGTAGGTAAAGTCAGGCAACACAAGTTGGCCATATCCATCATAGACGTACACATGCGAACCAGTCACGTTTTTGGTTCCTGGAGTAGGGAACGGCGACTGTATCGTACCGTTGAAAATGTCGAAGCTAGGGTTGGTAAAGACGATCTCACTTGGGCGTACATCATATGGATCAACACCCACGAGCATCTCGGTGGTCGGCGTAATCCAACCATCCAAACGCCAAACGTTGTTCACTGTGCGGTAGACCGACGTAGTTGTGTCGTCGATAACAACCACCTCTGCGTTTGGAAACTTCTCTCGTGTTGGCGATTTGAGAGCGCTCTTATCCGCATAGATAGTAAAGGTCGTATCGGCACCACGTCGCACGAGGCTAGAGTAATTCCAGACCTGCCCTGTGCCTGAGGACCCCGCGCGGATGCCCGTAGTATCGCACACATACATCGAATAACTGCTGAAGGGGGCAGGCAGTGTCTGCTTACGCAAGTTTGGCTGAGCCATTACAGTTAGGCAAGAGCACAGCGTCAGCACAAGTGCGAGTAATGAACGGTTCATGATGTTGCAGAGTATGTGAGCGAATTGATCTGGTACGAATTTCGGAAAAACAATAGCCCCCTGACACCTTAATAAAACCTTAATTACCTATGTTCGCTCATGCCCCGAATGTCGCCACAGGCCCGGATAGAGGAGCGGCTCCAGTCATGTAGAGCGTTGCAGTACGAGCGCCCTCAGGAAGCCCTTGCATTTGCGCAAGAGGCGCTGGCCATTGCCAAGAAGTTTAAGCTTACAGAGCGGGCTTTGCACTGTCAGCGCATGATGGGAATCTGCCACTACGCAGACAACAACTATGACGCGGCACGTAAGCTATTCGAAGCTACACTTCCGGGATATCGCAGATTACACGATCGTACCGGAGAGTCGCGTGCACTGCAGAATATCGCCTTAACTCTGCGTCAACTTGGACGTAATGAAGACGCACTGGATATCTTCCGCAAGTCGGAGGCAATTGTACGAAGCATCAACGACGATGTGTTCCTAATGACGGTATTAACCAGCATCGGCAGTACCTATGCCGTGCTTGGACGTCCCAAGGAGTCGCTTCAGGCATTTTCCGAGTGTCTAACCATTGCAGAACGCCTGGATGATGCGCTCGTGCGTGCTCGCATTACTGGCAACATCGCCGACGTCTACATTGGTATTGGCGATACAGAGACGTCTATTGAGTGGTCGAAGCGGAGTCTTGCTCTTCACCGGCATAACGGTGATACGATGGGCGTCGGGTTAACACTTTCGAATCTTGGTAGGGTGTACCAGCGCATAGGTAAGCTAGATGATGCGCTCGAAGCTATGACGGAGGCACTCGATGTCATGAGTGCACTACAAGACAACCATGCTCGTGGACGCATCATGGTATTTCTGGCCACGATTCTGCTCAAGAAGAAGAAGTACTCTCAAGCACAGAAGATCGCAGAAGAGTCTCTCAACATCTTTATCAAAACGAACGACCCCGAGCGCGAGATACGCTGTCTCGTAACGCTTGCAGAGCTTGCTGTCCAGCGAAAGGATTATGCCCAGGCACAGAAACAGTTAGATCTGGCCACGAAGCGCATGAAATCGGTAGACAACCCAAGTCTTGAGATCGAGATTGATCAACATCAAGCATCGCTTATGATCGCGAAAGGGGCTTGGCAGGACGCCATCAAGAGATTGACCCGCGCCGTCAAGCTTGCGCGGAAACACACCATTCATGGCCTTGAAGCTGTTCTAGAAAAGAGCATTGCAGAGCTCTATGAAAAGCATGTCGACTATAAATCTGCCCTTGAACATGAGCGCAACGCATCTCTAGCGCAGTTATCTGCCGATGCCGAATTGCGCGCCCAACACAGTCAGGGTCTGCAGCTCCGTCTTGACATGGAGCGCGAAGCGCGAGAACGTGAGCGTATCCAGGCAACCAATGAACGGCTAACCTTGCAGTTGGATACCAAAGAGCGTGAGCTTAATACCAATGTTTTGGCAATAGCTCAGAAGAACGAACTTCTGAGTGAACTTGCCGGCGACCTGCAAACAGCTGTTCGCAGCGCAGAGGTTGAACGGGTACAGCATTTGCGAGATGTATTGCGCAAAATCGACATGCACCGTAGAACAGGTGAAGACTGGAAGAACTTCCAAGAACAGCTAGCAGACGTGCACGATACATTCCTGCGTACGCTTACAACAAAGCATCCTGATCTTACCGCTAAAGAGGTACAGCTTGCCTCGTTTCTTAAGCTTAATCTCTCCTCCAAGGAAATTTCACAAGTACTGAGTATCGGCGTGGCTTCCATCGAAGTATACCGCTCGAAACTGCGTAAAAAGCTAGGTTTAGAGGGCAGTACAGGCCTGACGACGTACATCCAGTCGCTCTAGGGGAGTTAAGGTTTTGTTAAGGTGCGCCGAGGCAATTAGCCCAGTAGGTTGCATTCGTGATGAACAACAAACATCTCGAAGGAGCAACCAATGTATACTCGTAACGCACTCATTCTCATCCTTGTAGTAACGGCCTCTGTTCAGGCCTGGGCGGTAGGAGCACTCTTTGTTCGCCCCCTACGGTCAACACAGACATACCAGTCGATTGCAATCACCAAGTACGATGCCAAGGTCAAGATTCAGGACCACGTAGCTGCAACGTACGTTGATCAGTCGTTCCGTAACGAACTCAATCAACAGGTAGAGGCAACCCTGATCTTTCCGTTGCCCGACGGAGCGGTGATCACGGAAATGTACTACTACTTCAACGGGATACGCTACAAAGCAAGCGTCCGCGAGAAGAAGGAAGCACAGGCCGCATATGATGCAAAGATCCGGCAGACACTTGATCCGGCCCTGCTGCAGGAAATTGGCGATAACATCTTCAAGCTCCAGATCGCACCGATCAATGCCTATAGCGATGTGCGCGTCGAGATCACGTATACCGAGATCATGCCGTTTGCGCTCGGCAAGTCAACCTACAAGCACCTACTCAAGACAACGGGGCTATCACCAAAGCCCCTGCAACGTATGAGTCTTACAATCGACGCGACCACACAGTCCACATGGTCGCGTATCGAATCGCCTTCGTATATCAATACACCGGCACACAGCATTCGCATGCTGTCGGACAAGGAAGCACGCATTACCCTTGGCGACGAGACATTTGTACCAACAAAGAACTACACGCTCGAGCTTTCGTCGAAGCGTTCCGGGACAGAGATGGCTACGCTGACATACGTGCCAGTTCCGTCCGACTCGTTTGGAACGAGACCGTTCTTTCTCACGTGGGTTGTCCCACCAGATACAGGCAATCTTGAGATACCACGAGCCGTGTCGTTTGTGGCAGACGTTTCGTCAAGCATGACGCCCCGCCGTATGGATCAACTGCGCGAAGCGATGATGTCGTTTGTAGAACAGCTCAAGCCGCAGGACCGCTTCAACATCTTTACGTTCAGTACAAACGTTACCTCGTTCCGAGACGATCTCGTGCAGGCCGATTCCGAGAATATCGCTCAGGCAAAGGTGTTTGTGCAGCAAATGCGCGCTCTTGGACTTACGAACATCAGCGAAGCATTGCGCAGGGCTGTGCAGCAGAGTTACACGGAGGCAGAAGCACGCGCTGTTGTATTCCTTACCGACGGACAACCATCGTTTGGTGAGCAGAACGAAGCCAAGATTCTTGATTCTCTTCTTCGTTGGAATACAACAAAGGTTACGATCAATCCAATTGCAATCGGCGAAGAATCAAGCGTTATGCTCATGCGTAACATCTCGAAGCAATCAGGGGGCTTCCTCACAGAAATCACCAATGATGATTCGATTGCCGTGATCATCCGCGACCATCTTCGTCGCATCTCGATGCCAAACATTAACAACATGATGTTGAACTATGGCGGACTCGTAACGTATGACGTTGAACCATACGAGCTACCCAATGTAAGTGTAGGGGGCCGTGTATATCAGGTAGGACGCTACGAACAAGGTGGGACGTTTGCCGTTACGCTTACTGGTAGCACGCTAGGTATAGGGTTTACCTTGACAAAGGACGTAACATTTGGTGATCCAGCAACCAGTAACAGGGCTGTAGCGCGCCTGTGGGCACGTGAGCGGGTAAACGCGTTACTTGCGGAAATCGCCAAGTATGGGGAGAAGAAAGAGCTTGTCGACGCTGTGATATCTCTCAGCATCCAGTTCGGGATACTCACGAAATACACGGCGCTCTATGCCGACCCAGATGACAAGAATACATCAGTCAATGACACTGAGGTATCATCTGCCACGCCTCAGATATCCATTGCACCGCATCCGGCGCGTCCAACCACCACCATTACGGTAACGCTACCTGTTACTGTCGATGCATTAACAGTGCAAGTGTCGATTGTCAATCTTCTTGGTCAAGTCGTTGCCGATGCACAAAACATCAATGTTCAAGACCAATCACTGGTCATCCCGCTAAGCTCATACAATCTCCTTCCAGGCTCATACATGGTTGTTGTCCGCATAGGAGATCAAACATTTACACAATCCATGATCATCACAGAAGGAATCCAATAATGACAACATCACGCATTCAAAGACTAGCTGTGCTAGTAATAATAGCATGTACCTGCGCAGTACTGCCTGCAATTGGTGGCGGGATTATGAGTTTCAGCGCTAATGGCGACTTCCCGGTACTCGCAGATACACTCACCGTCTCCACAATCATTCGCGAGCAGGTGGCAGTCACAACGGTAAAACAGGTGTTTCACAATGCTCTCATTCGTCCCGGCACGCCGCTGTATGGTGTAACCCTTCCGCCGGATGCCATGGTTACGAGCATGCGTTGGAAGATCAAGGACACATGGTTCAAGGCGTCTATGACGTCCAGCGATACATCAACTTCACTTGATCAGTCATCTACTGCACCAAGCACGTTCAGCAAATGGTTTACTGGAGCCCCATTCACGTTCAGCATCAAGGATACCATCTTGCCTGCGGAGTTTGTAACAATTGAGCTCACATATGTGGAGTTGTTGAAATACAAGAATGGACGTATACCATACGCATATCGACCAACGACATTGAATGGTGCCGCAAACATTCTGATCGATGAATGGTCTCTTGATGTTGAGTCTGGCAGGACCATCTCCAACGTTGTTGTATCACCCACGCTGTCTGATACTCTCGAACAGATTGCTACGCGATGCCGCATGTATGGGAAGGACGTGTCCATTCAAGGCAATGTCTTCACGATCACATTTGGTTTGGAGTTTGATGCATTGTCGATGAATGTGCTCAGTACGAAGCCTGCAGGCGAAGACGGATATGCGCTTATGCTAGCGGTTCCAAAGACGGTAGGCGATGACTCAGATGTGATGCCGAAGCGCGTAACGTTCGTGATCGATCGATCGGGCTCGATGGACGCTGACGATCGTCTTGAAAGTGCAGTCGAGGCTGCCACATACTGTATCAACAATCTCGATCCATCGGACATCTTTAACGTTGTTCCATTCGACGAATATGTAACGCAATGGCGTCCAGACCACGTGCCGGCAAATGCAACAAACACTCGTGCAGCTATTGATTACTTGAAGTCGCTCTACTTTGCCTCTGGAACGAATATCATGCTAGCTCTAACGCAATCGCTAAAGATGCACAGGGCCGACCAGTATGTGAATGTGATCATCTTCCTTACAGACGGACAAGCCACGATTCAGAACGAAATACTCAATGCCGCCAACACAAGCTCTACGCGCATCTTTGTCTTTGGCATAGGTAATGGTGTTAATCAGACTGCATTGCAGCGCATTGCAAATGAAAACAACGGAGCGTGGTTCTATTTGGAGCGTAGTAAGAGCATCGCATCAACCGTATCGGAGTTTTATGATTACATCAAAGATCCAGTGATAAAGAATCCAACGATCTCTGTAGGTCCCAACGTGATGTACGATGTCTATCCATCGGTGATACCAGATATCTACAAGGGTCAGCAGTTGGTATTAGCTGGACGCTACACTACACCTGGCGATGTAACTGTTACGGTAAATGGTACAAACCGTGAAGGTGCTGTGAGTTATCCTTTTGCGGCACGTCTTACTGATGATCCGAATATCAACGTTTTCGTAGCGAAGATTTGGGCAAAGTACCGCATCGACATGTTGGTTGAGTGGATGAAGAAGGAGCAGGCAAACAGCTCCAAGTACAAAGAATGGCGTGAAGAGGTCATCAGACTTGGGAAAAAGTATAGTATCGTCACGCCATTTACATCATTCGCCGATACGGGTACTCAAGACAACTCGGGCGGCACGACATCTGTTACCAATGATTATGTATCAGAAACGTGGAGCCGCTGTAGTGTTGCACCTAATCCCGTTCGCGATCGCACGCGCATCACTATCGACCTTCGTGACACGGAACGCCGACATGTGAGCGTGGAGATCTATGACATGTACGGCAATCTTGTTTACATACTGTACAATGGCGAAATGGCGCCAGAACTTCTGTATTTTGATTGGGATACTCGCGACGTCAGCGGAACACTGGTTGCTGCTGGTGTTTACCAGCTTAGTGTTACAGTTAATGGTCAGCATTCTGGATCGAATATCAATGTAGTACGTTAACAATATGAAACAGACATCAATCCTTTTCATTCTTGCATTATTGCTCGTTGCTTGCGGCTCGGATCCAATCATTGCCCCCTCGCCAGGAAGCATCAAGGGTATTGTAAAGGGTCCAATCACCCAGCGCCCCTTAGCCAATGTTCAAATGTCTACGGTTCCCGGTACGAGTGTGCTATTAACCGACGACAACGGAGCGTATGAGTTTACCAATGTTGCAGCCGGTGACTACATCGTTCAGGCTACCTATCGCGATACCGCAATCGCTGGTTATGCCTCTATGCAGGTAAAGGTCTTGTCGGGGGCAACAACAAAGGCAGACCTGATCCTAAATCTTGGATCCCCCGAAAATGGAATTATCTCTGGGAAGGTTACTGATGAGTCAGGCAAAGCTGTTCAGGGGGCTAGAATTACAATAACTCCTGGGTCCGCATCGGCTGTAACGGGTGCCGACGGCAGCTTTCTCTTGATTGATATACCACCGGGTACGGTTGTTGTCCGCGTCGTAGCAGGAACACTTTATGGAACGGCATCCGTGGTTGTTGAGCGCGCAGTTACTGCACGCGTGAACATTACCGCATATGCGCAGGATCCGTCGAAAAGTTCGGTAACAGGGGCCATCACAGCTGACAGCAAGCCATGTAGTAATGCAATTGTTGGCATCGCTAGTCTTGGGATTGCCGATACTACCGATGCTAATGGGTCGTACCTGCTCAAGAATGTACCAGTTGGTAGCTATGAGTTGACGATAGAGGCGCAAGGTTTCCCATTGAAACGTGTTACTGTTAGCACCACTGCTGGCAGTCCAACCGTAAAGAATGTCGACATCTCAACGAGCTCTGTCAACATCTCAACGCAGAACCTCGAACTATATCTAACGTTAAATGAATCGATCGCTGATCTTTCTCCCAAGAACCACAGCATGAAAGAGCTGGGAACGGGAAACAGATTCGTTGCAGATAGAAACGGTGTTGCTGGTCGTGCCATAGAGTTCAATGGAACAAACGGCATCTCCACAGTTGATGGGGCGTCGATGAACTTTAAGCCTGTAACACTGGGCGCCTGGGTATACATACCGTCCAACACAAACACTACGCAGTTGATCCTCGGGAAAACACTTCATCCATTAGGTGATGGGTACTACATCGCCATGGAGAACGGAGTAATCTCATTCCTTTATACTACCGGTGGTTGGGCTAAATACAGCAGAACAGATTTTTCTTCGTATCCGAAAGATATGTGGATATGGATTGGCTATTCCGTAGGTGCCGATGGTAATGGATGGGCAACTGTGAACGGTACAACAATCAAACTTGTGACGCCAAATGCATCAAATACCGATGCCACAGCTACAAAGGAGCAGTTCTGTGTTGGTACGTTATCGACCACATCAACACTACCTGGCTTTAAAGGTGCTATGGATCATGTTGTGCTCTATAGTCGCTACATGACGGCTGAAGAACTCAAGGGCATCATGGATGCAGCGGAGTGATGATCACTGCAAGATCCATGTTCTCGATATCGTCTCAAATGTCGTTACAGGTTCGCTGTTATGACTTGCTATCAGTATAACGGCGAGTATGACCAGTGCTGTAGCACCTAGTATTGCTCCTATCGCAAGGCAGCCTCCTCTGCAGCCAATACCATCGTTGACCTTTCCCTCAAGGGACGCTGCAATGATTGCGATGATGCCAAGTGCAGCTGGCCAAACAAATGAAGTACCACCTGTTGACTGAACTGTGCGTACACCCTCGGCCGATACTCTTGTAACGTATTTTGTCGGAACTCGTAGTGTGTTTCCGACACCATCAGTCTTCGTTCGTAGATAGGTGTAATCCGGGTCCATCTGCGTGATCGCAACCTGCTTGATGATTGCTTCTACAGAATCCTCTGAGTACTCAACGTCTACAGCCGCTTCTGCGTTGGGTCTATATCCCTCTATGGCAAGATCAACTGGCATACCGGCTAGGTACCGCTGCAGTTTTGTGAGATCTCGGTTGTAGGCATTGTCGTTTCTCACAATACGCTCTTTGGGGGCCTGAACACCAGAACAGCCAAGGCCGACGAGTAGCCATAAAACGATGATGAGCCAACGAATGTTCATATACAACTATAACGAGGCCAGTGGAATGGAAAGGATGATGTCGAAGGGTACTCCTCCTTCGCCAATATTACTCCACGATTACCCCGGCAACCGACTGCGATCCTGAATGGTGTTGGTACACAATCGTGTAGCGTCCAGCAGGTAGTGATGCCACGGGAAGGCTAAGCCTCGATGAACCCAAAGCTACCGTCTGGGTCGCACGTACGACGCCTAGCATGTCAATAATGCTGACCATGCTACCAGGGTCGGCGGGTGAGCTAAGTAAAACATTGATGACATCTAATACTGGATTAGGTGTAACCACGATGGCATGTGAAGCAGCACATATATCCGCAACATCGCTCGTTACATCGCTATTACAGTCATCGGTATTTGGCGGGGTAAGGGGCGTAATACCACAACCGCGAAACGAGAAGTCGCGTCCGTTACGAGTCATAAACCAACCTGCTCGTTGCTCGCTCTCCGTTATCGTATCACGCTGAAGCCACTCCTCAGCAGGTAATGCCTGGACGACTGGATGCATTGACTCACCCGGTTCGTTAACATGGCCAAACTGATGCGCATGACCTATCTCGTGATACAGCACGTAGCGCAGCTTTGCCATTCCGAATTCAGGGTTCTTACCATTTCCATAGTACCAATTGAACTTGGCAGACAGACGGCAATCGGTATCGCGGATATAGTAGAATGTCTCGTTTCCAACGATACATGAATACCATATCCAATCACAATACGCAACTGCTCCTGCACCAAGTTCATAGCCAGGGGCATCAAAGACGATAGCATTAACACCATCATTCAATTTGTACCCGGCTGTTGTACCTTCTGGTGCAACATCAAACGACATTCCAGTCTTACAGCGGAACTGACGCATAACACTTTCGACACACGTGCGCGCCTCCGGGTTGTCGTGTAGTACCTTATCAAGATTCCATGTGTAGCCACCTTTACCATTGGTGTTTACATGGTTTGTGTAGGTAAGGGGGCTAAGAGTACGCGCTGCAAGATTTGATGTTACATGCAGAACATTCATCGATTCGCAGATCTTATCGCCAAGAACTACACGTACCTTACCACTATACGATGGTGGAGCTTCAACAATGATCTCGTCATCAGTCCACTTGCGATACACGAAGGTTCTGGCATATTCAGCACTGTGGTAGTTGGTTCCATCTGACGTGAACGTTACGTAGTTCGTGCCACGTTCAGAACCAAAGCCAATGCCACGAATTGTTACTGGCTGTCCAGCACCACCAATGATCTTGTCCGTAACCATTGTAGCCTTTTGCACCATATCTACTGGCTTACCTGTCTGTCTATTGATATGGGGCTCTTCAGGACGCCGCGAGACTATGCGATGATGCATGTCGTGGAGAATTGTACCCTCAAACTGCGCAGCTGTGATACCAATCTTCCCCCAACAATCAACTAGTTGATAACTGTCGTGAGTAATCAGGAGCGCTTGGGTTTCAGCATACGGACGGTAAAACGTTGCTGTATTGGCGTGAGTAAATGTAACATCACGATCACGTGGATGTTCGAGCAACAGATACCCAACTTCGCCAATAGACAGTTTGAGCGTACCAATCACGGTACGTCCAAACGTACCCATATCGCCACCCTCTGTCAGAACGGTGATAGTATCTGCTATACCGTCAGCCCCTTTCCAAACGTCATGTACGACCACCGTATTGAGTGTGTAGATAGAACGTTCTGCATCATCCCACACCGCACGTTGCGCAACCACACGCCCGTGTATGATTGCCTGTGAAGCCGATATACGCTCCTCAAGTGGAATCTTTACGGCTAAGCACGGCTCTGTGATTTCAGCGCGTGAAACAATGACACAGCTGAGAAATACGAAAAGTAGAATGCGCATAATTGTGAAACCTATCATTCGATAATGTTGTCTAAGCTACATGAAAACTTCAGTATATCGCTTCTTGTACGGGGGCTTTGTAACTCTGGGATTGTTGATGCTGTCGCGTGGCGATTGGATGCAGGCAGTATCGCACCTTGGCATCGCCTTAGCATTTGATCCCTTCAATACAGAGCAGCCGTGGAAGGAACGTCCACTCTGGCAGCGCACGTGGCTTATCGTGCATGTTGGTATTGTTGCGGCAGTATTCGGCTATGCAGTGGGGTTTGCGGATAGGTAACTGTTGGTGATCTAAAACCCTATCGCAAGTTGCATTGCAGGTACAACAACTCCTGCTGCCATATTCGCTTGAAGAACTGGTTTGAGGCTTATGAAGGTTAGGTCCGGTGGACGCAACACGGCTGCCAATGCGCGGTTGTATTCTTTGTTCTTTTGGTACAGATAGAATGGTCTTACAGCTGCCCACGCAGCCAACCCTCCTGCAGCGTAGAGCATGATAGACGCTGGTAACTGACATCCCGCACACTGAGATGCTGCGCCTGGAATGGCTATAAACGCCAGGAGGGCTGCTCCGCCAATAAGGTAGCCACCAAAGGTGTCACCGAGGATGATCGTACCAAGAAAGGGTATGGGCCAGAAGTTTACCAACGCAGGAATGATGGATGCAACTCTGCTGTGCTTATCGTATATCTTCTGACGAGCCGCCGGATCAACTTTATCGACGAATTGACTGATCTCCAAGGGTACTATATACGAATCCCGTGAATTGGCAATCTGGTTGTAAACATAGAAGAATGCCTGGGCTTCGCGTTCAGCCAACGTTGAGTCTGAGGTGTATGCAGACGCAGCAACTTTGTCGGTTGGCGGTGCAACGTCGTCCCCAACGACGTCGAGTTCAGCACAACTGGATTCTGGTTCTTCCAACACGATTTGTGTTGAAGGTCCGGTAACAACCGAATCCTGCGCAGGTGCCGTACTAACCACGCAGACAAACACTATGAAAGAAACGAGGCAAAATATTGAGCACTTCATAACGGGGCCTTTTATGGTTTAATGAAGTATAAGACTACAAGTCACAGCAGGAATGACGGACCCATCGGGTAAACGTCGAAACTCGGGAAACACGGAATACGAAAAGTCTTTTGGTATCACAAGTGCATTTGATAGTGCCGTGTTATAACGATTGTTAGAGTCGTTGACACTTGCAGCCCTAATGGCTGTTGCAATCATACAACCAACACCCATTAGCCCGAGTGCTCCCCTAATCGATGAACTGGTGTTGTAATATGAAGTCGCTGATAATCCAACGAGGCTACCCACGCCTGCCAGACCCAATCCAATCCCTACCTCGTCTCCCTGTATGAGGGAGATCACAACAGGCACAAACAGCAAGAATCCCGATGAGCCAGAAGCGGTGGTCGTGGGCAATACAAGGCGCTTGTGCTCTTTGTATATGCGTTTCCGGTATTCTATGGTTAGCCCCTTTACATATGGACTCAGGGAGTCGGACATTTCTTCGGGCACTATGCCCTGTTCTAGAATAGCGTCGATGGCGAAATACTGTTCTTCTAACTTTAGTTCATAGTCTGTTAGTGTTGTGTCTCGCTGAATGCAATGCATTGCATAAGTAGCCTCGCCATGGGCGCTGGCAGCAGTACAACCCAGAGTGCTTGCGAGCAAACAGAGAACGACGACCATAAACATAGATCTGTCAGTGTATTGATACATAGAGCATACTATCGACGAAACATAACGTTTTCTGTGTCAATATAGCCGCCAGATACCGTTAATTTTCGCTTATGAACAAGCGTAATCCGAGAGTAGATGCATTTCTGCGCCATGTGCCACAGTGGCGAGAAGAACTCACCGTGCTTCGATCGATCATGCTTCAAACAGATCTCGTGGAAGACTATAAATGGGGTCAGCCATGCTACACGCACAACGGCAAGAACCTTATTATGCTTTCTGGGTTTAAAGCATCATTTGTCGTGAGCTTTTTTCATGGTGTGCTATTATCTGATTCGCACAACATCCTCGAGTTTCCGGGACCCAATTCAAAGACTGTAAAAGTTCTACGTTTCACGTCTATTGAGCAAATCGCCGAGCGAGAGCAGATCATACTTGAATATGTCTTAGAGTCAATCCAGGCCATGAATATGGGTAAGACAGATCACGTCGTCGTCAGTAAGGCAATCGCGATACCTGCAGAACTCGAAGCAATGTTTGCTGCGCTTCCATCTCTCAAAAAGGCATTCTACGCGCTAACTCCTGGACGTCAACGCGGATACCTTATGCATATATCCTCGGCAAAACAACCAGCAACTCGCAGGGCTCGTGTAGAGAAGAACATCTCGAATATTCTTGCCGGCAAGGGGCTTCACGATCCAGGCAACAACGATGAGTAGCATGCGCAAAAAGTCGGACCTTCCAACAAAACAATGTGTGGTCTGCAACCGCCCGTTTGCTTGGCGTAAGAAATGGGAGAAAGTATGGGACGAAGTTCAATACTGTTCT
>JBEBCJ010000213.1:0-2527 GCA_041157865.1 Bacteroidota bacterium
CCGTGCGTTTCAACATCCGCGAAGTGCTCTCACAGATCAAACCGACCGACACACTCTACAAACCAGTGACGGTGATGGTTGGTAGTCAACGTAAGGCAACGCTCATATGCTCGAGTATCACAACGTATAGTGGCGAGCTAGATGAAAAGACTGCCCCAAGAACCATTGGGCAGATACGGGGCTCTGTGTATTGTGAACCCAGGTAGGGGCGAGCCGGTGGCTCGCCCGAATGCCGAGTGCATTAGAGGTTTTGTTAAGGTGTTGGATGGAATTCGCTGTTGTAGATTAGACGTCGATAACACTCGCCACGTCAAAGGGTCTCCCAATGATCAGCTACGTAACAAAAGCTTCTATCTATGTTGTTTGCGCCATTATGGGCCTGCTCGCCACACGAGCTGCAGCACAGATTCCGTCTGATGCTTTTCCGGCAACGCCTAACCAGACATACTACGCTGGAGGTGCATGCACATTCTACTCAGCAACGGGCGATGTATTGATGTCTGTTGATGCCACAGAGGCACAGTGGTCGTGCAGTCCGGCACGGGCGGCATGGGCCAAGGTTACGCCAACCTCGGGTGGGTACTATGAGTTTCCGCGTTTTACGACCAAGCCGATGCAGGTTGATGCTCAGCGTATGATTGAACCATTCGTCGGGGACACGATCTACGACGAATATGTTCTGCTCGATGGCGTAGGAGCAAAGGCAGACCTTCTATACGAGCCTAGTACGATTGTTAGCGTTAGAAACTACGATGGTAGTCTTACCTACAACCTCGGTGAGGATTACAGTATCGACGGACGGACCCTTACGCAAAAGAGTCAACGTGTTTCGAGCACGGTTGCCGTAACTCCTGGAAAGCGTGGTAACGGTTCGCCCAACGGACTGGTCAATACTGCGCATACATCGTGGACGCGTGTTACATACACAGTGGCGCGGGACGTGTTCTGGGATCAGGAATTTCTCACAAGATACTTCCCTCCTCGAGCTGGGCATCCACTGCCGAACATCGAGCGTATCCTTTATGGTGAACGCCGTCTTGCCATCCAAGCCGTTGGCATGAGTATAACCTCCGGACAGAATGTCAGTGGCAGCATCGGCGACGAACGCAACTTCCCTGCAACAGCCCCTTACATGCGCGGATATTGTGAGTTATTTACAGAGGTTCTTTCAAAGTATGGCTACGATGTAAAGCTCTACAACAGTTCCTGTGGTGGCAAGACAATCAAGTGGGCGGCCGATTACATCGTCCCGCTTGCTGTGCCGAACAAGCCCGACTTGGTGATTCTCGACATGGGCATGAACGACATATGGGGACAGACAACACCACAGCAGTTTCGTCAGCACATGCAGCGCTGCATCGACAGTGTTCGTGCGCACCTGCCCAAGGTGTCCTTCTTGATCATCGCCAACATGATTCCAGACACCGCCGGCATTGGCGCGCCATCAAACGGCGCGGCGATCATGCGCTCATTTCTGCAGGAGATTCGGGATGTGGTTCAGCAGAATTCCAACCAAACATCGAACGTATCGATGATAGATGTAACATCACTAAGTCAGGCCGTCTATTCACGCAAGGGTGCCAAATCATGTCTGGCAAACTCGCTCCACCCTAATGACTACTTTGCACGTTGGATCGCTCAGGGTATCGCGCATGAGCTTACAGGCGGGGTAACGAGCGTCGCCGACGTTCGCAGGAGCAATGTAATAGTTCAGCAACGAGGCAACACAGTATCAATCACCGGAGATCTGCCGGTTGTAGCTGGGACGGTAACGGTTGTTGACCTTCGCGGTAGCGTCGTCTACCAAGCATCGTTTGATGCGAGCGCAGCTGAGCATGTCATTACAATGCCTTTGCTTTCCCGTGGTGTCTATGCAATCACCGTTGAAAGCGCAGGAAAGGTAATTGCCCAATCAACATATCAGGTGTGGCTGTAGGGGCGAGCCGTGAGGCTAGCCCGAATGCCCGAGCCGAGTAGCGAGTAGAAAACGTCATGCTCGCTGGTCACCGGTGTCGGTCTTTTGCGCGCTCCGAGGCAGACGCCACATTGAGGCGAAGACACCCGACCGACCGATTGGTGCCACTTCGTTGCGGATCAATACTGCCCTATCTGTCAGGCCTCGTTAGACGTAGCATGCACTGCGCCAATAACAGCACAAAAGGCGGCATACTGCAGAAAGGCAAAGCCTCCGTCGACAAGTGAGACAGCGAACGGACGCATGGCATACCAGTTGCCGACGATCGTTCCAAGCAATGCGAGGAGTCCGATTCCGGCTCCGGTGTAGAGACCCTCTGCCCAACCGCGAATGTTCATACGTTTAAGGATGAGCGTGAGGATCACAGCGCTCACAGCCGCAACAGCCATACTTAGGATGTATCCCGGCGTTGCATTTCCCGTTGCTTGAATCTTTTCCATCGTGAGAAGATTGGCGTCCATCCATGGCTGTGAGAACGCTCCATACCAAGCCATTCCCAGCACCATGTTGATGACAACGCAGGCGATGATCACGAGTGCAGACTTCTTCATG
>JBEBCJ010000214.1:0-17791 GCA_041157865.1 Bacteroidota bacterium
TGCACGATGGGACCAATTCCTTTGACGTGCTCACGAGAAGCAAGCTCTGGAACGATGCCTCCGTAGGTATTGTGAATCGTCTGCGACGAGATGATGTTCGAGCGCACGACACCATTCTCGACAATGGCAGCCGACGTATCATCACAAGAAGTTTCAATACCCAGTATTATCACTTGATCATTCTCCACAGCATGCCCAAGGCTGCCCCTGCACTGCGTTCTCTGTTAATGCGGCGGTCGCTACCAAAATGGTGGCACAACGTGACTGTTCTCGCTGGTGCTGCAACAGAAATCCATACCGTTCCAACAGGTTTTTCAGGGCTTCCTCCCCCTGGACCTGCAATGCCAGTAATGCTTATCGCATAGGTTGCACCCGTCTTGACGCGTGCTGCCTCACTGAGTTCAGTTGCAGTCTGCTCGCTCACGGCACCGAACTGCTCCAGGGATGACTCCCGCACGCCCAAGTCGCGCACTTTGGCTTCGTTGGCATACGGAATGTAGCCACCAACGAACCAACTACTCGAGCCATTAACATCAGTGAGCATGGAGCCGAGTAATCCCCCAGTGCATGACTCGGCAACGGCAAGCGTATGGCCTCGTTCCTTAAGCATGCTGCCAACAACGCTTGCAAGCGTTGCATCGCCTTGACCATAAACATATTTACCTGCCTTAGACATCAGAACATCCCGCACGCGGAACAGCTCTTCACGACGTTCTGTCGAGCGTAAACCTCGCGCTCCAATACGCATGCGCACACCATGATAGTTTGGCAGAAAAGCAAGCGTAGAATCACCTAAAAACGTTGTGGGATCTCCAATGATATCTGCCAGATTACTCTCTGCAATGCCTGTGGTGAGTAGGGTTAGATACTCCGTTGTTTGCTCAGCGGCCGCATCTATCAGCTCTTTCAGCAATGGTAATACATGATCGGTCATGATGCCCTGCATTTCCTTGGGCACGCCAGGCATGGCTACGATGATGATACCGTCTCTATCAAACAAGAGTCCCGGCGCAGTTCCGATCGGATTTGATAGCAGCTGTGCAGTCGTTGGTTTGAGGGCTTGTCCGGCATTACGCTCTGTTACTGTCCTACCGCGCTGACTCATCCAGCCATGCAGATGGTCCAACCATTGCTGCGATACCTCGAGAGTATCGTGAAAGTACTTTGCCAAAACAGGCTTTGTTATATCATCGTGCGTTGGCCCGAGACCACCGGTAAGAAGCAGCACTTTGCATGTGGCACGCAGACGATCAATTGTGGCTGTGAGCTGCCCTTCATCATCGGCTACGGTGCAGTGTTCTATCACGCGACCACCGATCATGGTCACATTCTCTGCGATCCAAGCGGCATTGCGGTTTACGATCTGACCAATCAGCACTTCATCGCCGATTGTTATGAGTCCAACATTCATCTTCGATACCTTGCTAAACAAACATGGCCCCGAAAATCCGGAGCCATGGTATAACGTTTCTTGCGTGTAGAATGTTGCTTATGACAGCTTCTGACGGATCTTCTTCTCGCTCATGCCGCGCAGGTAGTACAACTTCGCACGACGAACTGTGCCTTCTTTGACAACCTGCATCGACTGAATGATCGGCGAGTGGATCGGGAAGATCCGCTCAACACCAACGCCGTTCGAGATCTTGCGAACGCGGAATGTTTCATTCATTCCACTACCACGACGAGCAATAACAACGCCTTGGAAGTTCTGAATACGCTCTTTCTCACCCTCAACAACGCGCACAGCGATCTTTACTGTGTCGCCCGGACGGAACGATGGTATGATTGGCGAAGCTTCGCCAGCCTTTGCCTGACGCTGCTCGAAGGCTTCTGCCGTTGCCATGGTTTCAATGGCTTTGACTTTTGGATGCATGTCGATCTCGAGATAAAGTGAAATGTCTGTGTGCTCTTAGAGGGCCGCAAATATATGAAAATCCTTGAACACAAAGCAAGTGCTTGTTATAATTAGCACTTAGCTATCGCCCAATCATTTTCGAAGAAACCTCAGCCTCGCAGTTGCCAGTGGCAATACTGTTCCCTTGTGCTGCTGAAGTGCTCGCATTGTAAGGTTCGGTCCATCGCGCTGAACATCCCACTTGAGCGGTCGTCCACTCGTTGTGATAAGCGTAATGCGAGCCCCATCGGGAGAGAACTGTAAGGTATACGGCAGAGGTTTGCCGTTAACAACCATGAATTGATTGTTCGTGAATTCGATGCTCTTCTTTGGATCCAGCTCCCACGTCCCAGCTAGCATAGACGCATTAACCATGCGTCGAATGATGAACATCGGGTCTGCATTCTTCGAGGGCAGCTTTCCAAGCACTATGGGCTGATTTTCGAGGCTGTCTGCGGGTGTTAAGGCAATGTACGATCCAGCCTTTTCATCGCGCGTCAGAACCCAATACGGACCCTGCTCGTTACCAATTCCCCATTTGATACCTGCATGCGCAAATGATGATTTGCGACATAACAACTGTTGCTGGTTGCCAAGTGTGTATGCAACAGCAACTTCCCCATTGGGCTTCGTGGAGTCTATCACCATGTATACCGGCTCTGCGAGGGGGCGCGCAGATAACGCACGCTGCAAAGAGCGTGTTTCGTTGAGCACCTCAACAAACCTCGAGTGAATGTAGGTGCCATGAAACTCAGAGTACTCCTGAGCGGAACATACAGAGCACAGAGCCGCAATAAGGGCTATGAACCTCATAGCCCCTTAACCTTTGTCGCAACCGACTTGGCCTGGAGGAACAGCAACAAGTAGTCGTGTCCACCAGCCTTGCTGTCGGTACCACTCATGTTGAATCCACCAAACGGATGTCCGCCTACCATTGCACCCGTACACTTGCGATTAAGGTACAAGTTGCCGCAATGGAATTCCTCTCGAGCACGCGCGAGCTTCTTCGCATTGCGAGTGTAGACAGCACCTGTGAGACCGTAGATGGTGTTGTTTGCGATCTTGAGAGCATCATTAAAGTCTTTGGCCTTGCACACAGCTAGGACTGGACCAAAGATCTCCTCCTGCATGATGCGCGAAGTGGGCTTCACGTTTACGATAACCGTTGGTTCGATGAAGTATCCTGGAAGTCCAGCAACCTTCTTGCCACCGCAGATGAGCTTACCTTCCTTCTTACCGATCTCAATGTATTGGAGGATCGTTTTCTCAGCACGAGGAGATACCACGGGGCCGATGCGCCCATCATCCTTCGGCAGGCCGATGGTTAGCTTATCGACCTCGATCTTGAGCTTAGCCACGAATTCATCATAGATCTTGGCATCAACGATGGCGCGCGAACAAGCTGAACACTTTTGTCCCTGGAAGCCAAAGGCTGCCGCAACTACACCAGCAACTGCTGTGTCCACGTCCGTTTCACTATCAACAACGATCGCATCCTTACCCCCCATTTCGGCAACAACACGCTTGATCCAGATCTGTCCGGGCTGCGTCTTTGCTGCGAGTTCATTCACATGCAGACCAACCTGCATAGAACCTGTGAACGACACAAAGCGGGTCTTCGGATGCCCCACCAAATAATCACCGGCTTCGGCACCTGATGCCACAAGATAGTTCAGCACACCTGGCGGAAGACCGGCTTCCTTCATGATCTCTACAAACAACCATCCCATCATCGGGGAATCACTTGATGGCTTCAGCACAACGGTATTACCGGCAACAATCGCTGCTGATGACATACCGACTAAGATGGCAAATGGGAAGTTCCAAGGCGGAATAACAACACCCACGCCAAGTGGGATATAGAGGAGTTCATTCTTTTCGCCCGGCTGCGGCACGATCGGCTGAGGTCCTGAAAGGCGCAGCATCTCACGACCGTAGAATTCAAGGAAGTCGATTGCCTCGCATGTGTCTGCATCTGCTTCGAGAAAATTCTTGCCCACCTCAGAGATCATCCACGCATTGATCTCATTGCGCCGCTTGCGGATGATCGACGCTGCCTTGAAGAGCACATCTGCGCGCTTCTTTGCTGGCGTCTGCTTCCAGGTCTCAAACGCCTTGAGTGCGGCATTCATCGCCTTTTCTGCGTCGTCCTTACCTGACTTTTGAAACACGCCGATGATCTCGGATGGATCTGCCGGATTGTGACTCGTTGTCTTATGCTTGGTTACGACCTTCTTGCCGTTGATGATATTGGGATACTCTTTCCCAAAGGCTTTGTGCACTGCATCAAGAGCTGCGCGTTGTTTGGCTGCCACAGCTGGCTTTGAAAAATCCTGGAACGTCTCGTTTGCAAACTGCTTCATCGAATCCTCATAAACATGATTGGCTGCAAAATTACGTCACGTTGTTGTAGGTTGGTGG
The DNA here is from genome assembly GCA_041157865.1 of Bacteroidota bacterium. Lineage (GTDB taxonomy): Bacteria > Bacteroidota > Ignavibacteria > Kapaibacteriales > Kapaibacteriaceae > UBA10438. Next base: position 4,316 of record JBEBCJ010000214.1, read on the forward strand.
TATTGTTCTCGAGGCCCTATGCTGGAATTTGTTGTTTCGCTTGTTTCTGACTGGCCGGTATGGGCATTGCTTATTGCAACGTTCACCTTGGTCTATGTCGAAAACCTCATACCACCATGGCCTGGCGACGTTCTGCTTGTCTTTATCGGCGCTCTGGTTGGCATGCAGATCCTTGGTCTATGGTCGGCACTGATTGCTGCAACGCTTGGTTCCTTTGCTGGTTTTGCTTCGGCATATGGACTCGGACGGAAGTACGGAGAAGCTATTGCGCAGTCTCCCTGGGTACCATTTATCACGCCTCCGTTGATCGTTAAGGTAACGCGTTGGTTCGATAAATACCATGGTTGGATTATCATGTCGAATCGATTTCTGGCCGGCACACGCGCCGTGATCTCGTTTACGGCAGGGATTGTTAAGCTCCCCTTTCCACGAACGATGATCTATGCGACACTGAGTTCGCTGGCATGGAATTACATGCTGCTCACGGTCGGCACCCACTTCGGTTCTCGCTGGAGGGAGATCGACTCGTATATCGCCACATACGGATGGATCATCACGGGGCTAATCATCATCGCCATCATTGTTGTTATGATCCGTAAACGACAACGGCGAACCAAGGGGTCCGCCGTCTGATTCGTTAACGTTATGTATGCTCGTGCATCAACCGTCGGCACTGTCCATGGTGCCTTCGCCCCAGTCTACGATGAGCGAAAAACGAAGCGTGTTGCCAAGCGGATGATTACGTTCAACAGTAATGTAGTAGCTGAAATCTGCGCGGAAAATGTCGTACTTCACACCAGCACCTGCTGTGAAATACTGTCTGCCGCCGGCCGCTGACGGCTCGGTGAAAAAGCCTAAGCGCGTAGCAAAGACCTTGTCGATTAGAAGCTCTGTTCCGAGACCTGTTTCAATGCCACCCTTGCCCCATGCAGTGATAAGCGAGATCGGAATAGGATCTGAATTCTTACCGTCACGACGAACCAGCAGCTTCATTGCCTCGGCCGTTACTGTCCAGCGCAGGAATTCGTCTTCGTATGCATTGTAAGCAACACCTAGCCGCAGGTTTGTCGGCAGCGGGTCTGATTCTTTGTCGTAGGTCATCTTCGGACCAACATTCTGCAGGTTGGCGCCGACACTAAGCCCCTTAATGGACTCATCACGTGGACGCCACATCACACCAAGGTCGAAGGCCCCTGAAATGCCGATACCAGCTCCAGAAGCGCCTACGCTAGCAGGTGCAAGATTTGACTGAATGTACTTTACCTGAACACCCAGGCCGACCTCATCGGAGATTTCCGTACCATAGGAAACACCCAGACAGAACTCGTTCGACCGGAACTTACCTAGGGCCTGACCAGCCTCATTTGTCTTGGTGAATTCTCCAAGATTCATGAAAATGAACGTGGCAGCAAGCGTGCCGCCAAGATCTTCGACGTACTGTCCGTAGGTTCCATAGGAGTAAAAAAGATCAGCGTTGAACTGCGGGAGCCATTTCGAGTAGCTCAGAGCCACCTGATTGTCGGCCTGGTTAAATGCCAAGCCCCCTGGATTCCAAAACACAGAATTGATATCATCAGTTGTAGCTGTACCAACATCCCCCATGGCACTAGCGCGCGCATCAGGTGTGATCAGCAAGAACGGCACGGCGGCACCGCCCGGTTGAGCGAATGCGACTGTTGCCGCCATCATACATACTGCTATAATGATCCCGCAGGTGCGGATAAACATGTCATCTCCTGTAAGCGTTAACGGGCAAAGTTAGCGAATGAGGGTAAGTTTACCATTGACATATGACGTAGCCCCATTCTGATCAGTCAACCGAACAACAACCTGGTAGATACCGGACATCGCAGCATCTTGATTGCTGTCGCGGCCATCCCAAACAACATCAGCAGTCTGCATATCGGTAACATTCATTTCCCGCTCAATGAGCATTCGTCCCGTAAGGTCGAATATCATGAGTGTTGCGGTAAACGGACGTTGGCTGGCGTGCGTGTACCGAATCGTTGTACTTGAGGAAAATGGGTTCGGAAAGTTGAACAGTCCCTCTGCAATGATACCTTCGGTTTGCTCTTGAATGCGAAATGTGGTTGTCCTCTCAGATACGTTATTGAGCACATCCCAGGCACGAACTTTTACAGTATGGAGGCCGGGGCCGAGTCCGAAGATCTGCTTCTGCGCAGTTCCAGACTTGCTATTGGAAAGTGAGGTTGTAAATGTTGGCGTTAGGATGATCTGCTCTGGGTCATCATTGAACGATGCCGTGATGTCGTGCCCTATGCCAATACCTGTGGTATTGATGCCTGTCTCGTCTTCAAGATCAACAATCAAGACCGGATTCATGCGTACGATCCCGCCGGGAAGAAACTTGCGCGAGTCCATAAAGACCTGCATGTCTGGTCCGTTTGTCTCCGGGTCGCTGATACTTGTAACACCATCTACAATGATCCTGTCTGTCATTCCCATGGCGAACTGCTGTGTTGTACTTGCGGCGTAACCGTAGAGACCTGCTGGTGATGCTGAAAATGAAATGTCTTTGGGCACAACAAACGTTGCGGTGAACCTTCCGTCCTGCACCACAAATGAGCCCCTATAGAGAGCAGGCCCGGGCTTTGTGAAGTTCACAACAGTCTTGTTGACGTCGTTATCCTGCAGTGTGATGGAGCGCCGAGCATCCAGGAGCGAAATGGTAACATTCCCATCAAATGCCTCAAGTATGCTCGTATCACGAGCTCCGATGATCTCGCCCTGAACAACGACAGTACCCAATGCCGGCAAGGTTACGCGCGATGTATCGTTTGTGATATCTCTGCCGTTGATTGACGAAAACCGAATACGGTTGTCCGGAACAAGTATCTGCAGCGTTGGGTCGCCCAGGAGATGGAACTTCTCGTCGTTGTTGCCATTGAACCGTTGCTTAACTCGATACATCGCAACACCAACGGATGGGAATTGGCCGTTAGGCTCGCGCTCAAAGAGGTGTGTGTAGAACTCCTCGTTCAGTGCCGCGTTGGCTGTAGAATAAACCACGCGGGCTGCAGAGAATATTCCAATGGCGCCGCCTTCTGGCTTGAGGAGCAGCTCTTCAGCACCAGACTGCGTCTCTGTCATGTCGTATCGCGCAAAGTCACACGTGGCCGCAGTGAGGAAAAATGCCTTTTGAGCATTCTGCATGTCGCTCGGAGTGGTCTCTCGCCTGAAGATCTCTTCGTGCGCCCATACGCGCGGGTTGCCGTGACCGATCCAGTTGAGCAGGACCGACCCGGTCGTGTTTACTGTTGAAAGCAGCTCCTGCGTTACGGCTGGCTTGCGACGTCCACGAGAGACACTCTCTGTTGGATACTCAACAAGATAGATCTTCTTTGCCTGAAACTCGCGAGGCACGAACTTATTGGCGAGATCTTCACTCTGGTTAAGGTGCAAGGCTCCATCATTCTTTTCAGCAGCTTGGCTGTCATCGGCGATCAAGGTTATGCGTGTGCGCCAATCATCGGTTGATGAGCTTTCTTCGTAAGAACGCACCTTGGCTACGTAGGCTTTACCCTGCGTGTTTGTCGAAACAGGAACGCGGCCTATTGCGAGATCAACTTGCGTGTCGTTTCTGATGATGCGTGCGTAGTAGTCGTCGGTTGTAAATGTTGTTAGTCCGTAGGCTTCGTTATCGGGATCAAAACTCTCATACGGGATCACATAGTTGGCCGCAGAACTTGAAATGTTCTTGTAGTCAAAGTGGCCGTCGCCCCAGAGCACCGCAAACTGCGGACGCGGTGTCCAGGTGAGGTAGGCCATCGCCAGAAAATCGCGAATGGCCGTAGGATCAAGCATACCGTATGAGAATTCGGCAAAGATCTCATCGGTAGTAACGATACTGGTAGAGAGTTGCCCCTTACCAGACCTATAGGCTGCGAATGCCTCAGCAGACTCCAAAAGCGCAGGATGTGTGATAACGATCACATCAGCTGCACGGGGCTTGGAGCGCAAATTTGGAAAAGAGATTCGCGAAATCTCGGTGGTGCGCAGAGCAGACGAAACAAAGTATCTGCGTGGAGAAGCTCCCGTCAGCTCTTCCTTGACCACAAAGAGTCCGCCAGTAACGGATGTATTCTCTATGGCCACCGGACGCGAGCGGTCTGTAACATCGAAGCCAAAGAGCTCTCCGCTGAATCCGTTGATCGAATACTCATGAACACCATCGCTGGAAGCAGACCAAAACTCAAAGGTGTTGTCGATGGCGTTGAGATTTCGAGGATAATGAATCTCGTACCAGTCGATGATACCGGTTGAGCTATTATCAGAACTGTTGTAGCTGAACTTGACAACGCTGCGTCCATCAGATGCAATCCTCGATGCCGGTATGGTACCGCTACCGGAGACCGTATATGCATCCATGTAATCGGGAACTGCATCGATCGACTTTTGCGCAACGAGTGTGTTGTTCTCCGAGATTGTGAAAAAGCCCTGCACGTTGCCGCGATGACCAACAACATATTTGTAAAGGACATCGCCGCTTGGCACAAAACCTGGAAGGATCGTCGTGACACTCAACGACCCTTTGTTTTCGACCGACCTACCATACCAGCGTCGGCCAGAGCCATTATTGTATGGATGAACAAGTTCTTCTTCGTGAAAGACCCTACCCGTAGTTGTGGTGGGCCTCATGGTTGGTTCGGCCGTCGCGGCCTTTCGCAGTGATGTCCGCATGCCATCGGCACCACCGTAGGTTAGATAGTAGTTGGCCTTTGTCGAGAAGTGATGAATCGTGTGAGCGATCCCCTTCGGTGTCAGTGACCAACCGGTAAGACCACAAGCGTAAAACAGGATCTCTCGCACGCTGCCGTCGGCCTCTGTACGCATAATGATCGGTTGTTCACGAAGGATGTTGGCCTTGGCTGAATCAACAGCTTCCGGCAACTCCATACCGCCGCGGCCAAAGACCTTAATCGTTCGGGCTGCTTCTGCATCCGTGGGGAGTCCTGCCACACGCAGCTGCTCACGAGTTAGACGGTAGACGCCTTCGTCAACGATGCGCATGGCAAAGACATTTGTAAGCTGTTCATCAGCCTGCACGTGCTCGGATACCTTGGACAGATTCAGTTCTGCGCGTGGGATCCAATATGGCGCGCCAGGATTGAGTACAGACAACATCGTGGGTGTTGGACGGCCTTGAAGTGCCTTGCCCTTTAGTCCAATCGAAACCTCATGCTGCTTGTACATGATCATGGGGCCTGCACCGCGCTGTTCAGCCACTACAACCGACAATCGGGCAATGTGGCGGTCTCCGCTGACGCCGAGATACCTGATCGCTACAATGCTGTTCTGAATTGCCGGTAAACACTGCTCACGCATGTGCTGAGGTGCGCGTGCTGGTAACTGAAGTGAACCCTGCCAAGGTGTCGATGCCTGCGATTCGATCACAAAACCGCTTTCACTCGGAACGACGATGTCAGCGCTCGCAATGATCTGCCGATGCAGACCGTCAGCCGATTGATGCTCTCGCATTGCCGGACCAATCAACATCGTGGTATCGCTTGTATATCTGATATCAACGCGCTGCGCCGAGCTTGCGCGCAGATGAAATCCCTGATGTACTCCGGCAAATGAGGTTGTGGCAATCAATGCACAACAGAAGACGAAGAGTGTTGTCATGAACGAAGTACTTCGTGTGTTTCGGATTGGTTCTTGGAATCAATGCGCCATTGTGATTGACGCATGACGTCGCCGATGTAGTGTGCAGGAGTGCTGGGAATTTACTGCAAAAAAAATGCCTCGCCATCAGGGGGGAATGAGATGGCAAGGCATGCAGCATAAAGAGGAAGTGACGACTTGCGTCGTCGAGCGGGAAACGAGACTCGAACTCGCGACCCCAACCTTGGCAAGGTTGTGCTCTACCAACTGAGCTATTCCCGCAACAAGAACACTGCAAAACTACACGAAGGAGGTATACATGTCAAACCCATTTTTTCCCTCCAATCCTAAACCCTTGACTTGACGACAAGTTAGCGGACGAAAAATAGTTATCCACAGTCTCGAAGGTACCCCCTGCGAACAATGCGAAGTCTTGCCAGGGCGCACATGTCTCTATATTTCAACGACTTGGGGTATTTTGGCTAAACTTGGCCAAAAACTGACGTAAAACAGCATCCTGAACTATCTCAAGTGATACTGGTTTACGCAATTCGGCTGCTATCGAGGTAACACCCCTCTCTGTAATCCCACAGGGGACGATTGAAGAGAACAAATCAAGGTCGTTATCAACGTTTAATGCAAATCCGTGCGATGTTATCCAGCGGCTGCAATGAATGCCGATTGCGCAGATCTTGCGCTGCTGATTAACCCACACCCCTGTTAATGCTTCAACGCGCCCAGAGGCAAGATCAAGCTCCGCCAGTGCATCGATGATACATTGCTCAATGGTGCGCAGAAACCAGTGAAGATCGGGATTCGTTCGCTGCAAATTGAAGATCGGATATCCGACAAGCTGTCCAGGGTTGTGAATAGTTGCTTCACCTCCACGATTGATCTCTATAACATCTACCCCCATCGAACCCAGCAGTTCAGCGCTTGCCAGTACGCTGCCCTGCTGCGTGTTGCGGCCAAGAGTGATCACAGGCGGGTGCTGACAAAAAACCAACGTATCTGGATGGTCCTGATGCAAAATGGCGTCGGACAACTCACGTTGCCGACGCCATGCATCATCAAAATCAATCAATCCCCAATCTTCGACATTCATGGGGCTTAGAAGTTTACGCACTCATCATAGGCAAGTGCTGCAGACTCCATGATGGCTTCGCTGAGTGTAGGGTGAGCGTGCATGGTCTTGAGCAGCGAATGTCCTGTTGCACCGTGAGTGCGGGCAACGCCCATCTCTCCGATCATTTCCGTCACATCAGGACCGATCATGTGCGCACCGAGGATCTCTCCGTACTTAGCGTCAAAGACCAGTTTCACGAAGCCCTGTGCCTTACCAATACCATGGGCCTTTCCGTTTGCAGTGAACGGGAACTTGCCCACTTTAACCTCGTATCCGGCCTCTTTGGCCTTCTTCTCTGTAAGACCGATGCTTGCAACCTGCGGCTGACAGTACGTGCAGCCAGGAATGTTGTTATAGTCAACGCCATCTGTGTGATGTCCGGCGATATGTTCTGCTGCTACAATACCCTCTGCCGATGCCTTATGCGCAAGCCAAGGGGCTCCTGCTACGTCGCCAATTGCATAGATGTTCGGCACGTTTGTGCGCATAAACTTGTCAACCTTGAGCCATCCACGCTCTGGCACGATACCAACGTTTTCGAGCCCGATGTTCTCAATGTTACCCTGCACACCGATAGCATTCAGCGCAAGGTCGGCTGTAAGTGTCTCTACAGTACCATCCTTCTTCTCAACGATAATCTCAACACCCTTGCCCTTCTTCTTGGCAGACTGAACCTTGGTTTCAGTAAGGATCTTCATTCCATCGCGCTCGAGTGACTTGCGCAGTTCCTTGCAGACGTCGTCGTCTTCAACCGGAAGGATACGATCCTGCATTTCAATCACGGTTACCGCTGTCCCAAACGACTGATAGAAGTATGCGAATTCGATTCCAATGGCACCAGCGCCCATGATGATCATCGACTTCGGCGTCTTTTGCTGAAGCATGGCTTCTGTTGATGTCAGGATATACTCACGATCAACTTCGATACCTGGGATCATACGAGGACGCGCACCCGTTGCGATCATGATCGTCTTACATGTTATCGAATCAGTAACAACGCCGTTTTCATCCTTCACTTCTACAGTAGTTGGATTCTTGATCGAGCCCCATCCCTTGACCTGGGTGACCTTGTATTTTTTGAACAAGAACGTCACACCGCCACTCATCTTATCAGCAACGCCGCGTGAACGAGCGATAACCTTTGGGAAATCGACATCGATGTTCTTGATGCCAAATCCATAGTCATCGGCATGTTTGAGGAAGTTCATGTATTCGGCGTTCTTCAGTAGCGACTTCGAAGGAATACATCCCCAGTTAAGGCAGACGCCCCCTACCCTGTCTCGTTCAACGCAGGCAACTTTGAGTCCGAGCTGCGAGGCGCGAATTGCGGCTACATACCCGCCAGGGCCGGAGCCAATAACTACGAGGTCAAATGTGTGCTGATTCATGGAGGTCAAATGTGAGGTGGATAATCAAAAACATGTGCTCAATGCGGTGCAAAGTTACGGAGTTTCGCAACGTTGACTATAACGAAAAACGGCCCTCAAGCGTGTACGCTGAGGGCCGTTGAGAATTCCTTTGTACAACCTAGCTGTGATACGAGGTCGATTCCTGCAGAAGCGGGTCATTTACTGCAACCGCACTATGCTTTTGGTAATTCTTCATAGCGAGTACCAAGAAGATACCAGCAAAGAACAACCAGCCTGTAAGCTCCTGCCAGCCAAAGACCACGCCTTCAATCTTCAGGATGTGATGTCCAACCGCCGGCATGATGATCCAAACGATATCAATGAAGTGCGACACAAGAATGATGATGCCGGCAACAACAAGAATTCGCGTCTTGCGCTTAACATCCTGACGCAACAGCACCATGAATGGCAGTAGGAAGTGCGTTGCAATCAAGGCATAACCGAAGTACTCCCATCCATGAGCCATACGATGCGTAAAGTAGATGGTTTCTTCAGGCAGGTTAGCATACCAAATGATGAAGTACTGCGAGAATGCGATGTATGCCCAGAACACCGAGAACGCGAACATCAGCTTTCCAAGATCATGGAAATGTTCAGCTGTGATGTACTCGCGAAGGTGACCATTGTTGTAGAGCACAACAACAGTGATCGCTACGATCGACAGTGCCGAAACAAAATGCCCCGCGAAGCTGTATACACCCCAAATCGTCGAGAACCAGTGTGGTTCGAGTGACATGAGTAAGTCAAACGCTGCAAATGTGATCGTGATGGCATAGAGCAACACGAACGGTGCGGCACGTTTCCAGTTCTTACGCGTTGGTGTGATATCGCTGCCGGAAGAATCTTGCTTGATCGAGTTACCAATGATAAATCGGTGCATCATGAACCAGGCAAGCACGTAAAAGCCGATGCGAATCGCAAAGAATGTCGTGTTGAGGTAAGGGGCTTTCTTTATCAGAATCGGATCCGTTGCAGCAGACTCATGCGTCCACTCATAGATCGAGCCGTGATGCATGAAGACGTTGGCCAGGATCGGCAGGATAAGGATAGCGAGCATCGGCACCATACCGGCATAGAGTTCTGCGATACGACGCACTGATGCGCTCCATCCTGCACGTGCAAGGTATTGCAAAGCGGAGAAGAACATCATCGTAACACTGATACCTGCGAAGTACCAAAAGCCGATCAAGTAGTCTGCAAAGAAGCGCTCAGCTCCTGCCGTTAGATACGTGGCAGCCAAACCAAGTGCGCCAACTGCCGCCAGCCCAAGACCAAGCTTGTTGATCTTTGCTACAACTGGACTTGAACCAAGATTCACATGTGACATTTCAGTAGACTCCCCTCGTTCTTAGTTCTGAGCAGCTGGTGCTGCCGTAGGATTGCTCGCAATTCCCTCTACCCCTTGCAGTGTGCGCAGATAGCGGATGATGGCCCAACGATCGATCGCATCGATCTTGTCAGCGTAGCTTGGCATAAGGTTCTGGCCAGCACTGATGATATGAAAGATGCGTGCGTTCGAAAGTGCCGCGGTCTCTGGTCTCGTAAGATTAGGTATCCCAGCCCAACCCTTTTGTGATACAGCAGACTTTTCGCTTTCGCCGTTGAAGTAGTGACATGGCGAGCAGAACGTGTTAAAACGGTTCTGACCTCTTGCCAAGACATACTCCGAGTTCTTCGGCAGGTCTGCTGGCTCTACATTGGCAGTTTCTGCTGCATCAATATCTCCGGGACCCAGCGTGTAATACTGCGTATTACGAGGAACAGCGCCCTCGACTGGTTCCCGCAGGCTCTTACCATCGGCGAAGAACGAGTTCGGCGACTGTGGAATGGCCTTGAATTGGTGGTCTAGGTTCGGCTGGATCTCAATCGGCGGGTTCGTTGAGAACCACGTCTTTTGTCCAGTGAACACCATGACAAGAAGAACGGCCAGGCCTAAGCCCGCTGCTACCAGGATGATTTGAGATGTTCGAAGTTTCATGCAAGTACGCTAGTGATGTTCAACATTATTCGACCGTCGAATGCACGAGGTGCACGTTCTGTGCGCCAAGTCCGGTCAGCAGTGCAGGTGTTTCAGTTGCAGAGAATCTGTCATCATCGGCATCGATCGTAACAACAAATGTGTCGTCTGTTGCCTTTTGGAACGATGCATCATCCTGATAGCGATTATACCAGGTCGGGATTCTGCACAAATGGAACAGGCCGAACACTGTAAACAGTGCTGTTCCAAGGATAGACAACTCAAAATCAATCGGCATAGAGAACTGCCAATTGAAGAATCCCTTGCCACCGATATTAAGCTTGTAGTCAACAGCCCCTGTCCAGAACTGAAGCCCGAGAGCAGTTGTGAGCCCGCCGCAAAGGCCAACGAACGAGATGTACGTCAAGATCGACCTCTTAATGCCCATTGCCTTGTCCAGGCCGTGCACAGGGTACGGAGTATAGATGTCCCAATTACGGAAGCCTGCATCACGCAGCTTTTCTGCAACCGTTACGACGACGTTTACGTCGGTGAATTCGCCGATTACGCCTGTTGGTGTTGTGCTCATAATTTCGAAGTCCTTGATGTCGGTTCTAACTGTTTACTTCTATCAATGTGATTCGTGGGTATCATGATGGTGGTGCGATGGTTGCGCACCTGGCATGATACTCTTGATCTCAGCGATAGCGATAACAGGGACAAACTTTGCGAAGAGGAGGAACAAAGAAAGGAAGATTCCGAATGTTCCGATGAAGATCGAAATCTCAACCCATGTTGGAGAATAATAGCCCCATGACGCTGGCAGGAAGTCGTGGTGCAGCGTTGTTGCAATGATCGTAAAGCGCTCAAACCACATACCAATGTTGACAAAGATCGAGATCACAAACATCAGCGGGATGTTGCGCCGCGCTTTTTTGAACCAGAAGACCTGCGGCGATACCACGTTGCACGTAAACATCGTCCAGTAGGCCCATGCATAGTCACCGAATGCACGGTTCACAAAAATCCAACGTTCCCAATCGCTGCCCGAGTACCAGGCGATGAAGAATTCGAGGATGTAGGCGTATCCAACCATCATACCCGTAGCGAGCATGATCTTGTTCATGTTCTCAAAATGCTTCAGCGTGATGAACTGCTTCAGATCAAGCACTTCGCGCGTAATCACGAGAAGCGTGAGAACCATGGCGAATCCGGAGAAGATAGCGCCTGCAACGAAGTATGGTGGGAAGATCGTTGTGTGCCAGCCTGGAAGAATGCCAACGGTAAAGTCAAACGAAACCACCGAGTGTACCGACAACACAAGAGGTGTTGAGATACCAGCGAGGATCATATAGGCAATTTCGTAGTGATGCCATGAACGCGTTGAGCCTGTCCATCCAAGCGAAAGAACGCCGTAGACCTTCTTTGCTATGTCGCTCTTGACATAGTTACGCAGCGTGGCCAAATCCGGGATCAATCCAACAAACCAGAACAGTGCCGACACAGTGAAGTATGTGTTAACGGCAAACACGTCCCACATCAGCGGCGAGCGGAAGTTCACCCACATGTTCATTTGATTTGGATACGGCAACAGCCAGTAGAACAGCCACGGACGACCCGTGTGGCTGAGCACCATGGTCAGTGCGCATATTACCGCGAAGATCGTCATCGCCTCTGCCGAACGATTGATCGCGGTGCGCCACTTTTGACGGAACAGGAACAGGATGGCTGAGATCAGTGTACCGGCGTGACCGATACCGATCCAGAAAACGAAGTTCGTGATGTCCCATCCCCAACCGATGGGGTTATTCAAGCCCCATACACCGATACCGGTTGTGATCGTGTAGTAGAGCGCGAAGAGTCCCCATGCCGCCATTGCGCCCGTGACGCTCAGCGTTGCAAGGTACTTCATCGTGATCTTTGACTCCACGATGCTTGCGATACGTGCAGTGACATCTCGCATCGATGGATTGCCGAGAACGAGTTCTTCGCGTATCGGCTCTTCACCTAACGCGCTCGCCTGCAATCTGTCATGTTCTTGGACCACCGTCATGTTTGGTTCCCGTCAGTGTTTCGTTCGATGTACTAAAAATTTCTTCGTGAGTGTATCAGGCAATGTCGTTTACGACCTTGGCCAAATACGTTACCGCCGGACGCGTATTGATTTCTGCAAGAACATGGAATCCACGCTCGCTCTGACGAGCGACCGCTACCCTGCTCTTCGCATCGTTCATATCGCCAAAGATGATCGCGCTTGCAGGACATGCTTCTTGACATGCCGTAACTGCTTCACCATCAAGGATGCGCGCACGTCCGTTATCGCGCGCATGCCACTTGGCCTCGTGCAGACGCTGAACGCAGAACGTGCACTTTTCCATGATACCGCGCATACGACCCGATACTTCAGGGTTGAAGACCAGATCAAGTGGCTGACGCTCATCCTTGTAGTTCAGGAAGTTGAAACGACGCACCTTGTACGGACAGTTGTTCAAGCAGTAACGCGTACCAACACAGCGGTTGTACGTCATCTCGTTCAAACCTTCCGGTGAATGCGTTGTTGCAGCAACCGGACATACATTCTCGCATGGAGCGTTCTCGCAGTGCTGACACAGCATCGGCTCGAGAATTGCGCCCGTTGGCTCGTCCACAGAACCCGTGTAGTAACGATCGAGACGAATCCAATGCATCTCCCGTCCAAGTACAACCTGCTGCTTTCCTACGACAGGTATGTTGTTCTCGCTCTGGCAGGCAACAATGCATGATGAGCAGCCCGTGCAGGCACTCATGTCAATGACCATACCCCAACGGTGGCCCTTGTATTCGTATTCGCTAACGATGGAAAGGGGCTTGTTGTAGCGTCCGTCCTTGCCTTCGCTGATATATTCGTTGTCTACACCTTCAAAATTGCCCTTAGCGATGTCACTCAGTTTGAGTGAACGCGCAACATTACGCGCATTCTCCTCATCTCCAGGCTTCTCTGAAAGCGAGTGATGATTCTGTGTGGTCGCGATCTTATGGCGTTCTTCTGTAACCGTAACCGCGCCACTGCGCAGGGCGATATATCCGGGTGCTCCAACCGTGTAAGCGTTAGCACCTACATTGTTACCGATGGTTCCAGCACTTGCGCGACCATATCCAAGTTGTGTTACGATCACGTTGTCGGCCAAGCCAGGCTGCACTAGTACCGGCAATTCAATGCTGCCGTTTTGTGTAGTGACAGTGATCACGCGCTCGTTGGCCTTAACCAGCGAACCTGGATCGTTGCGATCTGAGGCCAGACCAAGCTCTTCTGCCTTCTTCGGACTGATGAGCGCTACATTGTCCCACGTAACCTTTGTTACAGGATCTGGAAGTTCTTG
>JBEBCJ010000215.1:0-4918 GCA_041157865.1 Bacteroidota bacterium
TGATGGACTTCTTTGAATTGATCAGCGCACGGGCTGCATAGAGAATGGAGCTGCCATCGTTGCAGTATTTCCTGATTCCGATCTCACGCTTCTTTGTCAGTTTCTTCTCACGATAGGTCTCCATCGTAAGATTCATGTTTGTATAGTCGAAGAGATACTGATCGAACTCCCACAGATTATCTTCTATCTGGGTTGTTGCATTGAAATTATAGCTAAAGGTTGCCGTTGTGTCCATCCATGACTGGTAGACAGAGTGCAGTGATACGAACGGAATGTTTGGATTTGAATTGATAAAGACCTTTACCTTGGCAACATTCCGTCCGTTGAATGTTGTGTAGGGCTCTGTTAGTGCCCGCACTGTGCCAAGTGTAATACCCGCATATGATACACGATAGGTTAGATCTTCTCCGGGATAGATAAAGCTTTGAGCTTGCGATTGAGCGAGCATAACAAGGCTCAGAACAAGACTCACGAGGCCACGAAAAGGTGTCATTAATGGTCGCAGGATAATGTAACAACGATGGGTTGTAGTGTGTGTGGTCTATATCAGCGAAGCTTTGAAATACGGGCAGCTTCGGGGAACAGTGACAATGCCTTGGTTACCTGCTTGTCTTTGCCGAGCATTACTGCCGTATAGCCATTGTTATTGAACACTGAGCGGCCTACGTAGGCTTTCACAATTAGCTTGATGTAGTCTGCATCTTGTGTGTATTCATTGTCTTTCCACTCAACATTCTTCGTCTTGGCAAGTGCCTTCATTGTCTCTACATCGGAAGGGGCTATGGAGAATTCACGCAAGAACTTTTTGATATCAGAACCAAACTGCGCACGAATCTCTTTGCCGCGCTGACGCATCACATTGTCTGCCGTTTCCCAGAAAAGATTCTTAGCGCGCAGGTTGCGCGCAAGAAAGCCGATAGTGTCTTGCTTAACGATGTAGTCTGGGGTGATACCACCACCACCGTATACTGTGCGGCCACCAGCAGTCTTGTACTTTGGACGTTTGTTCGTTGAATCATCAGCATCGTGATTGATGTTGTCTCCCTCTTCTCCTTCTTCGCGACCTTCACCACCGTAATACTTCGCCTTGTCGTCGTACGGACGCTGTATCAAGCGTCCACTTGGTGTGTAATAGCGTGAGATCGTCAGTCGGAACGCTGAACCATCACCAAGCGGATACTGGCGCTGTACAAGCCCCTTACCAAATGAGGTTTCGCCGACAACAAGCCCCCGGTCGAGATCCTGAACCGCACCAGAAACAATTTCGCTAGCCGATGCCGAACCACCATTGATAAGAACGATCAGAGGAATGTTCTCAAGCGCGCCGCCCTCTGTTGACCAGAAGTCCTCGTCAAACTCAGGACGACGTCCTTTTGTGTAGACAAGCTTTTTACCCGACGGGATAATCTCGTCTGCGATGCGGAATGCTTGATCGAGATACCCTCCGGGATTGTATCGAAGGTCCAGTAGAAGCTTCTTCATACCCTGCGAACGAAGATTCTCCACGGCACGCATCAACTCGTCGTGTGTAGTTGCGCTAAACCGATTTGCCGTGATATACCCCACATCGGTGCCGTCGATCATGAACGAGGCATCAACTGAATTCATAGGGATCTTGTCACGTGTAACATCGAACACCAATAGATCTTTCTCGCCGGCACGCTTAATGTGCAGCTTCACAACAGTGCCTTTGGGTCCGCGCAGCTTCTTTGGTACATTTTCACGAGTAAGCTTGATCGAGGTTGTGTCGTTGATCTTCACAATCTTATCGCCAGCCAGTATGCCGAGCGCCTCGCTAGGCCCCCCGATAATTGGTGAGACCACCGTGATGGTATCGTTAACAATATCGAACTCGACACCGATACCGTCAAATGATCCACGAAACTCTTCTTCGACCTTCTGCATTTCCTTTGCAGGGATGTAGACGGAATGCGGGTCCAACTCGTCGAGCATGCCCTTAATGGCTGCCTCCGTAAGTTTTTGTGTGTCGACGTCTTCGACATAGTTCTTTACGGCCATGGACAGCACGTCGGAAAACTTCCGTGTCTGGTCCATAACAGAGTCACCCGAGATAACGGGTTGGGCAAAAAAACCTATCCCGACGCCAACTGCAATCAGGATGGACGCGAGAAGATAGAATCGATACGGCTTAGTATTCATGTTTTGCTGTTTGATTAACGGGCCAAAACTACGCAATCAGCGCTGGGAAATAGACGAATCCAACGAACATCGAGTCTAATGGACAACCATAAGCGGTAAAGCTCTGGATTCATCGCTGCGCACAATACATGTGTATGTGCCGGCCGGGACATGTGAAAGATCCAATTGCAATGCTGATGTCTGTTCTCCAGACCACTGCAGATCGAGTACAACAGCACCTGTGATATCAACGAGCTGCACGGAACAGGAGCTTACCGACTGATTAAAACTTATGATCGCCTGGTCTCTAGCTGGCTGTGGTGTTACGATCAATGCGCCAACTTTCTTTGAGATGGCCGTAACCGGCACATCACATCTGCTAAGACCTTCGTATCTCTGACCTCGGCTTCTACCTTCGAGAATGAGTGTGCGCACGAGACAGTACTGTTTGAATTCAATGGTGTCTCGTACAAACTTCACAGTATCTGCAACACGCGGTGAGTAACACACGATCAGCGACGAAGTACCGCTGACGGGGTCGATCGTAAGAGCAAACTGTGATTGTGGTAGGGAGAAAATGGTATTCTGACGCAGGAAAATGTTCTCAAAGACAATACTGCGAATTCCGATGTTCTCGAGCCTTAACGTGTCGCAGTACAATTCGCCAATAGTTCTGATGCCCATGTCATAGGTCTGAGTAATGTCATAACTCCCATTGATCGACATCGAAAAGCCGGGGATCGTGTCGATCCGGCGCGTGACATTACCTGCAGAGTCGATGGCCTCGAAACCAACAATTGCATCTCGGTAGCCATCGATGATCTCCACCGTATATGTTCTGTCTACAAGCGTTGAGTCGCTGAGCACGACCCTACAATTGACCAACAATGAGTCCAGTATTCTGGCGCGCTCGAGACCAAGGTCCGAACCCACTTCATCGGAGATCTGTACGGTGAATGTTGTCTTGCAGGAGTCTCTGTCTTCAAGAATCTTCGGACCTTCACGATCATCGCGCTCCTCGACGATCAAGTTGAGAACGTTTCTATCCGAACATGAATCACTGATAATCACAGCCCCCTCAAAGGTTTGCTGCGTAACACCCTTGTGACAGTACTGAACCTTGACTCGCTCACCTGGCTGAATCGTTATAGGCAGCGTCGGAGAGCCTAAGTTCATCAAGCCTGGAAGCGTGATCTTGGTGATGGTTTGTGGATACTTCCCGTAATTCTCTATCTCGAAGGAGTCGCACTTTGTTCGACCAATCGGCACAACGTAGTTGCGCGTTTCGGTCTTCGAGGTGTCCTCTCGATGCGAAACGGGGCTTACGGTAAAACCGGGAATCTGAACTGTAAACTGGGACTTCTGTTCTACGAAGTCTTTGATCTCCACAATTGCACTGCCGTCGAGGTACTTGTTTCGAAGAGATATCGTAATGGGCACTTTTGCCTGGGGCGGATTGAACGACGGAACCGTATAGGTCGTGTTCATTTCGGGCGTAGAGATCACGTTATATGTCTGAATCTTCGAGTCGCCAAGGACGGAGTCTGTCATGGCTCCATTAAACTCGTAGCAGCGTACCTCACCAACGAGTTTGGGTGGGTATACATCGAGTGGACGGAATGACATGCCCCCTATGTAACCATATGAGTTGGCATCTCCGTATCCATAGACATAGATCCCGAAATTGGTATCGGCTTTGATCTCATGCACTCCGTCGCGCATTGGTAGTCGAGCCCATGAATAGGTCGAACTGCCAATCGGTAGGAACTTGGTTTGGTCCACAGGAACGCCATCAATACTAAGCGACCCCAACCGTACTGTGGGTATAACAACATTGAGCCACTGCTCGAGATAGACACTGTCTACTGCTTGTATCCTGCCACCAACGAAGTCATAGATGTATGCCTGGATACTGATAAAACGATACTTGTCCATGAACTGCTCGGCAGGGGGCACAAGCATCATCGCTGGATCTCCGCGGCGAGTAATGTCCTGGCCACCGCCAATACCGCTCGTCTTCTTGTACTGTACAGTGATACTCGGATTGGTTGTGCGAATTAGATGGGCATTCAGCAGTGGCCGCTCCATCACCTGCCCACTCATGAGCATTTGCTGAAACTGATCATCGATATAGACTTCCGTCGAATCAAAGGCAGCTATCACACGGTACAAGTCCGTACCAACATTGAGTTCGTTGCTCGACCGTGCAAACGGCGTTACATAGGCACTTTTACCCCACGTACGGATGGGCGTCATCTGCTCAATAAGACAGTCGCGAGATCCAAGGTTTTGTACATCCTGTATTGGCACGATCGCACGCTGCTGTCCACCGAAGACGGCGACCGGCCTATCAGAACGGACAATGGTCCCAGTAAGATCATTCGTTGCGCCGCTGCGTGGATCGGCCTGCACCAAATAACTTTCTCCTTGGTTAAGGATCACCGCAACGGTCTTGCGCGTTCGGTTCAACACCGTTGGCACAGAAGGCGTGATCTCTACCGTGGTACTGTCTTCTGTTGCCACAATAACGAATTGCGATGGTGTCGAGGTCTGGTTTGGCGTGGAACCGTTCAGCCGCACATCCGAATTATAGGCAACAACCATGTAGTCGTCCGACAATGCATCAGTAGGCAAGACCATGAATGCCTCGCTTGTAAGCGTTGCCTGATTGAGAGCATAGACCGTAACATCGTCTTCAGCTTCAATGTGAATGCTTTGCAGCGCGACAGTTTCATTCTGCGATGACGTATAGTTCAGATTACCTGCACCGCTTGCGTTG
>JBEBCJ010000216.1:0-6685 GCA_041157865.1 Bacteroidota bacterium
CGGTTGCAGGCACAGCTTACCGCCTTGTTGCAAGCGAGAATGGTCAACACGTGGTTGTGGCCGTTGGAAGAACAACAATGCTCCTGCAGCGAAAGCAGCAGCCACTCTGGTACGTTGTTCGAGGATTTGATGCAACACTGCGATATGTAGTGCCGATGCTCTTTATTGGCAGTCTTCTCTTTGTCTGGGTGCTCAATCGCCGCCAGCGCAGACTTCTTGATGGTATCATTGATTCCCCTGCAATGGGGCTAGTCTTCTCCATAGACTCCAGCGGCAGGCTCCTGCGGGTGAATGAACGCGCTGCCGGATTGTTGAGAATCACCCCGAATGTGCCGATGGGTAGGCACTTTCGAGCATACATGCAGCAGCCTGGGCTTGAGCAGTTAGTCGGTGAACTTGATGCACTGAATCAATCTCGGTCCGAACCAAACAAGCGGATTGTTGTGCAGTCTGGTGAGGATGTTCGCGAGTACATTTTTTCGTCAACGCCGTTGGTGGGTTTGTTCGGTACGGCACGCGGTTCGATTGTTACGGGCATTGATATCACGGAGACCCTTGAGCAGCGTAGGCTTGTGAACTGGGCTCAGCTTGCGCACGATATGCAGACAAATCTTTCTACCATACGGCTGAATGCAGAGCAACTACCGGCAGATGAGCATTCCAATGCCTCTGAGCGTAAGCGAAGGATATTGTTTCAGGTGGGCGTGCTGATTGATCGTGTACGCGACCTTCTGTCAATCGGACGAACAGACGAACTCCAGCGCGTACCCGTGCACAGCGCAGAGCTTTGCACAGAGATACGCCATGAATTCGACTCCGACATGTTCCCGCATGTCCGGTTTTCTATGAAGCTGCGTGGGACGATGATGAATGTTGACCGCATGAAGGTTGCCCGTGCGGTGCGTAACGCAGTTGAGAATGCCATCAAAGCGCTTCGGGGTCAGGATGGCGTTGTTGAGATCGCTACCTGGCATGACCGCTTACATGTATTTATCTCGGTAAGCGACACCGGCATCGGCATGGACCCAGAGACAATGTCCAACATGATGAAACCCTATTTTTCTACAGCTCATGATGGCAGTGGTCATGGAATTGGCACAATGATCATGCACCATGTGATGAAGCTGCATGGTGGGTCGATCCGAGTAACAAGCGAGCCCGGAAAGGGTACTCAGGTAACCTTCCGTATACCACACGAAATGGACCCGAAAGACGTGGTACGATTAACATCGTCGGAGCGCACTGGATGAACCGAGTTACTGCGGAGATCATACGGGGTAAGCGGCTGATGGCCATTGATTATGGCCAACGGCGCGCTGGCGTTGCGGTCTGTGACGAAATGCACATTGTTGTCTCAAGCAGACCTGTGATCGAATCAGATGAGCATCTTGTTGATCACGTCTTGCGTCAAGCTGTCACGGATAGGATCGAGGTGATTATCGTTGGTGTTCCTGAGCATCATGACGGACGGATAACCCCGATAATCGAGGCGATCTACGGCTTTGTCAACGATCTCAGTGCCCGTGCCAGCGTCCCGGTGGTAACAGCAGATGAAGCATTCTCAACAAGGGATGCACGCGCCATCATGGTGTCCTCTGGAATGAAGAAGAAGAAGAGACAAACAAAGGGTGTCAAGGACCAGGTAGCGGCTGCTGTGATTCTTCAGCGGGTGATAGATGAACTTTCCTCTGGACGGTATTCATGAGGCTTGTTGCACAAACGCTGATAATCCTGTTGCTGTGCACCGAAGCTGCTCTGGCCCAACGGCAGGCAGCAAGGGTCCGGCAGGTGCAAACTCTTGGAGACCCATTGTATGCGGACGCGATTATCATTCCGCGCGTTGATTCAGATAGCGCTGATGTCCATGTTGGGCTCAGGTTTAATAAGGCATCACTGGTCTTCTCGAAGGTCAACTCCATACAGGAACAGCGCGGCAACTATTACTCCGTGCTGGCCCTCAGCATAGAAGCGCGCGATGCTGTAGGTGTTGTCCGCCAGCGAGTTCGATTTTCCGATACAGTGTTCGTAAACTCTTACGAGAGTCTCGCAGATTCTGTTGAGTTTCATCGCGGTGATGCCCAGCTATCGCTTGCAGCAGGCCAGTATACGATCACTGTTGAGTCAATCAAAAGCCGGGAAAGTCAGCAACGTCGTATTGTTCTGCCGAAGACCTACATCCCCAAGCGTGAGCAGCAGTCAAACAGTTCTATTTCAGTGGTGTTTACGCAGGCAGTCACCCAGGAATACGACGTGCTACGTCCGTGCGTCTATAACGGCAACATGCCCTTTCCTGCAGGTCGCATGGCTGTAGTGGCCATTGTTCCAATAACGAGTAGTGCTTCGTATGATGTTTGGATACGACAACTGCCTTATCAGGACGGCGACATTCGCTGGTGGTCGGGGGTAGATATTCATACCACGGCAATCAATCGCGGAACAGACGTCAAGCCACGGGCCGACGGGCTGCTTGACGTAACGAACGGTGAGCAAAAGAGCAGATGCCTTGTGATCCCAATCAATGCAAGCGATGTTGTGCCGGGGCGCTACGTGATGACTTTGGTCCCGAACGGTACGAAGGACACACTACGATCGTCCTTCGTAGTGGAGTGGGAGTCTATGCCAATGTCGCTTCGCTCGCTATCCTATGCGCTTGATGTCCTTGCATACATCTGTCCCGAGGATGTATTGGATAGTCTACGCGACGGCAACGATGCAGAGCAGCGTGAAAAACTCATGGAGTGGTGGAAACGGCAAGACAAGACCGCAGAGACGGCACATAATGAGCACATGGCAGAATACTATCGTCGCGTTGATAAGGCCTCCTACGCATATGCTACCTTGACAGAACCCGACGGTGCATTCACAGACAGAGGCAAAGTTTTCGTTCTGTACGGGGCTCCAACCAAGACCGATCGCAAGATCACCAAGGATGGAGAACAGGCTGAGACGTGGATTTACACGAACAGCGTACGGCGCGTATTTGTCTTTAAGGTTGAGGATTCCGGATTGTATAGGTTAACAACCGTTCAACAGCTCAAGAAGTAGATTAACGTGGCTCCCAACCCTGTCCCTCGCACGGTGGAAGGTCTGCATGCACTACGTGCTCATCAAGCACAGAGCAAAGTTGGTTGGTAGGGTTGAAGTGCCTGCACGCACCGCACAGCGAGCCATCTTCGATCTGCTCGACACTCTCATTAAAACGTTGATACTGCAGCCAGGCAGGGTAGATCCCAAGTCCCCAGATGCTCAGCATTGCAAACCACCATGTTGCCGTCGCAGAGGCATAGTTGCTCAGCACCATGGAGGCGATACCGAGTATCGCAACACGTATCATTGCCGCTGAAAGTATCGAGCCCGTTGTGTAGTAGGGTCGATCTCTACTATCGGAAGGTGGATTCATACGAAGTAGAAGCAAGTCTACAAAGCGGTCATCACGTTCACGATTGTGCATTAGCGTAGGTCCTTTCGAGCGTATGATCGCCCCTTCCACTGGGAGCCTGATCGTGAGTAAGCCCATCGCACGGAGTTCAGGCAGATGAGTATGCACCAGAGCGCAGTGACGGGCTGAATCAGTGCATGCCATGACGGCATGGCGAAGCGTGTGCTAACAATCAATCGAATGAAGAGTGTTGTTGTTATCGTGTACAGTATGATCAGCGTTTCAGGGGCAGATGTCGAAACGAGTGCAGCTGCCAGCATGGGCAATGGCGCTATGTATAGGCCAAACTGCAGAAGCAGGAACGCCGCCATCAGCGCGATATTGTGTTGCATCGCCGGAAAGAGGTTCTTTGAGAATCCCTGCGTTACCTCTTGTGCTGAGGTATACATGTGGCAGTCAATGGCATCTGTACCGTCGGCCAATGCAAAGCGGATGCCATCGCTGGCCGCGGCTTTAGCCAAGAATACGTCTTCGACCAGTGAAGAGCGGACGCGCTCATGTCCGCCCAGTTGTTGATACCCCTTACGAGTGAATGCTATGAACTGTCCAATGGCAGCCAATGGAGTTGTCCTACCAAAACCTATTCGCCGAAAATTCAGCATGGTCGCGAAGAATATCATGTGTACGATGGGAATCACGGCATGCTCGGCAAAGGTTGTCATGATCTGCCGCGGAATAAGTGAAAGCATTGCCAGATCGTACTTTTGCATAGCCCCAATGCTTCGAGCGATAACACCTTGACGATGAACTGTGTCAGCGTCAGTAAAGATGAGAATATCTCCTGTGGCTGCCATAGAAAGATTATGACATGCCCATACCTTGCCAACCCAGCCAGGAGGCAACGGCAACCCCTGGATGACCTGCAGATTGCTAAACTCATCAGCCAGGCGCTCGAGTATTGGCCCTGTTTCGTCTTCCGACTGATCATTGAGGACGATCACCTCGAGATCATCAACATCCTGCTGGCAAACTGACCGAACGCAGGCTTCGATGCACCGTTGCTCATTTCGAGCAGGGATAAGCACGGAAACCTTTATCGAGGGCTTCGCGGCATCCTTGGGAAGACCAGCAACAAGACGAGTATTGCAGAGTGCAAAGCCCAGGAATGTTGTTGCCATTGCTGCCAGTGCGAAGCACACGAGCGTCCACGGTTGCAAAAGTTGTTCAATTGGCATGACGTCGAAGCTACGAACCAGGCACATTCGGTACTTTTGATGCCACGAGAATATTATTCACATGCAAGTACTGCAAGGCATCACACATAACACCTGTCACCAGCTTGATGGCCCGGGCGCCTATGAATGGTGGTACGTTGATGCGGTCTCGCCATGCGGCGAGTGGGGCATTGTATACATTGTGTTTCGAGGCATTCCGATGTCGCCTACGTACCTGCGGGATCCGCACTCGATGCGCGCTGGCTGTGCAGTAAGCATATACCACAGGGGCGTTCGCATCGCATTCTCCTTCACCGAGCAGCCTCTCGAACATACATTGTTCGACAGCAACAGCACTAATGTTCAGATGAAGGGGGCCAGCCTGTCAATTGATGGCTCTGGAGTTCTTCGGGCCACAGCAAATGTTCCTTGTGATAGCGACGGACGTACAATAGAGCTCACGATTACTGGAGACGCATCGTCTAAGCCGTCAACAGCACAATCCACATTTGCTCAAGCACATGGTTGGGTCTTGGCATGCCCGCGAATGAACGCCGAATTCGACCTCAAGCTGCACGAGCATGACACCTTGGTCCTGCAGCACAAGGCAAGGGTTATGGCCTACCATGATCACAATATGGGCAGTAGGCAGATGCACAGAGATTACACTGATTGGTACTGGGGACGAGTTCACACGGCTGATACGACGATTGTCTTTCTTTCTACACCCGGTTCGCCAGATACCATGAATGCAGTCTATGAAGTAAACGACAACGGTTTGATCAAACCATGGGCCGATGTAGAGATCTCATTCAGACATCGCTCTATCAGTGCTATGGGCTTGGCGTTCTATAAGCAGATCATCCTGCGGGGTAGTTCTGACGAGCAAGGTCCGATGGAGGTCGTCTGCGACAACGCACAGACATGCGAGGACAGTCCGTTCTATCAACGATATGTAAGTACGTGGAGAGTCAATAACCAAACGCCGGCAATCATCGGCACTTCGGAGTATATGAATGTTGCTCGCATGCGCTCACGGTGGATCAGGCCGTTCCTTGGACTGCCCCTTATCACCATTGAAGGGGATAGACCGGTATGAGTGAGCAGCGCATACGTATACTCTCTGAACATCTGGCCAATCAAATCGCAGCCGGCGAGGTCGTACAGCGTCCGGAGTCGGTGGTAAAGGAACTTGTAGAGAATGCCATCGATGCAGGAGCATCGAGCATCAGTGTGGTTGTTCATGAAGGGGGCTTGCGTTCGATACAGATAGTTGACAACGGCATCGGAATGTCGAAGACAGATCTTGAGCTTTCAATTGTTCGTCACGCCACCAGTAAGATCGCGCATGAAGACGACCTTCATGCGATACAAACACTCGGATTTCGTGGTGAGGCACTTGCCTCGATTGCAGCGGTAGCTGAGGTAGAGATAGCTACATCGGAACCCGAAGAAACTCACGGGTGGACGCTCTACTCACGACCAGGAAGCAAACCGACAGTGAGCGCATCGTCAGCGCGCGTTGGTACATCGATCACCGTGCTGAATTTGTTTTCAAATGTTCCAGCCCGCCGAAAGTTTCTCAAGTCGGCGTTGACTGAGTTTCGCTATATCAGTGAGACGATCCAGAAACTGGCCATTGCGCGACCAGACATACGATTTGTTCTCTACGACGGCACGTCAGTTGTGTTTGATCTTCCAGCAGAGACGCCGCAGCAACGCATCTGCCATGTGCTTCGTAATGTTGGTCAGGATCAGCTGATCCGCGTTGAAGCCCAGGAGCAGGGTATCTGGGTTCAAGGTTATGTAGGACGCCAGGATGCGGCCCGCAAGAATCGCAGCGGACAGTATCTCTTTCTGAATGGTAGGTGTATTCAGAGCAAATCACTGAGTTATTCTGTTGTCCAGTGCTTTGAACATCTTGTCAATGATCGCGAACATCCTGTCTTCGCGCTTTGGATCGACATTGATCCAGAACGCATTGATGTCAATATTCACCCTCAGAAGCACGAAGTAAAGTTCGACGACGAACGAAGCGTCTTTCTTGTGATGCAGCAAGCCGTTGTGCATGCCTTGGCAAACGCACATATGA
>JBEBCJ010000217.1:0-5464 GCA_041157865.1 Bacteroidota bacterium
CATGGACATTTCGATTCTTAAGGTACTCGCCGTTCATCCAATTCAGCTTTTGATAATCGAAGACAGCCCCAGCTTTGTTTACACGCTCAAGTGTAAATGCATCGATAAGCTCTTGCATTGAGAAGAACTCATTGTCCGTTCCTGGATTCCAGCCGCAAAGAGCTACAAAGTTCACAAGTGCATCGGGGAAGAATCCCTTTGTCGCAAAGTCGCGCACCATGACGTCGCCATGACGCTTACTCATCTTGGAACGATCTGGATTGAGCAGAAGCGGCACATGAGCAAACTTTGGCGGCTCCCAACCAAAAGCTTGGTAGAGGATGATGTGCTTCGGCGTAGACGGCAGCCATTCCTCGGCCCTGATCACATGCGTTATCTCCATCAGGTGATCATCGACCACGTTTGCAAGGTGATAGGTAGGAAACCCGTCGCTCTTCAATAGGATCTGGTCATCAATCTCACGTCCGTTTACGACTACTTCGCCGCGGATTAGATCGTTGAATCTGATATCCTGCTGCAATGGCACCTTGAGTCGGATCACATGTGCAGCATTCTCGGCCAGAAGTCTTGCAGTTTCAAGCTCGCCCAGCGTGTATTGATTACGCATCGACGAACGGTCGTACTTGGGTGCAATGCCAGCATTTTGTTGCCGTGCACGCATGGCATCGAGCTCTTCCGATGTATCGAAGGCATAGTAAGCCGTGCCGTTTGCAACCAGCTTCATCCCATATTCCCGGTAGAGATCGAAACGCTCACTTTGGGTGTATGGACCGTGGTCTCCACCAACGTGCGGACCCTCATCAAACGTAACGCCTGCCCATGCCAGAGAGCTGATCTGTTCTTCTATGGCACCCTCGACAAATCGAGTCCTGTCGGTGTCCTCGATACGTAGGATGCACGTACCGCCGTGATGCTTAGCAAACAGGTAATTGTAGAGAGCCGTGCGCAAACTGCCAATGTGCAGAAAGCCTGTTGGAGAGGGGGCAAACCGGACACGTACACTCATAAACGTTGCTCTACTTCCGCGTAGGTTTTTTCAGTTTCAAAAACACGGATCTTGACCGTGTCGAGGCGATGGTCGGATGGGAGTCTCGAGATGACGTGCTCACACAACATGTGTGCAATATTCTCTGCAGTTGTCGGAAAGTCCACGATCACATGCTTCAAACTCTGCTCTTTCAAAAACTCTAATACAACAGCATCTGATGCATCACATAAAAACGCATGATCTAACTCGTCGACCTTTGATTGGATAAGCCCCTTCATGTCAAAGTAGTCCATGACCATGCCCTGGTCATCAAGTTCGCCACTAAGAACGATGTGCGCCTCGTAGGAATGACCATGGATATTGCGACACAGCCCCTTGTGCATAGGAAGACGGTGCCCCATCTCCCAACGGAACTGCTTGGAGATCGTGGTTCGCATTGTTAACCCTTTGTATGCTCGGCAACGATCGTGCTGTTGATACCGCCGCGAGCCTTCCAGTCTGCTGTGACCCGCATCCAAAGTGGATCGCATGCCGCAACCAGATCGTCGAGGATCTGATTTGTTACAGCTTCATAGAAGATGCCGCGCTGACGATAGTCGAAATAGTAATACTTCAGGGCTTTGAGTTCGATGCACGTTTCGTTTGGGATGTACTCAACAGTGATCGTTCCAAAGTCGGGAAGGCCCGTCTTGGGGCATACCGAGGTGAACTCCGGGTTAACATGTGTAATCGTAAACCGGCGTCCAGGTCGAGGATTAGGGAATGTCTCAAGATTCATGATGCAAAGATACGGGCTTAACGAAGAACGGCGCTTACCTTTTCAGGTAAACGCCGTTGTGCAGGAGCATGATCCGCATTGTGCTTTCGGGATGCGTGGTGAACACCCCAAATGCGTAGATCAGTCCAATGGATATATCATCGGCAGTGCCATGACCACTCGGTCTTTTACTGCTACATCCGCCAGCTGCATTGAGTATGCCGCTTGCTGACGCAACCCGACCGGCAACTGCTGGTAAACACGGTCGGCAACCGCATCGGTTCCACGAATCTTGCCAATCACGGTTGCTCCAAGACCTCTGATCATACTGCTGGCTGCGCTGGCAGAGGCATCTTCGTCGTCATCGATATTGAACATTCGCAAAATGGCCGCAATCCCGTCTTCCGAACTTGGGTATGTAGAGATATCCACCTTGTCGGTTGGCTTCAGACCAATTCGCTGTTTCGTTATGGCAATTGCCTGTTTGATGCCACCGGAGACGTCTGCCAATCCAGCCGATAGGGCTGCTTCTCCTGTCCAGACGCGTCCACGAGCAAGCAATCGTGTGGCCTCAAACTCTTTCTTGCGTGATGATGCGACCTTCTCAACAAAACGTTTGTAGATCCCACCGCCTAATGCACGCAGCTGGGCCTTGTCGGCATCGGTAAGGGGCATGAGTGGGTTCATAAAGTTTGCCGATGCACCCATGGATACCGTATCTACTGTTACGCCAATCTTTGATGCTGCTCCGGTAAAGTTCGGAATGGCCATGATCACACCGATGGACCCTGTGATCGTTGCCGGGTGGGTAACGATCGTGTCGCACGCCATTGCAATGTAGTAACCACCCGAGGCAGCTACGTCGCTCATCGAGGCTATCACCGGCTTCTTTGTGCGGATCTCACGTATCACTGCCCATATCTCGTCTGAGGCATATGCCGAGCCCCCTGGCGAATCGATTCGCAGGAGAATTGCGTCAACGTCATCGTCTGCTGCCGCTGCGCGAAGATCTTTGATAAGCGTACGAGAGTAAATCCCTGATGGATCAAATGCATTCTTGTTAACGCCTTCGCTGATTGCACCACTTGCGTACACGATGGCAATACCCTTTTCTGCTGTTGCAGATGGATCCTCGCTAACCTCAAGATAGCGTGCTATCGATACGGATTCCATTCTCGGATGAGCGTCCGTCACTGTAGGATCTATGCGACGCTGAATACGCTCCTTAAGTTCGGCTTCACGCGCGAAACCGTCAATGAGCTTGTACTTCAGGAGTGAATCCGGGACATACATTCCACGGCTCATCATGGAAATCACATCTTCAGCCGATAGTTTACGTGCAGAAGCAACGGCGTTTGCAAACATTGACTGCCGTTGTTCGATGAGCGCACGAACCTCTTCTTTGGCAGGCGCAGACCAGCTCTCGCGAGACATCGTCTCGGCAGCAGACTTGTACTCCTCGAATTGTTCGACGTGCCACGTTACACCTACGTTGTCGAAGAGACCCTTCATGAACGGTGCAGAAGCACCAAATGCATTGAACTCCAAGAGTCCTTCCTGAGGCATGAAGATGCTGTCGGCAACGGTTGCCAGATAGTAATGGGACTTCGTGCCGTTGTCGATAAAGGCGTACACAAACTTGCGCGATTTCTTAAACTCCATGAGAGCATCCCGCACTTCGGTAAGCTTGGCCATGCCCATGCCTGAACCACCATTACGGATATAGATGCCCTTGATCTTCTCGTCGCTGCTAGCACGCTCTATTGCTGTAAGTGTCTGGTAGAGCGAAGGCCCCTTTGGCGCGTCACCGAGCGAGAATGGCATGTCGATCGCATACTCTGGAAGTCCTCCTGAGAGGTCAACAACAAGCACCGACGATTCGGCCAAAGGCTTTGCCTCGCTGCCTTCACCAAGCCCAGCTACAAGGCCGCCGATGAATACCGCGAAGATCAGCAGTGTGATCACTGGAACAAGAATGATACCGCCCACCACAAGGACGGGTATCCACCAACGTGTGCGTTTCTTACCACCATCATAGGATGGCGGTGGTGGGATTGGCTGATGAGTATCTTGCATATGAATTGAATAGGTAGGTAAACAATTGGCTGTACGTTCTGTTGATTGTGACCAACATTCGACAGCCGGGTTTCAGAGCCCCTTCAAGCGACGTCACAAAACTAGAGGTATTCGTGCCGAAGAATGACATTCCAAGCATAGATATTCAGCGGTATTCATACGATCTGCCGCCAGACAGGATAGCCGAATACCCCCTTGAAGAGCGTGATGCCAGCAAACTGTTGCTGTATTCAGCTGCCGAACAAACGATTGCTCATCATCATTTTCGGGATGTAGCCTCACTCCTTCCACGAAACTCACTGCTGGTTGTGAACTCAACGCGGGTGATCGCAGCAAGGATTGTGGCATCAAAACCATCGGGTGGACGTGTAGAGGTCTTACTTATTGACCCCATGATCCCTTCGGTCGATCCCGTTGCTGCGCTGCAGGCAATAGGGACCAGTACATGGAATTCCATGGTGGGCGGACGTAATGTCAAGTCCGGCATGGTGCTTACCCATGATCAGTCTGGATTGCAGATCACCATTGTCGAACGCAATGGAACGCAGGCTGTTGTAAGGCTTGATTGGCAAGGGGGCAAGCATTTGGCAGCACTCCTCGAGGAGATCGGGCGGCTGCCGCTGCCACCATACATTCATCGGAATGTAGAACTCGTTGACACAGAACGATACCAAACAGTCTATGCAAAGGAGCAGGGCTCGGTTGCAGCACCGACAGCAGGACTGCACTTTACGCAGAGGGTTTTTGATCAGATCGATCAGCGCGCTATCGAGACCGTATTGCTGACACTGCATGTTGGTCTCGGGACCTTCCAGCCTGTTAGCGCAACAGATGCCCGTGACCATGTGATGCATTCGGAGCGTTTCGGCGTGTCGCGCCAGTCGCTTGCTCGCATTCATGCTAACGCTGCGTCTCATGAGCCATGGATCACTGCGGTCGGGACAACGTCACTCCGCACGTTGGAGTCCCTGCATACGCTTGGGGCTTCGATAGTATGCGGACATGACCCAGATCCGAGTGATCTGCACGTAGATCAATGGTCGGCCTTCGACACCTCGCTTTGGGATGTCGACCGAAGAGCTTCGTTTGCCGCTCTGGCTACCTGGATGGATGCGCACAATCTGACGAACCTCTGGGGAAGCACGAGCATTATGTTGGCACCAGGATGCAGGATTTCATCAGTTGATGCGCTGATTACCAATTTCCATCAACCGGGTAACACACTCATGCTGTTGGTTGCAGCTTTTGTTGGCCAGGATAACTGGAAACATGTTTATGATGCAGCACTATCCAACGACTATCGGTTCTTGTCCTACGGAGATTCCTCGCTTCTGGTCCGCGAACAAATAAGCGTGTAAGCCTACCGTCTGGCCACACGAACCACGTGAACCATGCGGGGAGTGATGCTTACAACTCTTGCGGTTTGCCGCAAGCCCACCTTAGGGACAACGTATCCTGTTCGCCCGCTGGCATCAACCTCCACGGTAACATCGTCTCTTGTGATCTTGGCGATGTTGTCTACGCCCCCTCGTACTGTAATGGTTACATGAGACGGACGAATGATGACATCGGCCATCCCCATTCCTTCAGGAATGGTAACTGGAACATCGCGAATCTCCTGATCAGCAAGACGCTGGACATCG
>JBEBCJ010000218.1:0-3889 GCA_041157865.1 Bacteroidota bacterium
AAAATGGTGAACAGTGACATTTCGAAGCCGAGGCAGGCGAAAGTAATCGTTTATGTGATTGCCCAAGGACACCTCCTCGTGAACTGGCATTGTGATTTTCCGGATGCAGGTATACAGGTACCTGGTGGGTCGATAGAAGAGAACGAGGAGATTATTGAGGCAGCCTTCCGCGAATTGCATGAAGAGAGTGGTATGCTCTTGTCAGGAAAGGCAGAGGTGGCCACACGGACGGATTTTGAGCCGGCATGGGACTCAAAAAATATTCACGATCGACACTTCGTTGTTATTCGTCCGCCAGATGTTTCATTACTACCGTTTCTACACGTAGTAACATCGGGAACTATGGATAAGGGAATTCGTCTTGCATACTTTTGGGTTCCGTTAGCAGTAGCGACTGAGATTTTGGGTTCCGGTCATGAGGGCGCCATACATAAATTGAGCTTTGACTAATTCATGTTCATTGTACTTGAAGGAGTAGATGGAACAGGTAAAAGTACCATAAGACAGCGACTGTTTAGAGAGTTGGATCCTACGATGACATTTACTCATGGTAAACACGCTTGGTTTGACATAACCGCGGCTCGGGAAATCATTCACTCCCGCACATTTGGGAGTCAGGATTTCAAGACTAGGGATCGTGTACTTCGCGCATACATGACCGATAAGACGAAGGTTGCACAAAAGCTGACGTCGCCTGCCCTCGCGGCGGGATATCATGTGATTGCGGATAGATATGCACTAAGTGACATTGTTTACCTGAATGTACTTCATGATATACCGATAAATGTTGCGCTGGAAAAGTAATGCGCTCTAGATCTGCCAAAGGCCGCCGTGTTGTTTTTCTTGGATGCGGATCTGGAAGTATTGTACAATCGTATTTCAAACCGAAAGCGCGAATATGCGCCATATGGCTGGCCCCAACGAATCGACTTTTGGGAGAATCGGCATTACTCAAACAAGTTACAAAGTTGCTATAGGCAGTTGCCAACTTATGCTTTGAGTAGGGTCGATTATTTAGACCAATTCAATGTTTAGAAAATAGTGATCATGCTGCACATGTTGTGAAAGCAGACGCTGGTGGTAGATAGTTGTGCTTACTGTGAGGACGCTCATGGCTGTACATGTGTAGCCATGATCTTGAGACAACATCGGTTTCGTTGATTGAATGAAACACCTCTGCATTGAGAACTTCCGTGCGATACGTGCCGACGAAGCTCTCTGCAAATCCGTTCTGCCACGGTTTGCCAGGTTGAACGTAGGCAAGCGTAATGTTTCGGCGCTGTGCCCAGCGTTGAATGTTAAAAGAGATAAGCTAACCTCCATTGTCTGATCTGATGAAGCCAGGACTGCCATGCTTGGCAACGAGTTCGTCAAGAACATTCTCTAGGTCAACTGCATTGAACGAGGGTGCAACACGAATGGCTAAGCCAAACGCCGTGGCTTCGTCCTTGACGAGCAGTGCCATGAATCGCCGTCCATTGATGAGCGTGTCTTCAGCAAAGTCCATACACCAGACATCATGTGGCCGCACTGCCACGGGATTGACTCTCTGCTGGCGGCGGATCTTCTTGCGACGCCTTCGCCACTGTGCTGCATAGCCTAACTGCCGATACACGCGCCGTAGTCTCGAAAACGATACCGCCAGGCCTTGCCTGCACAACCAGCCATGAATCAAGCGTATGCCCCACGTGGGATGTGCAGCGATCACATCGGTGATTGCTTGAAGCAGCGGTTGGTCACGATCAGGCATGCGATACTTGTACGTAAGCAGTGCTCGCGCTCGGCCACGAGCTTCTTTAGGCGCGCATTCTCCTGCATGATGCGCTTGAGCTCAGATACCTGGTTAGGCTCCATAGTGTCAAACTTCTTGCGCCAGATGTAGATCGAATTCTTCGAGACCTTGTACTTCTTCGCTGTCTCAGGCACGCCCTCGGCGTGCGATTCGCGCACGATCTTGACGATCTGCTCATCGCTGAAATGACTCTTTCTCATTGGACCTCCTAGAGGTTGAAACTTCGACTTACTAATGGTCCAACATCATAATAGACCACACAACAATATTTATGCCTTATTAGCGATGAGGATTTGACATGCATAGATGTATCACGACCAAGTAACAGTTGCTCCATATTTGAATTTTGATTCAATCCTCATTGATCAATGAGCTCAATATGACAAATCTACTCGCAGTAATCATTTTGGCTCGGTGCATCAACATCTGGACAGCAGAAAAGACGGCAGCGTGCAACTCAGCGGTACAGTCGTACTCAAACGATTCGGCAAGATGCCGATGTTACCGTTCGACAGCAAGCTTCGGTAGGATTCAACAACTGCACATTGCACACAGTTTTCAATCCACTATGTAGCTGTTTCTTTGATTCAACGAAAACGTTACAAGATGACCTGTAAACATTGGAGCAGTATTTATGAATGAACATCGCGTCTCGTTACAGTGCAGAACAGCCCACGCACTGCTATATCTGATCTTGATCGGTATCTCAATAACGGGAATTCGTGCTTCAGATGAGATCATGCTTTCCCTTTTTCTTTCGTTAGGTCTAGGGCTATTTATAGTGGGAGCCTTAGGTGAGTTTCAATACCTCGTAAAAGGCAATCCACCGGTTTGGAGAATTCATGATGGCGTGTTAGAGGTTTCACGTTTGTTTAGAAAAAACACTGTGTTTTCACTGAGCGCAATTACTATCTGGGAGTATCGACCAGTATCATTTTGGGGTTCCATTATGATAACCGACGGGGTGCATTCCATCACGTTGTCCCAATTCGGGCTGCCACAGGTTATGCTTCAGTCATTAGTCAAGGCCATTCAGACACCAAGCAGTTAACTGTTTTTTTACACTTTAGGAAGTCGTTTAAAATGCAAAATTCATGTGCCAAGAACATGCTTTTCTTATCCCTGTGCGTCAGTCTGGTTGTTTCCAGTTGCGCCGATATCGAGTCTCCATGTGAGCCTCTGAACAAGAACGGAGCGCACGGTAAAGGTGCTCGCATAGTTTCATGGTCATTCGATGACTTCATGGATGTATCGACCACTATTGTTGCTGATGGTTCCGGCATGTGGGCAGGTTCCAAGGCTGGCGGACTTATAGGCGCAACTCTCGGTCCAAAGGGAGCTCTGTTTGGTGGTGTTGTTGGCGCAATTGTTGGAGGTGGAACAGCTTCCTGGGGTACAGCACGTGGACTCCGGCCATTATTGGTTGGCCCCAGTACTCCTTCGACGTGGACAACTAACTCGCCATACAACTCAATGCCAAATACATCTGATTCAGTAGGTTACTTGCATAATGAACTTGTTAAATACCTCACATCGAACGCTGTGCTGAATAACGACGGGACGATTGATCACACCCAATTCTATACGTTAAGTGTTGCGTTCCTAAGCAACCGCGGCTACGATAGCGTGTCTTATTATTTTCCCTACTCCAGTTTCTATTCCGTCTCGTCAACGTACACATCCATAGAATCCATGAGTGCAATTAAGTCATATCTTTCGTCGACATATGGTTCTACGAACGCAGTTGAAGTCGCCTACTGGTCGGACCTGTGCGACAGCCTGAGCACATTGGCTGCTTCGAATCCTTCTCAGGCCGCTGTATCTTCGCTAATCTCCTCATTCGAATCCGGAGTTTCCAACTTGAGCATTTCTGCCGAGCGAAAGGAGTACTTAAGAATTGGACTTCGTGGAGCACGTTGGAGCTATGCTTTATGGGAGGGGAATGTTTTCTAGGTAAACAGCATCCTAGCTCATCGGCAGGCAGTCTCCCAACTATTGCGTCAGTGTCCGATCATTCTGCATTTGTTTGTATCAATGGGCACGTCTTGAAGTAAAATGGGTCAGATTCTGACCCCATAAAAACGGTAAGCCCATGTG